>DATFON010000032.1:0-10554 GCA_035265465.1 Solirubrobacterales bacterium | reverse complement strand
CTGATTGTCGTCGGCGGTCGAGAAGATCTCCGACTTGCGGGTCGGGATCGTCGTGTTGCGCTCGATCAGCTTCGTGAACACGCCGCCCTTCGTCTCGATCCCGAGCGACAGCGGGGTCACGTCCAGCAGCAGCACGTCCTTCACGTCGCCGGCCAGGACGCCCGCCTGGATCGCCGCGCCGATGGCGACGACCTCATCCGGGTTAACGCCGCGATGCGGGTCCTTCCCGGTGAGCTCCTTGACCCTCTCCTGCACGGCCGGCATGCGGGTCATGCCGCCCACCAGAACGACGTGGTCGATGCTGGCACCGGCGTCGGCCAGCGCCTGCTTCACGGGACCCACGATGCGATCCAGCAGGTCGGAGGTCAGCTCGTTGAGCTTCGCCCGGGTGAGCTTCATCTCCAGGTGCTTCGGGCCGCTGGCGTCTGCCGTGATGAAGGGCAGGTTGATCTGCGTCTCCTGCGTCGTCGACAGCTCGATCTTCGCCTTCTCGGCGGCCTCGTAGAGGCGCTGGAGCGAGTTCTTGTCGGCCGACAGGTCGATGCCCTGGTCGCGCTTGTACTCGGCAACCATCCACTCGACGATCGCCTTGTCCCAGTTGTCCCCGCCCAGGTGGTTGTCGCCCGAGGTGGACTTCACCTCGAAGACTCCTTCGCCGATCTCGAGCACGGAGACGTCGAACGTCCCACCGCCGAGGTCGAACACGAGGATGGTCTGATCGGACTCCTTGTCGAGGCCGTACGCCAGCGACGCGGCGGTCGGCTCGTTGATGATCCGCTTCACCTCGAGCCCGGCGATCTTGCCGGCGTCCTTGGTGGCCTGCCGCTGATCGTCGTTGAAGTAGGCGGGTACGGTGATGACCGCCGAGTCGACGGTCTGCCCGAGCTTCGCCTCGGCATCCGCCTTGAGCTTCTGGAGGATCATCGCGGAGATCTCAGGCGGCGAGTACTGCTTGCCGCGGACATCCACGCGGACGTCGCCGTTCGGCCCCGCTTCGACCTTGTACGGGACGATGGTCTCCTCCTCCTTGACCTCGGCCTCCTTGCGGCCCATGAACCGCTTGATCGAGAACACCGTGTTCTCGGGGTTCATGACCGCCTGGCGCTTGGCGACCGTGCCAACGAGCCGATCGCCGGAGTCGGTGAACGCCACAACCGATGGGGTGGTGCGCCCACCCTCGGCGTTCTCCAATACCGTCGCGTCGCCGCCCTCGAGGACGGCCACGCAAGAGTTCGTGGTTCCAAGGTCGATTCCGATGGTCTTTGCCACTGCGCTCTCCTTCTAAGTGTTTCGCCTAAGAAATCTGAGTCTGAGCGTAGCAGATTCATGCGTGACGCAAGGCCTTCACTCGCGAGGGCGCATACCGCCGTGCGGCGTCCAAAACGGGCACCCAGGGCTGGTCCGGCTCGCGACTGACGCCTTATTGCCGCTATGCGGCAACAAAGCGCCAATTCCCCGATCCTCGGTGCCCGGACCCGCGAGGCTCGCCCGGGCTCAGGGCGAGTCGACGTACGCGACGTTGTCGGCGACGAACTGGGCGACGGTCCTCACCTGCTCGCCTTGGACCAGGCCCTTGGGCATGCGGCCTCCGACGCCCTGTTCCACCGCGTTCACGACCCGCTGGTAGTTCCCCTTGACGGTGTCCGGCGTTTTCGCGCCCGTCGCCAGGAGCTGATCCAGGTTCGGGCCGACGACCCCGTCCGTGCCCGCCGCGGCGAGCGTATGGCAGGCGCCGCAATTGATCTGGAAGAGCTGGAGGCCCTGCTGGTCGGTGGGTGGGACCGACGCCTCGGGCGATGCATCCGCGCCCCCCTTCGTCTGCAGCGCCCAGAACGGCAGCACGACCAGGCAGATGGCCGCGAGCACGATGAACATGACGATGGGCCGCTTCATACCGCTACGCCGACGCCGCGAGGCAGCGGCGGCGCCGAGATACTAACCAGCCGCCGTGGGGGATCGATGGGCGGACCGGCCGGGCTCCGCGCCGAGGCGCTGAGGCTGGAGGAGGCAAATCATCAACCTCAGCGGCTCTCGGCGCGCAACCCGCACCGGTCCGTGACCGTTAGTGGAATTTCAAAGCGCTGAACAAGCCCGCGTGGTCGGAGTCCCAGAAACCGTTGTGCGGCCGGCGTCCAGTAACTGCGGTGCGCCCTCGCCGAACGTGGTCGGGATCGTTGGTCATGATGTGGTCGACCTTGTGGTCGAACTGTGAGACGTCGGCGCCGCCGCCCACCGTGAGCACGTCGGCGTTGAGGCAGCAGCTGAGGGGGTCCCGCGTGCTGCGCTCCGCGAATCCGGCCTGAAGCAGCGCCCAGTTCGCGGCGCCGTCCCCCGGCTTCAGCTGGGTCTTGACGTCCGAGTTGATGTCGCCCAGCAGGATTACCGGCTTGTCGCCGGACGCCGGCCCGCCCTGCGCGATGAGCTCCAGTGCCTGCGCCTTGCGGACCTTGCCGTTGCCCACGTCGGTGCCCTGGTTCGTGTGGTTGCTCTCCTGGTTGTCGAACGCCTCGAGATGGGTGTTCACGAACCGGAACCGCGGGCTGTCGCCGACCTTGGCTTTCACGCTCGTCCAACCGCGCGTCACCGGGACCGGGAATCCGCTGACGCTCACCTGCAGCAGGGTCTCGAAGTGCGCGGCGTCGGGGTCCTTGGTCTTGACCCCGGCGTGGCGGCGAGCCAGGATGGCGTCGCGCATGGTGAGGCGGCCGTTGATGTCGCAACTGTGGTCCGGGCTGCCGTCGGTGTTGGCGGGCGCCTCGAAGTCGAATTCCGGTTCCTCGATTACCAGGCGGTAGCGGTTCCCGCCCTTGTTGAGCTGGTTCATCAGCAGCCCGAGGAACTCCCCGCCCTTGCGGACGTGCGTCGCCTGGGGCGGAATGAACGGAGACCCGCAGGGGGCGTCGCGCCAAAGGGCGGCCTCCTGCAATCCGACGAGATCCGGCTTCTTCCTCAATATCTCCGTGGCCAGGCCCTTGGCCCGGACCTGGAACTTGTTCTCGTCGACCTGGTTCAGGATCTGTCCGGCGGCGTCCTTGAGCTCGTCGAAGTTCTTGGCGTCGATTCCCGGGCCCAGGTCGGCTCCGAGAAACAGGTTCCGGGTCATGACCTTGACTTTGGCTTCGCCCTTACGCGCGTCGGCTGGCTGCGCGGAGAGGGCGAGGGTGACAAACGCAAGGAGTCCGAGGACCCCTGCCGCGATCAGGAAACGGCGATCGACGCGATGATGGGAACTGGAGCTCAAGGGGCCTCCTCTGAAGATCTACGTGGGCGAGCCCTTCCCTAGGCAGGCGTGGACACGCACATCCAGTGATTCCATCGGTCGCCAGGGAGAAATCCTTTAGCTGGCGGGCCAATTCAGAGAGGCGGCGACTTTGTCGACGCAGATGCATGTGAGGCGGCGAAGCCGCCGCAGGTGATTCGGGAGGGGAGAAAACGCCGGAATCATCTACCCAACCGGCGCCAGTACGGGCACATCCGGCGTAGCGCGCAGGCGTCGCAGCGCGGACGGGGCCGGCAGATCTCCCTGCCGTGGCGGATCAGGTTGATGTGGAGCTCGTAGGCATCCTCGGGGTCGACGACCCGAAGCATCTCGTCGTGGGCCTCCTCGAACGAGGCCCGCTCGCGAAACAGGCCCAGCCTGCCGCCGACGCGGTACACGTGGGTATCGACCGGGATCTCAGGTCGATCGAAGGCGAAGATGAGGACGCATGCCGCCGTCTTGCGGCCCACACCGGGAAGCGCGGTGAGGAAGTCGACGGCGTCGTCTCGGGAGGCCGTCTCGAGCCAGTCGAGATCGGGGTGGTCCTGAAGCTGTCTGAGGATCGCCTGGATGCGAGGTCCCTTCGTATTGGCAAGCCCGCCGGGTCGGATCGCGTCGATGACCTCATCGACCGGGGCGTCGCGCACCTCCTCCCACGTGGGAAATCGCTCGCGCAGCCGCTCGTAGGCCACGTCGCGATTCGTGTCGTTGGTGTTCTGGGACAGGACCGTGCGGACCAGCTCTGCGATGGGATGGCGGTGCGGCTGGTTCACCGGGCGCCCGTACAGCTCTCGCAGGCGGTCTCGAATTGCGCGAACCCGCCGCTTGGGAGGTCGCTTCCAGCCGGCCCGACTCATGGGCCGAGCATATGGGCGGAGCTCAGGCGTCGATTGCAGGGACGGTCTCGGAGCGGTCGAAGAACCGCGGTTACAATCCCGCTCCACCGTCCCGTGCCTCAACTTGTCCAAAGCGTCGGCAGTCGACTGCCACACGGTTGGCGCGATCTGTTTCGCCAGATCGTCCTGTTCGTCGTTGCCTACCAGGGCTACCAGGTGGCTCGGGGAATCGCCGACTCCCGTCCTGCTGCGGCGATCGCGAACGGCCTCCACATCATGCACCTCGAACGGTCGCTTGGCGCGTTCTTCGAGCCCGCCTTCCAGCAGGCTTTCCTGAATCATCAGTGGATCATCGACATGGCGAACTGGATGTACTTCAACAGCCATTTCGTGATCACCACGGCGTTCCTGGTGTGGCTCTACCTCTACCGGAACGACCACTTCAACTTCGTGCGGAACATGTTCCTGGTGGCGATGGGTCTCGCCCTGGTCGGCTACCTGCTCTACCCGACCGCGCCGCCCCGGATGTTCCCCGGCGTCGGCTTCACAGACACCATCGCGGCGTTCACTAGCGCGAACCAGGACTCCTCGTTCACGAGCCTCCTGGTCAATCCCTACGCGGCCGTTCCGAGCATGCACATCGCGTTCTCGCTGATGGTCGCGGTGGCGGCGATCAACCTGGTGCAGAGCGCGGGGGCACGGCTCCTATGGTCCGTCTATCCGCTGACGGTGTTCTTCGTGATCGTGGTGACGGCGAACCACTACTGGTTCGACGCGGCGGTCGGTGCGATGGTGGCCTGCCTTGCTGCCGTGAGCGCTCATCAGCTTGCCAGGCTGCGACCAGACGCCTGGTCCTGGCGCGAGGGCATCGACGAAGCCCCGGCCTGACCGCGCTGATTTCGAACCGAGCCTGGTCCCACTGCACTGAATCACTTGCGGCGGCTTCGCCGCCTTACATGCATCTGCGTCGACAAAGTCGCCGCCTCTAATACCCCTGTAGCGTCTCCCTCGTGACGGAGGCTCCTGGTGGCGGACAGCTTCGGGATGTGCGCACGACCGACGAGTTCCGTGCCTACGCACGCGGCCGCCTCATCGAGTCTCGGCTGACGCCGAACGGGATCTCACTCACCGGCCTGGTGCTGAACCTTGCCGCCGCCGCGCTCATCACGCAGCGCCTGTTCGTGCTCGGAGGGCTCGCATTCATCGTCGGCTCGGTGATGGACACGCTCGATGGGCGCTACTCCCGCATGTCCGGGAAGGGCACGATGTTCGGCGCCTTCCTCGACTCGACTCTCGATCGGATCGAGGAGGGCGTGGTCATCACCGCCGTCGCCTGGTACTTCGCCGACACGGGCCATGCCATCCCGGCCGCGGCCTGCGTCTTGACCGTGCTCGGTTCCCTGATGGTCTCCTACACCCGCGCTCGGGCGGAGGCGCTCGGGGTTGAGTGCAAGGTCGGGATTGCCACGCGGCCGGTACGGGTAATCATTCTGTCGGTCGGCCTGGTGTTCGCGAAGGGTGCCGGGATCTTCGACATTGAGCTGCTGGCGCCGGCCATCTACGCTATGGCGGCGCTCACGGCAATCACCACCGTGCAACGGGTATGGCACGTGCGGGGTCAACTGAGGGCACTGGACATCCCCGAGGTGTAACCCCCACACGAGTGCGGCATAGTAGGAGGCTCCCACTCGCCGCGAGGAGGACTTCGAACCGAATGAGCACCGAGATCGGATCGCACGACGCCGCCGCCGGCAACGGCCACCTGATCGACGACGGCAAAGTACGGGTCGCGATCGTCGGCGTCGGCAACTGCGCCAACTCCCTGATCCAGGGCGTGACCTACTACGCGGATGCCGACCCCAGCGAGGAGGTGCCGGGCCTGATGCACGTGGACCTCGGCGGCTACCACGTGCGTGACATCGAGTTCGTCGCCGCGTTCGACATCGATGCCGAGAAGGTGGGCAAGGACATCGGCGAGGCCATCTGGGCCGGCCAGAACGACACGATCAAGTTCGCGGACGTTCCCGAGCTCGGCGTACCGGTGCATCGCGGTATGACCCATGACGGGCTCGGCAAGTACCTCAAGGAGAAGATCACCAAGGCGCCGGGCCAGACGGACGACGTCGTCGGAATCCTGCAGGACACCAGGGCGGACGTTCTCGTCTGCTATCTCCCGGTGGGCTCCGAGCAGGCCACCAAGTGGTACGTCGAGCAGGCGCTCCAGGCCGGGGTGGGCTTCGTCAACTGTTTGCCGGTCTTCATCGCTCGCGAGGACTACTGGGATGGGCGCTTCAGCGAGGCCGGGCTCCCGATCATCGGCGACGACATCAAGTCGCAGGTCGGAGCGACGATCGTCCACCGCCAGCTAGCGCGACTGTTCCACAATCGCGGGGTTCGCCTCGAGCGCACCTCCCAGCTCAACGTCGGCGGCAACATGGACTTCTACAACATGCTCGAGCGCGAGCGGCTTGCCTCCAAGAAGGAGTCCAAGACCAACGCGGTCACCTCGATCATGGGCCACGAGCTGCCCGCGGACGACGTCCACGTCGGTCCCTCGGACTACGTCGCCTGGCTCACCGATCGCAAGTGGGCGCACATCAGGCTCGAGGGTCGTTCCTTCGGCGACGTGCCGCTGAATGTCGAGCTCAAGCTCGAGGTCTGGGATTCCCCGAACTCGGCTGGCATCGTGATCGACGCCGTGCGGATCACGAAGCTCGCACTCAACGACGGCGTCGCCGGCCAGCTCGACGGTCCGTCCAGCTACCTCATGAAGTCCCCGCACACGCAGCGGCCCGACGACGAGGCCAGGGAACAGACGGAGGCGTTCATCCGCGAGCACGCGCGCAAGGCCCCCGGCAAGCGCGCGAAGGAGCTCGCGACGGAGTCGACGGCGACCGAATAGCGTCGCTTCTATGCTCCCGGCGTGCCCCGGGAGTCGATGTCGATCGTTCAGGTGAGTCCCCACCCCTGGGGTGCCACGCACGAGGTCAACGAGTTCGTCGAACGGGTTTCAGCCGGCCTCGCGGCACGCGGTCATCGTGTTGTAGTCGCTGCGCCGTCGGGATCCCGTGCCGCGGTTCGCGAATCGCGCCGCGCGATTCTCGCCGCCCGCGACCGGCCGGCGGCGCTCTTCGGGCGCGCCTGGAAGGGCGAGCGCGCCGGCGGCGACGGCGGCCCCCCCGTCCTCGCCGTGGGCTCGAGTCTCTCGATGCCGCGCGGACCGGGCCCGCGGACGGCACCGGTGCCGATCGACCTCAGCCGGCCGCTCGAGGACCTGCTCGGTGGCGTCGAATTCGATCTCGTCCACGTGCACGATCCGTTCGCGCCGAGCGCGAGCGCGGTGGCGCTGCGCCACTCCCGGTCGTTGAACGTCGGCACCTTCCACGAGCCGAGCGAACGCATCCTCTCGACCCAGGTCGCGCGCCCGCTGGTGGAGATCTTCTTCGGGCGACTCGATGCCCGCACCGTCAGCTCGCAGGCCACGTCTGAGTTGATCGAGAGGTTCTTCCCCGGCACGTACGAGCTGGTGGAGCCCGGAGCGGACGGTGACCTCGAGGGATTCTGGCCGCGGGACGGAGCATCGCCCGACGGCGCTCCGGTGAGGATCGCGTTCTGTCTCGAGGAGGAGCGAGGCGCCCTGCGGCTTTTCCTTCGCGCGCTGCGGCGCGTGCCGCTGGACATGAACTGGGAGGCGGCGGTCTGGACACCGGGTGCGACCGAGGTCCGGCTCGCGAAGCGGCTTCGCGAGCGCGTCCACATACTGGGACCCCGGCAGGCCGCCCCGGAGGAGCTGATCGCGGGGGCCGACATCGTCTGTGCGACCTCCGGGGGGCCGCGGGCAGCGCCCGGCTTGATCCGCGAGGCGCTTGCCACCGGCACTGTGCCGGTGGCGTCGTATCTGCCGCTGTATCAGGAGCTGATCGGCGAGGGGGAGCGAGGCCTGCTGTTCCCGGCGGGGGACGCGCTCACCCTTGCCGGACAGCTGGAGCGGCTCATCTCCGAGTCCGGGCTTCGGAAGGAGCTCGTGCGTGGCGCCCGCGGGTTCGTCCGGGACTGGGAGGCGGTGACGGATCAGGTGGAGGAGGTGTACCGGCGCCTGGAGGCGAAGCGCCGCGATCCGGCCGGCAACCCCGACGTGCGAAAGAGGCTCGCCGGCCGGCCGTCGATCCACGTCGATCTTCACATGCACACCGACCACTCACCGGATTGCGCGACCCCCGTGGACGTCCTTCTGTCGACAGCCAAGGAGCGCGGCCTCGGGGCGATCGCGATCACCGATCACAACGAGATCTCGGGGGCACTGGCGGCACGCGACCTGGCTGAGGAGACCGGCGACGTCAAGGTGATCGTCGCCGAGGAGGTGAAGACCGCCGAGCAGGGCGAGGTGATCGGCCTGTTCATCGAGGAGAAGATCCCGCGGGGGATGACCATGGCGGAGACGATCGCCGAAATCCGCCGCCAGGGCGGACTCGTGTACGTGCCGCACCCGTTCGACCGACTGCACTCAGTCCCGGACTACGAGCACCTCCTCGACATCGTCGATCAGATCGACATTCTGGAGGTGTTCAACCCGAGGGTCGCGCTCACGGCGTTCAACGAGGAGGCCGAGCGGTTCGCCCGCAAGTACCGGCTCGTCCCGGGAGCGGGATCGGACAGCCACGTCGCGCAGGGGCTTGGGAGCGTGATGATCCGGGTGCACGACTTCGACGGCCCCGAGGAGTTCCTGGAGGCCATGCGCGACGCGGACATCGTGCGCAAGCACAAGAACCTGATCTACGTTCAGGCACTGAAGCTCCTCCAGACATCCGGCCGGTCGGCGTCGGCCGCACGCCGCCGCGAGAAGCGCACGCGCTGATGCACGCGGGAGGAGCAGAGTCGGGGCCGTCAAAGAAGGGACCGCGCAGCGCAGCCAGACAGGAAGTCAACTTGCCCACCACCGACGACGAGATCCAGGAGAAGTACCTCGAGCGGGCGATCCGCGAGCTGAACCAGCTCACCCATCGCCTGCAGGAGTGCTCGCACTGCCCGCGCGGCAATCTCATGCCGGTCCTCGGGTCCGGGCATCCGCAGGCGGACATCTTCCTGTTGAAGTTCGCGCCGACGGCGGCGGAGATCGAGGAGGGCGTCGCCTTTTACGGGCGCGCGGGCAACGCGCTCCGCAAGAGCTTCAAGCGTCTGAACATCGATCCGCTCGTGGTGTACGGGACGCTGTGCGTGAAGTGCCCGGTCTCGGATCCCTCGCTGGCCGGCGGGGAATGCATCGAGCGCATCGTGGAGGAGCTTGCGATCGTGCAGCCCAGAATCGTGGTGGTGATGGGGGGCCGCGCGCTCGAAACGCTCAACGAGCTCGACGTGCCGCTGTCGCGAACGCTGGCACCTGCGCCGGGCAGCCTTCAGGAGCTGACGCCGACGATCGACGCGCTCTACGTACCCGACATCGACGAGTCATTGGACTCCGAGGAGTCCAAGCGCGAGTTCTGGTCCGCTTTCCGTGCGCTCGGGGAGTGGTACGCCGACCTTCCGCCGTACTGACGGCCTGCGTAGACTGAGCTCGATGAGGTTGGAGGAGCGCACCATCGAGGAGCTGCCGCAGAACTGCGAGAACTGCGGCGCCACGCTCACGCAGGCGGAGAAGCAGCGCATCCTCGACGACGGAGCGACGGCAGCGCTTTGCACGACCTGCGCCGCGGAGCTGGCCCCGCTCGTGGAGCAGGACGACTCCGAGGTGTGACGAGCGGCGACTTGTCGCCGCAGCAGCAGGTGACGTCAGGCGGCGAAGCCCGCCTCTAGTTGGGCTCTAGCGCGCTGGCGTGAGCCTCAGGCTCACGTGGCGGCCCCTCGCCCTGCGCTTCAGGACCAGGTGCTTCGCATCCGGGTCGGAGGTGACCTTCGCCCCGGTGACGTCGGCGTCGTAGCCATCGGGGTAGTGCCTTCTCGGCACGTAGATCCGGGTCTTTATCCGGCGGCCGAGCCGCTCTCCGTTCGGGGCGGTGGCCTCGTAAGCGAGCTGGAAGACGTTGGTGTCCGGGTGGTAGCGGAACCCAGTCGGCGTACCCGCCACGGCCTGGGGATACGGGCGCTCCAGCAGCGCGAGCTTGCGGCGCAGGACGTTTGAGCCGCGCGGGGGCTTGCGCGGATCCTTCACGATCGCCTGCAGGTCTCCGGGGCCGGTCGTCGTGGGATCGTCGCAGCCGCAGTAGGCCCACCACATCCACGACACCATGTGCTCGTCCGCCAGGTCGACGATGTGCTCGATCCTGGGGCGCTCGTTCGTGGCGCCGAACTCGGTGAGCATCAGCGCCCGGTCGGTCTCGAGCGCCATGTCGTCGGCGTTGTCGAAGGGGAGGGACTCCATCGTCGGGCAAGCGGGTGCGCTGTTGTCGAGGCAGTAGACGTGGAAGCTGAAGCCGGAGTTCGACCCGATCTTCGGCAGGTGGCTCTCGGGGCCGAAGTTGAACA
>DATFON010000031.1:0-4765 GCA_035265465.1 Solirubrobacterales bacterium | reverse complement strand
GTCTACGGGCTCGTGGGACTCGCGGCCGTCTACGGCCTGGCGTCGTTGCTCGCTCGCCGGCGGTCGATCGCCATCCGTAACGCGGCGCCGGCATCGCGCTGAGCCAGGCGGCGAACATCTGCGCCACCGCGCGGAGGATGTGGTCGCGGACGCCGACCGCGTGTGGACGGGTCGGGTGCTGCGGGGTTCGCCGCAGCACCCGCCGCCCGCCGCCCGTAGCCGCTAGCCGCCCTCGAGGCGCTGATGCTTTGCGGTAATCGGTGAGAAGTCGGGTTGCGCGACCGGGATTCGGGGAAGAGGCGACAGGTGGACCAGCGCTCCGCCCAAATCCCCGCCCCACCGGATGTCGGCGAGTGGGCGTCCTTCGAGCTGGCTCGGAGCTTCGATACCTGGCTGGCGGCGCGCGGTATCGACTACCTCGATCTGGGCGAGGGCGCCGAAGTAGACCGGCTCCGTTCCGAATGGCTAGGCCGAAAGAGCGGAGATGTGGACCGCCTTCGCTTCGAGTGGCTGCGCATGACGGGCGGTCCGCGCCCAGCTGAACGTTCGCGCTGACGACCAAGGACGGATCGCCATGAACAGAGACAACCTCCTCTCGATCTATCTCAACGATCATCTGGCCGGCTCGACGCTCGGACGCGAGTTGGCCAAACGCAGCCGCGCCAGCAACCAGGGCACGTCCCTGGGTGACTTTCTCGATCGTCTCGTGCACGAGATCGAGACGGACCGCGAGACCCTGAAGCGACTGATGCAGGAATTGGCGATTCGCCCCGATCCGCTGAAGACCTGCGGGGCCTGGGCGGCGGAGAAGCTCGGGCGCCTGAAGCTGAACGGCCAGATCACCGGCCACTCGCCGCTCAGCCGGCTGGTCGAGCTCGAGGGTCTGTATCTCGGGATCACCGGAAAGCGGGAGATGTGGGTCGCCGTGGAGCGCGCGATGGGCGATGGCCTATCGGGATTTGACTTCGCAGAGCTGCAGGGCCGGGCCGAACGCCAAGCGGCCGAGATCGAGCAGCATCGCCTCGAGGCCGCGGAGGCCGTGTTGGCGGCGCCGGGGCGACGCCGCTAGCGCTCCAGCGCCGGCCCATCACCGCCGCCGGGCCGTCGGCGAGACGATCAGGCCGCCGACGATCCGCGGCCGC
This sequence comes from Solirubrobacterales bacterium, assembly GCA_035265465.1. GTDB lineage: Bacteria > Actinomycetota > Thermoleophilia > Solirubrobacterales > 70-9 > AC-56. The sequence continues at coordinate 3,623 of DATFON010000031.1, read as the reverse complement.
GGCTCGGCGTCGCCTTCGGAGGCGAGGCTCGCCTGCGTCAGCCGCACCATTCTGGAGCCGCACTCGCGGGCGAACCTCACCTGCTCGCGGCGGCCGAGCAGCCGAAAGCCGAAGCGCACGAAGGGGTTCGGGATATCGGCGATCTCCGACACGGCGTGAATCCGGAATTCGATACGCCCCGTATCCAGCCACTTCCACACCTGGTAGTCCATCTGGCCGCGCTCGAGGTGGCCGTCGAGCGTCCGGTAGGCCCAGCCCCATACCCGCACCCGGCGGCCGTCGATCTCCCGGGTCTCGTCGAACACGACCTCGATGCGAACGCCGACGAGAAACCGCAGGCCGGCGAACCGGATCTGGAGCAGCATGTTGCGTCGCTCCAGCGGGGCTCCGGCCCCATAGAAGGCGCGGACGACGCGCGGGTTGGCGAATTCGTAGTGGCGCATCAGGCGCCGTGCGACCTCGAAGCTGCCGCCGTCGAGCGGAGGCCCGCTCAACTCCGACGGGAGCTGCGTGCAATAGTCGTCCACATGCCAGGGGTCGCCGCGCGAGAGCTCCGACAGCCGGCCGGGATCGAAGTTGACCTCGCGGCGTGCGAGCGAGTCGAGCTCGCGGCGGATCCGCACCCCGGCGGGGTTGCGGCTCATCGAAGCTCGGCCGAGGGGATCTTCCGCGTGTGGATGTCGATGCCGCCGGTCATCCGCCCGCCCGCGAGCTTCACGATCCGTTCCAGGGTCGACGTCCACATGTGCAGCTGGACCTCCTTGCTCATGCGCAGCCGGTCATAGAGCAGATCTGAGAGACGATCGCCGCTTCGGGCCCAGCTTTCGATCTCGAATACGACGCCCTCGTCCCCCTGTCTCGCCCGGAATTCGATCTGACCCGCCTCGAGGTGGCCCTCGAGCGTCGCCAGCCGAAACGAATCCGGGACGCACGCGATGACCCGCACCGGCCCGTCCCAGGGTCCGGGCATGCGGACCACGTACTCGTCGCCGACCGCCATCCGGCCCGGTTCGCCACGCACCTTGTGAAAGGAGGCGAACTCAGAAGGAGCGACCCTGTCGGGATCACAGCTGACCTCGCGGATCAGCTCCGCGGCCTGGAGCCGGGCGTCCCGGATCCTCGTTCGGTAGTGGCGATGGAAGAGCGGCCCCACGCCGCGCTCGGGGAGCTGGATTTCAGCCTGGTCGACGGTGGCGGGAATCGAGGGCGGCGCGTCCTCGGCGGACGAGCCCTCCACCTCGTCGCGGTGCATCGGGGTGGTGCGCCACATGTAGCGCCACGACGTCAACGCGACCCCGACGGGCCAGCGGGCTGCGGTCCCGAGACGGCGGTTCAGCGGCATGCGACGCGGCACGACGGACCGCTACCCGCTGAAGCCCGGTATCTACCGGCTGCGAATAGGCAGGCGGTGAAGCGGGCAACGGGGCAGTGTGTTGACGAGCGCGCTGCACAGGATGGGGCTCCACGGGTGGCACCTGCACGCGGTCTCGATCGGATCGATCGGGCTCTGCATCGCGCTATGGATCCGCGCCAAGACGGTTGACCAAGACGAGCGCGGTAACGCCGAGCGCCGGGCCCTGTTCGTCGGCCTGTGGCCGCCCATGTTCTGGCTGATGGGCGACTCGGTCGAGCGCGCGGAAGCCAGAACCTCGAAGCGCGGGCGACTGCGCATCCCCTGATTGGCGGGAGCCGTTGCCGGACTTTCCGTTGCCGCCGAACGGCGGGTGCGCCTCCGCCCCCGAGGTCGAGTTGTTGATGCTCACCATCCCGGAGCTGACCGCCTCGCGGAAGCGGAATGCCGTGCGCGAGTTCTCCGTGTAGACGGCCGCCGACAGCCCGTAGCCGTGGCCGTTCGCCAGCCCCATCGCCTCGTCCCAGTCGCCGAAGCTCGCCACGCCGAGTATCGAGGACTCTGAGCCGGTCACCGCGCCAGTTCGACTTCGCTGCAAACAGGGGGATGGAAACCGCGAGCCCAGCCGGCGAGGCGACCCGCCTCTACGCCGCCACCGGCGACGGGGTCGCCCGGCTCACGGAGAGCGGCGGCGAGTGGGCGGTTGAGCTCTCGCTTCGGGGAAGCGGCGCCCAGTGCCTCGCCGTCGATCCCCGCGATCCCGAGACGGTCTACGCCGGCCTTCGAGAGGGCGGGGTGCGCCGCACGGCCGATGGCCGGCAAACGTGAGTCGACTGCGACCTCCCCGAGCCGGGCGTATTCTCGCTCGCTGTCCGCGCGGCCGACGGCGCCGTCTACGCCGGCACCGAGCCGAGCAGGCTGTATCGCAGCGACGACGGTGGCCGCAACTGGCGGGAGCTCGAGGCGCTGCTGGAGCTGCCCTCGCGACCGACGTGGCAGCTTTCCGCCGCGACCCTGGACCTCGCACGTGCGCTGGATCGCGCCGAGCCCCCACGACGCGGAGACCCTTCTCGTCGGCATCGAGCTCGGCGGGTTGATGCGATCGACGGACGGCGGGCGGAGCTGGCAGGACCATCGCCCCGGCGCCCAGCGCGACGTCCACTGCCTGGCCTGGCACCCCCGCGTGGAGGGTCGGGCATACGAGGCCGGAGGCGGCGGAGCGGCTTTCAGCGAGGACGGCGGCGATACCTGGCACCCGGCTGACGAGGGCCGCGACCGAAACTACACCTGGGCGGTGGCGGTCGATCCCGAGGATCCGACCTCTGGTATGTCTCCGCCAGCACCGGCCCCTTCGCCGCCCACGGGGGTGGCGATCCCGAGGCGCGCATCTTCCGGCGCCGCGACGGCGAGTGGCGCCCGCTCGCGGGCGGGCTTCCGGAGCCGCTGCCCGCGATGCCGTACGCGCTCGTGGCGGCGGACGGCCGCCTGTTCGCGGGCCTCACCGACGGTCAGCTCTGGGAGAGCGTGGACCGCGGCGAGAGCTGGCGGGCCTGCGCGCTAAGCGGCGCTCGGCTCACCGAGCTCCGCGCGCTGGCGCTCGGTGGCTAGCTAGGGCTCGATCACGAGCCGGTGGTCCCGCGCTTCGACGGAGGTTCCGAAATCGGCGCACGCTTCCAGAAACCGCCGCTCGATCCAGTCCCGCTCCGATTCCCCCGCAAGCCGGGTGCGGCAGCGATCGAGCTTGAGCGGCAGGGCCTCGACGCGGACCAGCTCGTTCGCCGTCAATTCGACGAACCACAGCAGGCCCAAGTCGCTGCGCAAGGTCGGATCGGGCGCGTAGTCGTCGATGAAGTCACCGAGGTCGTAGAGGACGTGGCCCTCCATACCGTGGACCACGTGCGCGGAGTGCCCGGCGATCAGCGTCGCGCCCGCGCGCTCGAGCGCCCGGGCTGCCCTGCGGACCTCCGGGACCGGTCGCGGGGACATGTTCGGACCCCAGTGCGCGCAGACCAGCACGGACTCGCCTGCGTCACCCTGCGCCACGTCCAGTAGCCAGTCCGGCAGCTTGCGTCGCGACGTATCGGCGAAGGCGATGCCCGGACGTTCGGATCTGGCTGCGTATTCGGCGGGGTGATCGGCGAAGGCAACGACTCGAAGCCGCTCCCCATTCGCCTCCAGCGTCACGGGAACACGGGCCTCGGCCTCGTTCGCTCCCGCGCCGACGCAGCGCACTCCGGCGGCGTCCAAGTGCTCGAGCGTATCGGCGAGGGCG
>DATFON010000030.1:0-3516 GCA_035265465.1 Solirubrobacterales bacterium | reverse complement strand
CACACGCCGGCGCAGACGCCGCAGGAGCCGGGTATCGCGATCGTGGCGATCTCCCCACAGGTGCTTCGCCCCGTTGTGCTGCACCACCGGGTTGACCTTGTACAGCATCGCCTTGCCGGTCTGAAAGCGCTCGAGCAGGTTGTGTCGGGCCAAGACCTCCCCGGTCGCCGCGTCGACAAGCACCTCGAAGTCACCAAGCGGGCGAGCCGACGGGATGACCACCCTCCACACGAGCGTCCCTCCCTCCCCCGGCTGAATCACGAGGCCGGTCGAAACCCTGCCTCGCAGCCTTGCGACGCCGACGCTGTTGGAGGCGGCCTGGATCGCCTGGGCTTGCCCGATGCCGGCCTGACCGGGAGGCTCGATGGCGGGCTTGGTGGAGTCCGCGACCAGCCGCGGCGCCGCACCGGGGCCGTCGTCGACGATCGCTTCGGCGCCCAGGACGGCTCGCCCGCCCACCCGCTGCTGAAAGCGGTGGACGACGGCGCCGCCCGGAAGCACAACCCGCTGGTCTCGGCTCAACTGCACTCGGGGGGCGGCGGCCGGTCGCAGCTGGCGCGAGACGGATGGGTCCGCCCCAGCGGCCCTTGCGGTGACCACAAGCATGACGACAAGCGCGCCGCCCGCGGCGAGCCAAGCGCCGCGTAGTCTCGTGCGATCGGCGGTCACCTCAGACCTCCACGATCACGGGCAGGACCATCGGGCGGCGACGGAGCCGCTCGTAGACGAACGCCGCGATGTCGTCGTGGAGGTCCTGCTGCAGCAGCGTGGCCTCGCGCTCCTCGTGACGAGCCGCGTCTGCCAGCGAGCGCCCGACCAAGTCCCTGAGCTCGTCGACGATCCCATCCGACTCGTCCACGAACGGGACCCCGCGGAACATGATCTCGGGCGGCGCCACCTGCGAGCCGTCATCGGAGGACACCGTTGCGACGACGATGAATACCCCATCGGCCGACAGGGCGCGGCGGTCGCGCAGGGCAACGTCGTCGGGGTCGCCGATGTCGACGCCGTCCACGAAGATCATGCCGGCCGGCACGTCAGGGCCGAGGCGAGCGCCCGATTCGTCGATGCTGAGCACGCCACCGTTGCGGGACTTGAAGATCCGATCGGGATCGATCCCCACCGACTCGGCCAGCCGCGCGTGAAGGCGCAGTCGCTTGTGATCGCCGTGGAACGGCATGACGTAGCGGGGCTTCGTCAGGTTGAGCATCAGCTTCAGCTCCTCCTGCCAACCGTGCCCCGAGGCGTGAATGGGGGCGTCGGCGGCGGTCACGACTTCGGCCCCGATCTCGAAGATGCGATCGATCGTCTCGTTGACTGAGCGCTCGTTGCCCGGTATGGGGGTGGCGGAGAAGATCACCGTGTCGCCCGAGTGCAGCTCGACGTCGGGATGATCGGCATGGGCCATGCGGCGCAGGGCGGACAGTGGCTCGCCCTGGCTGCCGGTGGAGATGGCGACCACCTTGTGGTCCGGAAACGACTCGATCTCGCGGGGCGAGATCAGCATTCCGTCGGGGGCCGCGGCGATCCCGAGGTTTCGCGCGATGTTGAAGTTCTTTCGCATCGACCGGCCGACGAGGGCGACCTTGCGGTCCAGCTGGGCGGAGGCGTCGATGACCTGCTGCACCCGATGGACGTTGGAGGCGAACGACGTGACGATGATGCGGCCGCTGCACCGCGCGAACAGCTCCAGGAGCGCGGGCCCGACGCTTGACTCCGACGGTGCGATCCCGGGACGATCGGCGTTGGTGGAATCGCCGCACAGGCACAGCAGGCCCTCGGTGCCCAGGGTGGCAAGCCGGGAGACATCCGCCGGATTGCCGTCCACTGGCGTTTGGTCGAACTTGTAGTCGCCCGTGATCAGGATCGGGCCGAGCTCCGTTCGTACTATGACGGCGCACGAATCCGGGATCGAGTGCGCCATGTGGATGAACTCGAGCTCGAAAGCTCCCAACGTTCGCGGCGTCGACGGGTCCAGCACCTCGAGCGGCGCGTCGCGAATCTTGTGCTCCTCCAGCTTGGAGCGAACCAGCCCGATCGTTAGCGGGCCGCCGTAGATGGGCGGCATCCTGGTCGTGTCCGACTCGAAGATCTCGCGCAGGACGAAGGGCAGCGCACCGACATGGTCCTCGTGACCGTGGGTCAGGACGATCGCCCGGATGTCGCGCGCCCGGCCGCGAAGGTAGGAGAAGTCGGGCAACACGAGGTCGATCCCGAGCATCTCGCTGGTCGGGAACATCAGCCCTGTGTCCACGACGACGACTTCGCCGTCGTACTCGACGACGGTCATGTTCTTCCCGATCTCTCCCAGGCCGCCGAGCGGCAGGATGCGGACGGCCGTCACGTGACGGTTCCCCGCCGAAGGCAGCGACCCACTAGCCGGCGCCGCCCGCGACCAGCAATCCGTGCTGTTCCAGCGCCGTCCTGACCGCGGCCCGTTCGTCCTCGCTCGCCGGGACCATCGGCAGTCGCATGTTGGCCTCGATCACCCCGAGCATCTCGAGCCCGGTCTTGACGGGGATGGGATTCGCCGTCACGACCGTCGCCTCGTAGATCGGGATCAGGCTGTCGTGAATCTCCTGTGCACGGGCGCGGTCACCCGTGGTGGCCGCGTCATAAAGCGCTCGCATCTCGGGACCGACGAGGTGGCTGCTGACGAGGATGCCGCCCGTCCCCCCGACCTCCAGGCAGCGCAGGAAGATGCCGTCGTTGCCCGCAAGGACGTCGAGGCCCTCGATCGGCCCGAGCTCGTCGTCGTTTGCCTGCTTGACGGCGACCACGTTGTCGATCTCGCGCGCGAGCTCCGCCATGAACTCAGGCGGCAGGTTGATGACCGTGCGCGAGGGGATGTTGTAGAGGGCCATCGGGGTCTCCCCCGCCGCCTCCGCAACCGTTGAGAAATGAGCGCGGAGCCCGGCCCGGTTGGGCTTGTTGTAGTACGGGGTGACGACCAGAACCGCATGCGCGCCCACGCGGCAGGCCTCGCGGGTCAGGTGAACCGAGTGACGGGTGTCGTTGGAGCCCGTCCCGCAGATGATGGTCGCCCCGTCGCCAACCTCGTCCAGGACCGCTTCCAGCAGCCTCAGCTTCTCCTCGTCGGACAGGGTCGGGGCCTCTCCGGTCGTGCCGGCCACGACCAGCCCGTGCGAGCCGTTCTCGACCAGGTGGCGGGCCAGCCGCCGGGTGGCGCCTAGATCGAGCGCGCCGTCCGCGTCGAACGGCGTCACCATCGCGGTTATCACTCCAGAGATCGTGGTCATCGTGCCTCGCAGGAAAGTATCGCGGAAGGACCGGCAGGTCGCGGTCAAGCATTGCGGCGGCTGCGCCGCCTGACATCACCTGCTGCTGCGGCGACGAGGGTCGCCGCCCTAAACCTGCGGGCTCTCAGGCGGCGACGGCGGCCGGCGCCCGGTCGGCCCACGGACGGGCCTCCTCGAGCTGGGCGGCGACGCGGAGCAACACGTCCTCCTCGCCGAAGCCCGCCACGAGCTGGATCCCGATCGGCAGGCCGTCATC
>DATFON010000029.1:0-2193 GCA_035265465.1 Solirubrobacterales bacterium | reverse complement strand
ATCCCGAGCGCCGAGAGGCCGGCGCGGAGCCGCCGCGTGCGAAGTCCGACGCTCGCCACTCTGGCGAGGTCGGCGCGCCCGAGCCGTGCGGGTGTGAGCCCCGCGCCGTGGTACCGCTTTGGTACGCGATTCACGGCGGTCTCCTCGGGCGCGCTCGAGCCCATCCCCGCGGGGGCGGGGACCTATTCGCTTTACATGGGAAGCAGCGCTTTCAATCTGGCGCTCGGCTTTCGTGCATGGAGGCACCTGGGCGGCACCTGGCGTGCCTAAGGCAGGGCGACCGCCGACCTCGGCCGGCGGTCGCCCAGGGCTTGGAGTGGGTGGGCGCCGGGCCGGAACCGGGCGCCATGCGTCTAGCGGACGAAAGCGGCCAGCTGCGAGCCCTTTTGGGCCGTGAAGTTGGTCGACTTCGTCTGCACCGGACCGGTGCCGCGCTTGCCTAGCGTGGTCAGGGTCGCGCCGTCCGTGCCCTCCGTCGGGCAGATCACCTGCTCGACGCCCTTGATCCGGATCGTCACCGCCTGCGTGGCGGGCGACTGCGGGGTGTTCCCGAAGAACCGGACCAGGAAGTCGTAGCCCAACCCGGCGGGGGCGGCCAGGATCTGGCAGTTGCCCGTCAGGTTCGGGTTACGCGGCGGCGTGCCTCCTAGCGGGGTGGGGACACCCCGATCAGACGCGAACACGCGCGGCAGCTGTCCGAACTTGGTGTTGAACAACTGCGGCAGGGTCAGGTCGGAGCTGAGCACCAGGTTGCCAACGGCGAGCGTGTCGACCTCGGGCACGGGCTTCGCCTTCTTCTTGCGTTTGCCCTTGGGCGCGCTCGTCTTCCCCTTTACCTTCTTCTTCACCTTGGCGGGGTCGCCGCCGATGAAGGCGTCGGATCCGTCCCCGGGCGCCCAGATGAAGGAGTCGCTGCCGACTCCGCCGTAGGCGATGTCGTTGTTGTCGGGGAGCTGCCCGGGCGGCAGCGCCGGCTGTCCGCCCTCAGTGCCGCCGACCATGACGTCATCGCCGGCGTTGGCGAGCAGCACGTCAGAGCCGAGACGGCCGATGATCGTGTCGGAGGCTTTGCCCCCGAAGATCTGATCGCTCTTGCGCAGCGACTGGTTCGCGGTCACCCCGGGGGGCTGGATCGTGGTGTTCGAGGTGTCGTCGTTGTCCGCGCCGATCAGCACCTTGGGCTTCTTCGCGTTCTCGTTGCCCTGGAGCGCTGCGACGGCGGTGCCGACCAGGCCGACGGCGGTGATCGCGGCGATCGCCGCCAGCGCCGTTCCGCGCCTGGTTCGCTTGCTGAGTCCCATGCTCGTACCTCCTTGTGACGAGTCACTTAGCGAGGACGCGGCACCGGGAGCTTCATTCCCGGGCCCGGCGGAATAGTCCGGGCGCACGCTTCCTTGGGAGTAAACACCCGATAAGCGGAGAGGACTCGTGGAGATGACTCACACAACGGGGTGACGAGCGCGAACAGTCCCACGGTGAGGCGATCCGAACGGAGGGTTACCGAATGGCCGTGCGAGATGGGCGGCACGGGCGACTGAATTGCCGCGGGGACGATGGGGACGCGTGCTGCTCGCGGCGTTGCTGAGAAGTAATCGGGGCGACTGGATTTGAACCAGCGACCTTTCGGCCCCCAGCCGAGCGGATTCAGGCGTCTATCTGTCTCGGAGCGTCCGTCGTTTCCTATGTGTCCAGGGCCGTGGACGATCTGGACAGATAGGACGGGTGCATCGGGTACCAAAGCGGTACCACGGCGCGGGCTCACAATCGGGGCACGCCGGTCAGCGAGCCCTCCATGACCGAAAGCTGCTTTCACGCGCGGAAGCAGCAGCGAGGCTTGGGGCATCCGCAGTGCGTTCGGGATACCGAGCGCGCGGTCGCTGTCGGTCGATTAGCGCCTGCCCGAACGGACCGCCGGCGGTTGCTGCTGCAACGGAGCGAATGTGTCGCGCAGCCACTGTTGGGCTGGGCCGTGGTCGAGACGCGGGTGCCAGACCATGAAGTAGCCAAACGGTTCGAGTTCGACGGTGGCTGCGACGACGGCGAGCCGGATCATCGGCGCAACCGGGCCTCCATGGAGGCTCGGGGTGTCGAGAGACCACCAGTCACCAAAAGGTCGGGTCCTTGCGGTGGCCGAGCCCCGCCCCAGCATTCACGCGAACGCGACATCGCGGCCCGCTGACCGAAACGGTGGCA
>DATFON010000028.1:0-26031 GCA_035265465.1 Solirubrobacterales bacterium | reverse complement strand
GTTCGCGAGCACGAGGACCCGATACACGGAGTCGTCGCGGTGAGAGATCTCGGCCTTGTGCGGGATGGTGCCCTGGGCCCCGCGCCACAGCAGTCCCACGCCGAGCCCGATCTCGGCGGCCAGCAGCGCCGCGCCGATGGCCGGCCGGGTGAGCAGCGTCAGGGCAATGACCGCGCCCAGCGCAATGGCGATGATCACCACGGCGCGAAAGACCTCTCGTTCGGATCGCAGCGGATTGTGCATCCCTCGCCCCCTTTCAGTGGCCACCGGGATTATCGCGCGGCGGGGACGCGACCGCCAGGGGTGACCGCGCGGAAGGCGGCTTGGACATGGCGCGCCCTCTTACAAGGCAGCCTATGGACCTGGACGTCGGCGCCCACTTGGGTTTGGCACCTCGATAGCTGCGAATGCCTGCTTGCGAGCGATTCTCCGCTGTACCTGGATACCGACTCATCTCCACACCATGCCGGCTGGCCACGTTCAGTACGGCTACGGGACCGGAAGAGGTCCCCTTTGGACCTCCTCGCGACGATTGATGGATTCCGGCGCCTATGTCGCCGTTATCCGACAATCGTCAGCCTCCGCGATGAGCGCCGCTTCGGGTCGAATCAGAAACTGTGCCCTATCAGCCGCAGTCGCTGCGAAGTCGCGAAAGAACCTCCGCGGGGAAGGTGGGACCCAACTGTCGAGCGTAACCTCGTGACGCGGCCTCGCCGGTATTGCAGATCATCGCGATCTGACGCCACCAGATCTGCGGCTGCATGGCGATCCATTCCGCCTTCGAGCCGCCGTCGAATGTCGCCTTGAGGTCCTCGGCTACCAGTATTGACGGCTCTGGCGACGGAGCGTCATTGTCTCGGGCGACAAATAGAAATATGCCCGACGCCACGAGACCGGCGATCGCGAGCCCGAGGAGCGCGTACCTCACGGCGAGGAGGCTACTCCTCCACAGCCGGTTCTCCTGGAGGTCGTCGCACCCGGCTGAAAACCGCTTGCTAGAGCGGTACTACAGGATGTAGACCGTCGTGAAGACGACGATCCACATGATGTCGACGAAGTGCCAGTAGATGCCAGGCACCTCGACGCCCAGGTGCTTCTTCGGCTCCTTCGAGAAGTGGCCGCGCCAGGCGCGGATGTTCGCGAAGGCCAGCAGGACCAGGCCGACGGTCACGTGCGCGCCGTGGAGGCCCGTGAGGCCGTAGAAGACGGAGCCGAAGGCGTTCGTGTGCGGCGCGAAGGCGAGGTGAGCGTACTCGTTGATCTGGATGAAGAGGAATGTGGAGCCCAGCAGGAACGTCGCCGCCAGGCCCAGGATCATCCCGCGCCGGTTCTCGCGGCGGATGGACTCCAGCGCCCAGTGGATCGTGAAGCTCGACGAGACGAGGATCGCCGTGTTGACGCCCGCGACGGCGGTGGGAAGGGTGAGGCCGTCGGGCGGCCACGGGCCGACGTTGGCGACCACGCGGATGAAGAAGTACACGGCGAAGAACGACCCGAAGAGCATGACCTCCGAGACGATGAAGAGCAGGATGCCGAGCGTCTGCCGGTCGATGCGCGAGCTCTGGTGCGCCTCCGGCGGGCCGTGGTGCTCGTGCTCGGCCGTGGCGGCGATCGAGGCGGATTCCATCAGCGGCTCGCCTCCTCGCCCACCGCCACCGGCGCGCCCTCTGGCGCGGGCGCCGATGGGTCGATGACGTCCTCGCCGGCCTCCACGTGCTCGACCGGCTTGTCGGTACGGGCGCGAACGTTGTCGATCAGCCGCTCCTCCAGCCACTTCGACCGCTCGCCGCGGAGCGTCGAGATGAGGATCTCGTCGATGCGGTAGTGCTCGAGCGCGTTCTCCACCGCCGCCAGGGGGGCCGGGCTCATCGGCTGGCCGGTGGCATCGATGTCTGAGCGGTAGAGCTCGGCGAGGGTCCTCGCCAGCCGCTGGCAGACCTCGTCGCGGCCGATGCCGCCGGATGGCGGGCTGACGATCGTGTACCGGTGCGGGTGCTCCTCCGCCCTGCTCTTCAAGCGCGAGATCAGATCGCGGCTCGCCACCGTCCGCGTTGCGACCACAAGCGTGTGCTTGACGTCCCAGCGAACGGCGTCGTCCTCGATCCGCACCGGGATGTGCGTGATGGGGACCTCGAACTTCTGCTTCGCCCACTCCACGAGGTCCTTCCGGGTGAAGCCGAACCGGGTGTCGTAGAGGCATGAGAGGAGCACCTCGCGCGGGGTGAAGGCACGGATCGCGTCGTCGAGGGCAAGCGCCGAATCGGGATCCATCACCGCGCCCGTGCATTCGATGCCGAACTCCCGGAACACCGCCTGGGTGACCTCGACGCGACTCTGCGCCGCCTCCCGGACTTCGTCGCGGTTCACGATCTGCCCGGCGATCGGCTGGTTCTGGGGCGCCACCACCGCGATCTCGGCGACCCCCTGGTCCACGCGCTCGCGCGTCGCCTCGAGCAACTTGCGACCGCCCGCGACCTCGTTCAGGAAGACGACGACCGTGCCGCCCTGTCCGTTCGAGGGCGCACCGGTCTCCGCGTCGGCCACCGCGGTCACGGGCTTCGACCCCCGGCGGTGCCGGCCACCGCCGGCTCGGCGCGGCCCACCTCCGCCTCGGATGGCCCGAGGATGGCGTGCCGCGCGCCGGGTACCCCGTACTCATAGGGGCCGCCGACGACCCGAGGGATCTCGTCGAAGTTGAAGACCGGCGGCGGCGAGGTGACGAGCCACTCGATCGTCTTCGCGCGCCAGGGATTGTCGCCCGCAAGCGGGCCCCACTTCCAGCTGACGATCATGTTGTAGAGGAAGATCAGCTGCGCGGCGCCCAGCAGGAACGCGAAGACCGAGATCAGCAGGTTCCAGTCGCCGAACTGGGCGGAGTAGTCGGCGACGCGACGCGGCATGCCCTCCATCCCGATCCAGTGCATCGGCACGAACGTGCCCCACATGCCGGCAAAGGTCAGCCAGAAGTGCCAGCGGCCGAGCTTCTCGTCGTACATGCGCCCGGTCATCTTCGGGAACCAGTGGTAGATGCCCGCGAAGATCGTGAACACCGAGCCGCCGAAGAGCACGAAGTGGATGTGGGCGACGATGAAGTAGGTGTCGGAGACGTGGATGTCGATCGGCACCATGCCGAGCATCACGCCGCTGATCCCGCCGATCGTGAACGTGACGATGAAGCCCAGCGCGAAAAGCATCGCCGTCGAGCGCAGGTGTAAGACGCTGCCGAAGAGCGTCCCCAGCCAGGAGAAGATCTTGATCCCGGTGGGCACCGCGATCAGCAGGGTCGTGATCATCATCGGCACGCGCAGCCACGCGAACATCCCCGACACGAACATGTGGTGCGCCCAGACCGTGTAGCTCAACACCACGATCCCGATCAGCGCAAGCGCCATCAGCCGGTAGCCGAAGATCGGCTTGCGCGAGTGGGTGGAAATGACCTCGGAGATGATCCCGAAGCCGGGCAGCATCATGATGTAGACGGCTGGGTGGGAGTAGAACCAGAAGATGTGCTGGTAGCTCAGGACGTCGCCGCCGTTCAGGGCCTGGAAGAAGTTGGTGTGAAGGGCGCGGTCGAACAGGACCATGAACTGCACCCCCGCGATGAACGGCGTGGCGGCGACCACCAGCAGCGACGTGGACATGTTCGCCCAGACCAGGAGCGGCATCCGCCAGAAGTTCATGCCCGGCGCACGCATCGTGATGATCGTCACCAGGAAGTTGAGGGCGGTCGCCACCGAGGACGCGCCGGCGAACTGCACCCCCAGGTTGAAGAACGACTGCCCTAACGGCGCCCCGGTCGAGAGCGGCGCGTACCCGGTCCAACCGGCGTCGAAGGCGCCGCCCGGCGCCAGGAAGCTGCCCACGAACAGGAGCCCCGCGATCGGCAGCATCCAGAAGCTCAGGGCGTTCAGGCGCGGGAACGCCATGTCCGGTGCGCCGATCATCAGCGGCAGGACGTAGTTCGCGATCCCCGCGAAGACGGGGATGACGAAGACGAAGATCATGATGGCCGCGTGGGCCGAGAACAGGCCGTTGAACGTGCCGGGCTCGACGATCTGCGTGCCGGGCTGAGCCAGCTCCGCGCGCATGATCATCGCCATCAACCCGCCGATGAAGAAGAAGACGAACGTCGTGACGATGTACTGGATCCCGATCACCTTGTGATCGGTGTTGAACTTGAAGTAGTCCTTCCACGAGTAGGCCCCGTGGTTGGAGTGGTCCTCCGGGATGGTCGGAGCGCCCGCGGCCCAGCGGAACCAGTAGTCGAAGCCTCCGATCCCGATCAGGAACCCGAGCGGACCGGTGATCGCCGGGACCACAACCTGCGGGTAGCCGGTTTGCTCGGTCTGGAACGCGGGCAGTCCCGAGAGCTTGCGCAGCGCCACGACGAGGGCGAATCCGAACGCCGCGCCGAGCAGGGCTCCGAGGGCCCCGCGAGTCAGTCCCGGTCTCTTCAGCGCCGCTACCAAGTCCTACCTCGGCCGGGAAGCCTACCCATTGCTCACGAGCCTCCTCCCGAGTTCCCGGGGGCCAGCCCAGGCGGCGACGGACCCTGATCGCCCGCTGCCGCGGCCTCCTCGCCGGCGGTGCCGGTTGAGGACCCGGTGGAGGTGCCGGGGACCGCCTTCACCAGCGGCTGCCTGGCGAGCCAGCTCTCGAACTGATCGGGCGGCACCACCTTCACCAGGGCGCGCATGGTCGCGTGTCCGAAGCCGCAGAGCTCCGTGCAGACGACGTTGTAGGTGCCGACGCGATCGGGTGTCACGACCACGGTGTCGTCGACGTCATTGCCGCCCGGCCCGGAGGGAACGAGGTCACGCTTGATGCGCCACTCGGGAACCCAGAAGGAGTGAAGGACGTCGAGCGCGGTCAGGTGCAGGTCGAGCTGCCTGCCGTCGGGCACGACCAGGGTCTTGGAGCTCACGACCTTCCCGTTCGGCTGCGGGTAGTTGAACGTCCACTCGTACTGCTGCGCGGTGACGTTGATGGGAAGGCTGTCCGAGGCCTGACTCTCGATGTCGCCGAGGACGATCCAGCTGTAGATCGCGCCGAAGAGGACGATGACCGTGGGGATCACGGTCCACGTGATCTCAAGCTTGGTGTTGCCGTGAATCGGCTCGCCGTCGGACTCGTCGCCCGGCTTCGCCCGGTACTTCCACACGCAATAGCCGAGCATCACGAGGACGATCGAGAACACGAACGACGACAGGATGATCATCACGTTCAGGAGCGTGTCGATCTGGTGTGCCTGAGACGATGCCTCCGTCCCATTCCAGTGGATCTGGGTCATCGGCACGGCCATCACCACGGTCAGAACGACGATGGCGGCGATGATCCTTACAAGCGTGGCGCGGGTCACCGCGCGGCATTCTATTCCTCGGGTCCGCGCCCAACGACGCTCGCATCGGAGCTGGTGGCAGGCGGCACTTGCGGCGCCGGCAGCTCGTCCAGCCGGCCGGCCGACGCCGCCAGCACGGTTTGCGCGACGCCCTCCCAGCTCCACTTGCGAGCTGCGACATCGCGGAGCGACGCGAGCGCCTGCTCGCGGATCCCGGGGTCCAGCCCGAGCCAGCCGTTGATGCGGGCGGCGAGCGATTCCACAGCACTCTCGTCGAGCTCGAATGACACCAGCCCGGAGGCTTCGGGCGGCAGCCCGTCGGCCAGCGCGCGGCTGACCTCGGCCAGCCCGGAGTGATGTGCCGAGACCGGCGGCGCGCCCGCCGCGGCGGCCTCAGCGGCGACCATCCCGAACGACTCGGGGAACGTGCTCGGCACGACCAGCGCGTCGGAGGCCGGCACCAGACGACCCACCTCCTCGTGCTCCAGGCGGCCCGCGAACGCGACACTGCCGGCGGCGGCGGCCGCGTCCTCGGCGTAGCCCTCGGGAAGATCCTGGAGGAACGAGGTGAGCATCGAGAGCGGCGCCTCCTCCCCGCCCTCCAGCGCCCATCCGCGCGCGGCGACCTCGTGGACGGCGCCCAGGTCCCCGATTTCGAGGGCGGCCCAAAGCCGCTTGCTTGCCTCCTCGTATTCGCCGAAGCCGACCACCAGCAGGCGGGCTCCCGGGTTGACCGCGTGGACGAGCGGCCACGCGGCGAGTAGCAGGTCGATGCCCTTGGAGACGATGAGCTTGCCCACGAAGACCACTCGGGGACCGTCGGCGTCGGCGAGGCGCTCGACCGCCTCCGCGGCTGCGCCGGGGTCGCGATCCCAGCTCGATTGCTCATTGGAGCCGTTCCTCAGCTCGGCGGCGAGCTCGCGCAGCCGCCCCGCCGCCTGCGAGCGGGGAATGGGCGCGAACAGCTCGGTGTCGACCCCCGGGGGGCCGAGGCGGGTCTTGTCCGGCAGCGCGGAGTCGTTCAGCGCGCGCCAGAGGCTGCCGGCCGTGTGCCCGGACCCGACCAGCACGCCCGCCGCGGCGTCCATTCCCTCGCGGGCGAAGGGGAGGAAGCGCTCCGGGTGGGGCTTCACGGTGTACTCGAGCGCCGAGCCATGGATCTTCGCCGCGAACCGCAGGTCCGCGCGGGTGAGGATCACCGGGCCCATTACGAGGTGGTTGGCGAGCGCGGCGTCGACGCCGCCCAGGCTCGCGACCACATCGCGGACGGCCGCGACGTTCGCGTCGAGGTACGCGTAGAGCTCCGCGTCGGTCAGCTCGGCAAAGGTCTTGACGCGAAACCCCTCGTACTCGTCCGCCACGTACACCGGCAGCAGGCCGCCGATGTCGGGGAGGTAGACGGTCACGGTCCCCGGGCCGGAATCGCCCCCTGCCGGCTCGACCCGGAGGTCGCCGCCGTCCCAGGTCCCGACCCGATCCACCCAGGGCAGCTCGCCCGCGCGACGGTCTTGACAGAGGAGGTGGACCTCGTGCCCCATACGCGCAAGCGCCGTCGCGACGCTGGCGTTGTAGACGTTGCTGCCGGTCCCGCGCAGCAGGTAGCCGTGGAAGATCAGGACTCTCATCTATTGCGGCTGCTTCGCCGGGTGTTCCAGGCGGCGACTCTGTCGCCGCACAGGCAGGTCAGGCGGCAAAGCCGCCGCAATTGATTTGGCCTGACTCGTCGCAAGACGCTCCTCGGCGAACACACCCGGCAGGCTAACCGCAGCCCGCGAGGTCGCCGCCCGCATGTTGGTTATGGTTCGCCGCCGGATGAACAACCCGCGTCAGATCTACAGGCTCCGCGCGCCCGCCTCGGGGCGCGAGGCGCTGACCCCGATCGGGCCGGGGGCCATCTACGTCGATCGCGAGACGGGCGAGGAGCTCCTGCCGGTCACGCGCACGCTTCCCCTGGCCCCGTCCGACTCGGCCCTCTTGCGCACGCCCGGGAGCCTGCGGATCTGTCGCCGGTGCGATCAGCTCATCGGCTTGGACATCAGCGACTGCCCGTACTGCGGGCTACGGCAACCCGCCCTCGACGGGACCTCATGAGCTCTGGAAGCGCGCGGATGGAGCGGAAGGCACGAGCCCTCCGCCAGCGGCGGCTAGCGGCCGCCCTCGCCACCGCCGCCCTCGCGGCTGTGGGCGCGGCCGGGTGCGGCGGGGGCAGCGAGGACACGACCAGCGTCTCGGTGCCCGAGGCGTCGCCCACGGGGCCGGCGGGCGCTCAGACCACGCAGCCGAAGCCAGAGCCCACGACCACCAGCACGACGCGATCGTCGACCACGACCACACCGCCCCCGACCACGACGAGCACCACGACGACGTCCACGCAGACCGGATCGGGCAGCGGCTCCGGTGGGGCCTCCGGCGGCACCGGCGGGGGCGGCTCGGGCGGCGGAACCGGCGGAACCGGCGGAACCGGCGGCTCAAGCTCCGGCGGCGGCGGCTCGGGCGTGGACAACAGCGGCGAGCCGGACGAGGGCTTCTGCCCAGGCAACGCCTGCGACTAGCCGATCGCGCCTAGCTCTTCTTCTTGGGCACGAAGTACGCCCAGTACAGGAGCCGGGCCCCGGTGTATAGGCAGTCGTAGCGCCGTATCGAGCCCACCTTCTGCTGAGGCCGGCTCGCCGTGATGTTCCCCCGATGCTGTTTGTCCGTGTTGCACCTGCCCTTCTTGCGGCTGGCGCGCCACTGATTGTCCTGTGCGCTGAGTGGAACGGCGAAATCCGATGCCCATGTCGGGGTTGTCAGCGCGACGACCTGGCCCTTACGCACCCGCAGCGGCTTGTTGAGGGTGAAGATCTGCTTGCGCCCGAGGAATCTCTTCAGGTCGAGGGCCGGACTCTGCTTCACGAGCTTGTACTTGTGATGCCCCTTGGCCTTCAACACTGAGATTCGTGCCGAGGGATGCGGGCCGAAGGTCTCGTTTTCGAACAGCGTGGCGAAGACGTTGCGCTCGGTCTTGTCCGGCTTGGAGAGATCGATGGCCCACGCGACGATGGCTCCCTCCTTGAATACGTGGAAGGGGTGCTTCTTGCCGTCGGCCTTCGTCATGTAGCCCGTCACGCTTCCGATCGCCGAACACGGATCGTTCTTGCCCTTCGACGGGCAGGATGGCTTCGGCGTCTGCTTGGTCCGGCCCATCACCTTCGCGTTGATGGCGTCCGCGGACGGGATGCTGATCACCGCCACGAGGGCGGCGCAGAGCGCCGCGAACGCCAGCCCGTAGCCGAGGCGGCGCTTCAGGTCCGTAGTCGTTGTCTTCGTGTCGCCCATCGGTGCAAGAACACTCCGGGGCCCGTGCGGTTGCGGCCACGAGCCGTTTCAACCTGCCCAAAGACCGGGAGTGAGCCGCATAGCTTAGGGTCCCGCGCCGACGGGGGCGGGAGTCGTGGCCCACGTGTGCACTGAGACGCGCGGCCAACCCCCATGGGGCTGATCACGGCATCGACTAGGGTGCCCGCTCGTGACCTCCGCCTCCGAGCCAGGGAATGGACAGCGCGAGGACGCGGTCGGCGACAGCCGGCGCTACGTCGAGTCCGGGCTAGCGGTCCTGGGCCTCGATGCGGGAGCGGATGAGATCGCCGTGATCGAAGCCGTCGATGCGATCTACGGCCCGAGCCTCGAGGCGCTTCTGGCGGAGGGGTTCGACGGCATTCCCCACGAGCCGGGCGCCGACATGTCCAAGCCGCCGCGGACCGATGACGAGCGCTAGCGCCGTCGACCTGCTCGACCGCTCGCTGCGCGATCAGGCCGGGGCGATTGCCGGCGGCGAAGCGGACCCCGGAGAGCTGCTCGATGCGGCGCTGGCGCGCATCGAGGATCGAAACCCGGCCGTGAACGCGATCGTCGAAGTCTTCCCGGAGGAGTCGCGGCGAATGCTCGCCGAAGCGCCGCGCGGACCGCTTTATGGCGTTCCGGTGGCGATCAAGGACGAGTGGCCGCTGCCATGGCGCGCCCAGCGACTTGGAGCCGCGGAGTACGTTGGCCCGGCGCCAGAGCCCGGCGAGTCCGGGCCCTACCGCGCGCTCCGGGATGCCGGGGCGGTCATCGTCGGCGTGGCGAACATGCACGAGTACGGCTCGGGAAGCACCGGCCACATCTCGGCCTTCGGGCCGGCTCGGAATCCCTGGGATACCGACCGCGCGCCCGGAGGCTCCTCGAGCGGACCGGCGGCCGCAGTGGCCGCCCGGCTGGTCGCGGGTGCTGTGGGAGCGGACGGTGTCGGTTCGATCCGCTATCCCGCCGCGTACTGCGGGCTGACCGGGCTGAAGCCGACCTTCGGCCGCTCCACGATGGCGGGACATCACGTCCCACAGACGACGACGATCGTCTCTGGGCCGCTGTGCCGCGACGCCGCCGACTGCCGGTTGCTCAGCGGCGTCCTGTTCGGCGAGGTCCTCTGCGACGGTGAGGCGGACGGGATGAGGATCGGCGTGGTCCCGGGTGAGCTCTGGGACGACTGCCAGCCGGCCGTGCGGGAGGCGTGTCGCGGCGCGCTTGATCTGTTTCGCGACGCCACCGGCGCGGACGTGGCGGAGGTTGACTTCGATGGCCGCGAGCACGTCCTGATCGCCTCCGTGCTCGTGGGGCAGACCGAGGACCTCGCTCACATGACACCCGAGCGGATCGAGGCGCTCGGCGATGACGTGAGCCTCATCGCACGGGCGCTGCTGCGCTACCGGATGCTGATCCCCGCCGTCGCGATCGCCAAGGCCGGTCAGGTCCGCACGCTGGTGCGGCGCTCGCTGGCGGAGCTGTTCGAGCAGATCGACGTCCTCGCGTGGCCGACCGTCGCGGCACCGGCCCCCAGACTGGACGACGCCTCCGTCGAGCTCCCCTCCGGCGTGTACCCCGCCGACTACGTCAATCCGCGCCAGGGCGGCATCGCCAACCTCGCCGGGGTGCCGGCGATCAGCGTGCCGGTCGGGCAGAGCCCCAAGGGCCTCCCCGTGGCCCTGCAGCTGATCGCCGCCTGGGGCCGCGACGAGCTCCTGCTGGACGCCGCGGAGGCGCTGGAGCGAGCGACCGAGCGCGAGTGGGTGGATGCGGCGCCGGCGCTCGCCGCGTAACCGGCCGGTTTCAGCCCCGCTCTATCCTGCCCGCGGTGCCGGCAATCGAGGCAAAAGGGCTCGAGCGCACGTTCGAAGGTGGCATTCATGCCGTTGCCGGCGTGGACCTGGAGGTCGCCGACGGCGAGATCTACGCGTTCCTGGGCCCGAACGGCGCTGGCAAGACCACCTGTGTCCGGATGCTGACGACGCTCCTTCGCCCCACCGCCGGGAGCGCCCAGGTGGCTGGCTTCGACGTCGTCGCCGACCCCGGGAGCGTGCGCAGGGCGATCGGAGTCGCGCTTCAGGAGGCGGCGCTCGACCCGCTGATGACCGGGCGCGAGCTGATTCGCCTTCAGGCGACGCTCCACGGGCTCGGTCGCCAGGCCGGACAGGAGAAGGCCGACGCGCTGCTGGAGCGCGTGGACCTGGTCGAGGCCGCCGATCGGCAGGTGGGGACCTATTCCGGCGGCATGCGTCGGCGGCTCGACCTCGCCTCGGCGCTCGTCCACGAGCCGCGGGTCCTGTTCCTCGACGAGCCCACGACCGGGTTGGATCCGGTGAGCCGGCGGACTATCTGGGAGGAGGTCGAGCAGCTGAACGGCGAGGGGACGACGGTCTTCCTGACCACGCAGTATCTGGAGGAGGCCGACAAGCTCGCCAACCGCGTGGGGATCATCGACTTCGGCCGGATCGTCGCCGAGGACACGCCCGGGCGGCTGAAGGCGCAGATCGGCCACCCCCACCTGGAGGTCAAGCTCCTCGACGGCGGCCTCGAGCGGGCCGAGGAGATCGTGCGCCGGTTCGGAAATCCCCTGCCGAGCAAGGACGGGGCGGTGCTGGTCGAGCTCCCAGGGGGTGCAAGTGAGGTCGCGCCCGTGGTACGGGCGCTCGACGAGGCAGGTCTCACGGTGGAGGCCCTCGACCTCGTCGAGCCGAGCCTGGATGACGTCTTCGTCGAGAAGACCGGACACCACCTGGAGCCGGACGAGCCCGACACCGGCGAGATCGAGTGACCGTCAAGGACCTCCGGGTCGTCGCTGCGCTCGGGGCGCGGTCCGTCAAGCAGACGTTCCGGCGCCCGCAGCTGTTCGCGCCGATCATCGTCTTCCCGTCGATCCTGCTGGCGATCCAGACTGCCGGGGCCGGGCGCGCCATCGACCTGGAGGGCTTCCCGCCGGTCGACAGCTTCCTGGACTTCATGCTCGCCGGGGCGATGATCCAGTCCACGATGCTCGCCGGCAACAGCGGGGGCATCGCGCTCGCCGTCGACATCGAGATGGGATTCACCGACCGGCTGCTGGCGGCGCCGATCTCGCGATTCGCGATGGTGCTGGGGAGGCTGGCGGGGACCGCGGCGCTGTCGGCGCTCGCCGCCGTCTGGTTCATCGCCGTGGGACTGATCTTCGGAGCGCACATCCAGGAGGGGGTGCCGGGCGCGCTCTTGATGATCTTCTTCGTCGTCCTGTCGGGGGTTGCGTTCGGCGGCGTCGGAGCCGCGGTGGCGCTGCGAACGGGACGGGCCTCGGTGGTGCAGGGCCTCTTCCCGCTCGTGTTCGTGATCCTGTTCCTCTCCTCGGCGTTCTTCCCCGACAACCTGATGCTCGAGCCGGCGGCCACGGTGGCGGAGTACAACCCGCTGAGCTTCATCGTCGAGGCGATTCGCGACCCCGTCATCTCGTCGATCTCCTGGGATGTGTTCTGGAAGGCGATCGGGTCGTTGGCGCTGGTGGGCGGGCTCAGCATCTGGTGGAGCGCGCTCGCCCTGCGGAGGCGGCTGCGGACGGGCGGCTGATGGGCTGGCGCACCGGCATGCAGGCCGTCGGGGCCCTCGTCCGCCGCGCGGCGAACGAGCTGCTCCGAGTGCCCGGAGCGGCGATCCCTGGCGTGCTGGCGCCGACGATCTTCTTCCTGGGCCTCACGTCCGTCTTCGGTGAGCTCGCCAACCTGCCGGACTTCGGTGGCGAATACCAGAACTGGCTGATCGCCGTGAGCCTGCTTCAGGGCGCCGGATTCACGGGAGCGGCGACGGGCGTCAACCTCGCACGCGACATCGAGCAGGGATGGTTCGACCGCCTGCTGGTCTCGCCCGCTCCAAGGCCGGTGATCCTGGCGGGCCTCGTGCTTTCGGCAGCCCTGCGATCGCTGATCCCAGCTGCGTTCCTGCTCGCCGTCGGCTTCGCTATCGGCGTCAACTGGCCCGGCCTAGGGGGGCTGGTGATCGCCCTCTTCCTCGTAATGGGGATGGGCACGATCGCAGCGTGCTGGGGGACGGTGCTCGCCCTGCGCTACAGGTCGCAATCGGCGGCACCGCTGATGCAGGCCGGCATGTTGCTCCTCGTCCTGACGACGACGGCCTACGCGCCGCTCGACATTCTGACGGGCTGGCTGCACACCGTGGCGCGGTACAACCCCGTGACCCAGATCCTGGAGGCTGCACGGCAGGGCTTCGTGGGTGGCGTGACATGGGGCGACACGTGGCCGGGCTTGCTGGCGCTGGCGGGGTTGCTGGCTCTGCTCAGCGCGCTCGCCCTGCGCGGAATGCGCCGGACCGCCGTTTGAGCCCTCGCCGGGCGCATCCGGGGCGATGGTCGGAAAACCCACCTATATGTGCGGTTATCCATCCATCGCGCCCGAGATCCCAGTCGCCGACTTCCATTCCAGCATCGTGCGCACCACCCTGACCACGCGGTCGGGATCGTCGTTAAGGTCGCGGCTGGTCACGCGCACGACGGACCACCCGGCAAGTAGGAGGAGTTGGTCACGCCTTGGATCGTTGTAGAAGGCCTTGCGCGTGCGGTGGGTCTCCCACGCATCCACCTCGACGATCACCCGGTGGCCGTGCCAGACGAAGTCGCATTGCATCTCCTCACCTGGAATCGAGATCCATTCGTTGATAGTGGGCGCGGGCAAGCCGGTCTCTTTGGCGAGCCGGACGAACCGCTTCTCCAGCTTGCTCTTGGTCCGGTCGAGGCCGAGATGGTCCATCTCGAGTACGGCACGCAGCCGCGCGCTACCGGGGTGGGCGCCCCGCCTGCCCAGCAGCTCTTCGATTGCTCGCGTGTCAAGAACCCATTCGAGCTCCGCCTGGTTGCAGGCGCTCTCGAGGACGTTCCTAGGTGCAGTGGCAGCGAGGGCGAGGAGGGTCGCCGGCACGCTCGTGCATGGGATCCCATCGACCATCACGCGGTCTGCAGGGACGAGGCACGTAGAGCGGTGCACCCGGTATCCCCCGCCGCGTGATGGGAGTTCTGCGCGGAACCGTCACATTGACGAGACCTCCCCCAAGCATTGAGGAGCCCATGGAGAGTCGCCGCCGACTGGTGCGAGAGAACGGCGCCCTCGCGGCAGGCAAGTACGGCCGCCATCCAACGCCCCTTGATCGGAAGGTCCGGCCGCCCGACCGCATAAACGCCTTGGTGGATTCGGTGAAGCCGTCCGCACAAGGCGCGGGCCTGTACGGCCCGTCCACTGAGCCCGAGTGCCAGAAGCTGAGCGAGTGCAATGACCCCGTGCTGCTGGGCAGCGATCGCCACGATCATCCGATCGAGGCGTCCGCGCGCCCGACGATGGTCGGATTCCCGCACCATAGGTGCGGTTTTCCATCCATCGCTTGGCATGGGGCGATCGTGGCGCCCGAATCCCCGCAGGTGGCGGGCGTTTGTGGCGAAACACCGACCGGAGGGTTACGGAAGCGCCGAGGCAGTCAGGGCCAGCCGCCCTCGGTGCCTCGTTGGCAGGCAGGAGAGGCTCGGGCGCTCGCCGGCGGCTGGGAGAGGCCTGGGCGCTTGCTGCGGCTCCGAGCGGCCTGGGCGCTTGCCGGCGGTTAGCTGAGGCTTGGGCGCGACGTCTGAATCACTGCGGCGCCGGGCACCTCTTCACCCATGTGCATAAGGCGAAGCCGTTGCGCTGCGGGTCCGGCCACGATGGTTTGCCGATGACCTTTCCCCTGCTCGTGAGGACGATTCGCTCCGACGCCTTCAGGTGGGCAGGGGCGCCGTTGACCCGCGCCCGGTCGAAGGTCGTCCTCGAGAGCTTCGGCAGCGCCGCGAGGCCCGTGTTGGTCCCGATCTCGAGTGGCGTCTCCTGGATCCACTCGGCCGTCGCGTAGGTTGACGTGTACGGCACGGTGGTCCTGAAAGTCTGGTGGCGGGTGCGATTCGTGAGGATGATCCTCCACACCTCGGAGCCCTTGACGATCTCCGCGATCTTCGCGTGCATGCGGTCGCCCGCTCGCACCTTCAGCTTGCCGATCCCGATCGCGGGGCCCGGGATGATCTCCCACCACGCCGAGTAGGAGGGCTTGCCCGATGCGGAGACGTCCTGCTCGGTGCCGGTCTGGATGAGCGTCGAGTCGCCGATGGTGCACTGGGCGTCGATGCAGCCGCCTCCGATCCCGATCCAGGTCGAGGACGCCTCCGCTTCCCCCTTCTTGTGCTGTCTGGCCCTCGGCACCGTCCAATCGCCCGAGATCGAGTGGAACTGCTTGCCGCCCTGCTCCAGGGTTCCCTGGTTGTATCCGAACCAGTTTGCTGCTCTCGGTGGCGTTCGCGCGCAGCCCCGGCTTCACGACATGCAGCAGGTGACCGTGCGCATCGGGAAGGGCGGATGCACCCGACGGCAGCAGCAAGCCAAGCGCGAACAAGGTCGCGACCGCGCACGCCGCCCCTCTCCACTGCAGCCTGAAAACCATCGCCTCCAAGCGGACCGTACCGCTCGGATACCAGCTATGCGCCAGACGCTACTTGTAGCGGTAGGTGATGCGGCCGCGGTCGAGGTCGTACGGCGAGAGCTCGATCTTCACCCGGTCGCCGGGCAGGATGCGGATGTAGTGGCGGCGCATCTTGCCGGAGATGTGACCGAGGACCTCGTGGTCGTTGTCGAGCTTGACCTTGAACATCGTGTTGGGCAGGGCCTCGGTGACCTCGCCCTCCATCTCGATCTTTTCCTCTTTACCCATGGGCGCGGGAGAGAGTAGCGGGCTAGCGTCCCTCGAACGTTGCCTTGCCGGGTCCCTCCGACAAGAACGACCTCACCGCGCGCTGGAGGTCCTCGGTCTCGAACAGGCCGCCGGCGACCTCCGCGGTCACGCGGTCGGCCTCCTCAACCCCGCCCTGGAGGTAGGCGCGAACGATCCGCTTCGTAGCCCCGTGCGCCTTCGTCGGGCCGTTCGCCAGCCGCTGGGCAAACGCCATCCCCTTCTCCAGCAGCTCGTCGTTGCCCAGGACCCTATTGACGACGTTCCAGCGCTCGAGCGTTGCCGCGTCGTAGATGCCCTGCGACATAACGAACTCGCGCGCCCGCGCCGGCCCCGCGCGCTCGGCCATGCGCTGGGTGCCGCCGGCGCCCGGCGTCAAGCCCACGACGGCCTCGACCAGACCGAACCGGGCCGACTCCGAGGCCCAGATCATGTCGCAGCCGAGCGAGACCTCCAACCCGGCGGTCAGGCAGAGCCCGTGGACCAGCGCCAGCGTTGGAATCGGCAGCGCCTCGAGCCGCTTGACGGCCCCCAGGAGCTGGCCGAACCCCGCGATCTCGTGCGTGCCCTCTCCGCTCTCGAGCGCTTCGACGACCCGGTTGAAGACGTTGACGTCCGCGCCACCCGTGAAGGCATCACCCTCGGCCCGCCAGACAAGCGCGCGTGTGTCGGAGCCCTCGACCTCGTCGAGGCAAGCCATCAGCGCCTCATAGGTGTGAGGGCCGAAGAGGTTGAGCGGCGGATCGTCGAGGACCATCGACGCGAGCGCCCCGTCGCGCTCCAGGCGAACCGGATCGGTCATCCGTCGCCCCTGATCGAATCCGCCACCGCCGCAATCTCATCGGGATCCCCTTCAGCGGGCACCCATGGGAGCTTCAGCGGATCGTCGTCGTAGCGCGGCACGACGTGAAGATGGAAGTGCGAGACGGTCTGCCAGGCCGCCGCGCCGCATGAGTTGAGGATGTTGAAGCCATCGGGCTTCAGCGTCTCCCTCATTCGACGGGCCAGCCGACGGGCGGCGACCATCGTCCGCTGGAGATCCTCGTCGGAGATCTCGAACAGATCCGCCGCGTGCCTGCGGGGCACCACGAGCGCGTGGCCGCGAGTCGCCGGGTTGATGTCCATGAAGGCGACAGTGTGCTCATCGGAGTCGACGATCTGCGCCGGCACATCGCCGGCCACGATTCCGCAGAAGAGGCAGTCGCTTCCCTCCACGAATCTATTGCGGCGGCTTCGCCAGGTATTCCAAGCGGCGACCTTGTCGCCGCAGAGGCATGTCAGGCGGCGTAGCCGCCGCAAATGGTTCTGCCTGACTCGTCGCTACACGCTCCTCGACCACATCCCCGAGCTTATCTGCCGCGTGTCCGGGCGCTACACGAGCCCGCGGGCGAAGGTGACCGCCTCCTCGCGGCTCGAGACGTCGCCCGTATAGACGGCGGCCTCGAGCTCGCCGATGATCCGGCCGAGCTCCGGTCCGGGCTCGATTCCGAGCTCGGCCGCGAGCTCGTCACCCGGTATCGGCGAGCGGGGCGGCCCGTCGCGACGCCAGTCGAGCGCGGCCGCGAGCATCTCGCGCGCGAGGTCGAGGTGCGCCTGGACCATCTCCGGTCCCGCGATCGGTCCCTGCCCACGGGCGGCGAGGCGATCGGCGACGGTCAGCAGCGTCACGTCCGCCGCGACCGGGTCCGTGTCGCGCAGGTACTCGTATTCCCGACGGCGCGAGAGTGGCCGTTCCCGGACCAGGAACCCGAGTCGCAGGTGATGGAACGTAAGGTCCTGCAGCTGGCGCGCCAGCCGGCGACTCGTCTTCAACCGCTCGCACAGCCCGCCCACGATCGCGGCGCCCTCGCGGTCGTGGCCGATGAACGTGATGTAGTCGCCGTGCACGCCCCGCGTTGCCGGCTTGCCGAAGTCGTGAACGACGGCACCGAAGCGCAGCGCTCCTCCTCGCGTCAGCTCGTCGGCGAGCGGCTCGTCCAGGAGCTCCGCGACCTCGGGTGCGCGTTCGCCGGCGAAGCGCTCGAGGTCGGATTCGACCTCCAGCAGCTGGCGCAGCACTTCGATGGTGTGGCTGTGGACGTCGAGGTGATGATTCGGATTCTGTTCAACGCCGCGCAGGGCCTCCAGCTCCGGCAGCACCGCGCCCGTGGCACCCAGCTCGTCCATGAGCTCGAGCCCGCGGATCGGATCGCCCCCGGTGATCAGCAGGCGGAGCTCCGCGAGCTGACGCTCGCCGGCCGGCTCCGCGGCCCGCTCCGCCATCGCCCGGGCGAGCTCGACGGTCTCGCCGTCCAGCTCCAGCCCCATCGCCGAGGCAAGTCGCGCTGCACGCAGTACCCGAAGCGGGTCGTCGGCAAAGCTGCTGGGCGACGTGGCGCGCAGGATCCTCGCGTCGAGGTCGGCGAGGCCGCCGCGCGGGTCGACGGGCGCCGCGGCCGGGTCCGCGAGCGGCACCGCGACGGAGTTGATGGTGAAGTCGCGCAACGCGAGGTCGTGCTCGATCGATTCCCCGCGGAGCGCGGTGACGTCGATGTGCCAGCTGGGCCCCAGCACGCGCCACGTGCCGAACTCCTCGGAGAGGCTGAACGCCGTTCCGCCCACGCCGCGGGCAAGATCCCGCGCGACATCGCTGGCCTCCACCGCGACGGCGAGGTCGACGTCGACCACGGCTCGACCGAGCGCCGCGTCACGAACGGCTCCCCCGACGACCCATACGCCGTCGAGTGCATCAAGCGAGTCCCGCGCGGCGCGAACGGCGGGCGCGGCGGCGAGCGAATCGGCGAGCGGAGCGCTCACGGGCGCCCCGTGCTGCTCGTCCCTGCCTTCACGTGAACCCTGGGCACCCGGGACGAGATTCCGCAGGTGACCTCGTAGTTGATGGTGTCGAGGCGCCTCGCGACCTCCTCGCACAGGATGCGGTCATCCGCCTGGGCGCCGATCAGTGTCGCCGTCGCGCCGGGCGCGATGTCGGTTTGCGGGCCGAGGTCGATCGTCACGTTGTCCATCGAGACGGTGCCCACGAGTGGATAGCGGTATCCCTCCACCAGGACCTCGGCGTTGTTGGTCAACTCGCGGCGGACCCCGTCCCCGTAGCCGATCGGCAGCACCCCCACGCAGGTATCGGCGGGCGCCTGCCAGCGTTGTCCGTAGCCGGCGCTGTCGCCCTGCCCGAACCGCTTCACGTCGGCGACGTAGGAGCGAAGCTCGAGGGCCGGCTCGAGTCGGCGATCTAACGGATCACCCTGGAACGGATCCAGGCCATAGATCGCGACTCCGCAGCGGACCATGTCGAAATGGGCGGCCGGGTCGCGGAGCGTGGCCGCGCTGTTCGCGGCGTGGATGAGGGCATCCGGATGATCCGTTCGAACTCGCTCCGCGAGTGTTGTGAACCGCTCGAGCTGCCGGTCGAAGAAGGTGGAGTCGAGCTCGTCGGCGGTGGCGAAGTGGGTCCAGAAGCCCGCGAGCTCGAGGCGCTCATCGGTTGCCACCTTGTCGAGAAGCCGTAGGACGGCGTCGGGGTCGCGTTCCCCCAGCCTGCCCATACCGGTGTCGTACTTCACATGGACCCGCAGCCCCACGCCGCGCTCGGCGCCCTGCGCCGCGACCAGATCGGCGTGCGCCGGCCTCCAGGCGGCGACGTCGGAACCGGCATCGAGCGCGACGGCCAGCTCGGACTCGGTGAGAGCTCCCATGGTCAGCAACCGCACGTCCGGAAACGACGCGCGCAGCTCCGCCGCCTCGTCGGCGGCCGCGACGGCGAGCCAGCTCGCGCCGCCGGTCAGCGCTGCCCGGGCGCACTCCACGGCGCCGTGGCCGTAGCCGTCCGCCTTCACGACCGCGCAGAGGCTCGCGCCGTCGCGGAGCTCTTCTGCAAGCCTCGCGCAGTTTCGCTCCACGGCGCCGACGTCGACGATCGCGGCCGCCCGCCACTGAGCCCGCGTCATACCGCCAAGGCTGCGGGCAGCGCGGCGATCACGTCCGTCGCGACCACCGACTCCGTCGCCCCGACGCGCTCGGCGGCGATCCGCCCGGCTCGCTGATGCGCGTGGACCCCCGCGCACACCGCGCTGAATGGCTCCAGCCGTCGCGCGAGGAGGGCTCCAATCGTCCCGGAAAGCACGTCCCCGGTCCCGGCGGTCGCCAGCGCGGGGCTCCCACCGGCGCTGATCGCCACGCGATCGCCGTGGGCCACGATCGTGTCGTCACCCTTCAGCACCACGATCGCTCCGCTTTGCTCCGTCGCCTCGCGCGCGGCAGCCAGGCGGTGGGCGGCGATCGCGCTCGACTCCCGGCCGAGCAGCCGCCCCAGCTCACCGGCGTGGGGCGTCAGCACCGTCGGAGCGTCGCGCTCCCCGATGAGGTCAAGGCGGCCGGCGTGGGCGTTCAGCCCGTCCGCATCGATAAGCAGCGGCGCGGCCACCCCGCGGGCAAACTCACGCGCCAGCTCCAGTGAGTCCTCGTCGCGGCCGAGGCCCGGACCCAGCACGACCGCCGCGGCGCGCTCGCCCGCGGCGAGGATGTCGTTCGCGGAGGCGCTCGCGAGCCGCCCTGCCGCACCCTCGTACCCGCGGGACATCACCTCGGTCAGCTTGACCTCGAAGATCGGCTCGAGATCCGCGGGCACCGCCACGGTGGCGTAGCCGGCGCCGACCCGGATCGCCGCCGAGGCGGCCATGCACACGGCCCCCGTGAGCCCGCGTGACCCGCCCACCACCAGAACCTCGCCGGAGTCGAACTTGGTCGAGTCGGGCAATCGCTTGGGAGCGAGGGCGAGTACCTCGTCGCGAATCACGCCACCGGCCGGCCGAGAGGGTGCGTCCGGTGGGATGCCGATGTCCGCGACCCGCAGCTCACCCGTCCTCGCCTTGCCCGGGAAGATCCAGTGCCCGAGCTTCGCCGCGTGGAAGCTGACCGTAATGTCGGCGTCCACCGCCACGCCCTCGGCCTCGCCGGTCGAGGCGTCAACGCCGGAGGGGATATCGGCCGCCACCACGGGCGCGTCGCAGGAATTGATTGCCTCGACGGCGGCGTCGGCCGGTGCCCGTGGCGCCCCGGAGAACCCCGTGCCGAAGATGGCGTCGACGACCGCGCCGGAACCGGCGAGCGCGCCGGTGAGATCGTCGGGAACGACCTCTCGGACCTCGCCCTCGAAGCGCTCGAGGTTCGACCCGGCGTCGGGCGAGAGGTCCCCGGCGGGCCACAACAGCAGCGCCTCGACCTCATGGCCCGTGGCGACCAGATGCCTCGCGGCCACCAGGCCGTCGCCGGCGTTGTTGCCCTTCCCGCAGACGACCCGCACTGGCCCGTTGCCTGACGCGTCGCGCACCGCTTCGGCCACGGCCTCGCCGGCGGTCTCCATGAGATCGAGGGATGGGGTCCCCTGCTCCTCGATCGCCCACGAGTCGGCGGCCCGCATCCCCGCGGCGTCGTACACCGGTGTCAGCCAGGCCTCCACCCAGGTCACCGTCCGATCGGGACCGCGAGGACGACCGCCGCGGCCGTCTCGTCGGTGTGAGTCAGCGCGACCTGGAGCTCGACCCCGCGCTCGGCGGCGAGCTCGGCCGCCCGCCCGTGGAGCGCCAGCCGGGGTGGGACCGTGCCACCTCCCCAGACCTCGATCTGGCGCGGAGCGACCGGGCTGCCCAGAGCCTTGATCGCAGCCTCCTTCGCCGCGAATCGCACGGCGAGATGCCGAGCGGGTCGGCGGCGGGCCGCTGCGAAGTCGATCTCCGCGACGGTGAAGAGACGGTCGGCGAGGCGAGGCCGGCGTCCCAGGGCGCGCTCGAGGCGCTCGATGTCGACGAGGTCGAGGCCCAGGCCCGGCTCGGGCACGGCGCTACTCGACCCCCACCACGAAGCGCGCCGTTGTGCGATCGTCGTCACCGGAGGTGCCGAGGATCAGATAGTCGAGCTTCTGCAGGTACGGCTTCGCCGCCAGGTAGTCCGGATCGTTCGCCTGGCCGCCCTTCTCGGCCACGACGAAGAACGGGGCGAGCGAAACGAACGCCAGCGGCGAGAAGTCGGCGCCCATTGCGTCCAGACCGGCCTGGAACGCCGGATCGTCGGCAAGCGTGCTCTTCGGATGCAGCGCGTCCGCCGCGGGCTGCCCCGGCCCGAGGGCCGCCACCACCTGGTCGCCGAACTGCCCGACCTGAATCGCGCTCGGGGCCTCGGGCGCCGATGCCGAGAAGCCCTCGTCCGCACCCTGCGGCGGCGGACCGAGCTCGGCGTCCACGTCGGCCTGGAAGCGCTTGCGCAACGTCGCTATGGCGCCCGACGAGGCCCCTTGATCCGAGCTCTGCACGACGCCCCCGATCGCGATCGTCTTCTCGCTGGTCCCCGACACGAAGCCGTAGCCCTGTCCCATCCACGAAATGATGTCCTGAGGATCGAGTCCCGTGGCCTGCTTGATCTGATCCTCGACCGACGGGAGCTGCAGGGAGTTGGCTGCGTCGACTGCATTGCCCAGGACCGTGCCCAGGTTTTGCACTCCGACTGCAAACCACGCGTCGGCCGGCCCACGCGCTACGAGATTGCTTTCGCCGAGCTGCCCGGCGACCCCGGCCGGTAGCGAGATGTCGACGCTAGCGGTATCCGGCGTCGCTGAGAGCGCGAATGTGATGGGACCGGTGGCGAGCGTCTGGATCGCCGCCTTGAGGGCGGTGGCCTCAAGTGGATCGACCGGGACGCCCGTGATCTGCTCGGCGGCCTGCGCACCATCCGCGTATCCGAGCGCCAGGTTGTCCGTCGGCAAAGCCGACACGCCGTCCTCGAAGTTGCTGGAATCGGCGAGCGACGAGCCGCCCGACGCGTCGACGGCGGCCTTGAAGCCGTCAAGCGTCCCGTAAACCAGAAAGTCGCCGACGACACCTGCGGCGTTGGTGCCCTCCGGGTCCTGGAGGTAGTCGACGCCGTTGTAGCTGTCCTGCTTGGAGCCTGGGTTGGCACCCACCACCTTTTCGACGAAGTCTTGGGCGGCGCCGGTATCGGTGGTCTCGAAGATCGCCGCGAACGGCGGCGGATCGCCGTCGAAGGACTCGAAGAAGACCGCCGCCCGCTCGCCGAGCCACGGGGCGACGTCGTCCTCGTACGTCGCGTTCGCCTGCGAGAGCTCCGCGTCGAGCTGCTGCACGATGGCCGTGCCAGGGTCGTCGATGCCGCCGATCCGAGACGCGAGCGAATTGATCGCATCGCTCTGCTCCCCCTCCGGCCGGACGACGGACTCCAGATAGACCGGCGCGTCCGCGGGTGCCAGCGAGGCCAGCTCATCGGAGCCATCATCACCACCGCCCCCGCAACCCGTGACGAGGATCGCCGCGCACGCGACCAACCCGATCGCCGCTCGCCGGATCACTCGACCGTCACCGTCTTGGCGAGGTTGCGAGGCTGGTCCACGTTCAGCCCGTTGAGCCGGGCCACGTGGTAGGCCAGGAGCTGTAGCGGTACGACCGCGAGGATCGGCTGCACGACCCAATCGGTCGCGGGTACGTGGAGCGTCTGGTCGGCGACCTCGGCGACCTGGGCGTTGCCCTCCGTGGCGATGGCGATCACGTCGGCGCCGCGGGCCCTCACCTCGGCCATGTTGGACAGCATCTTGTCCAGGATCGGGCTGTTCGTTGCCACGCAGACGACCGGTGTCGACTCGTCCAACAGAGCAATCGGCCCGTGCTTCATCTCCCCCGCAGCGTAGGCGTCGGTGGGGATGTAGGAGATCTCCTTCATCTTCAGCGCGCCCTCGAGGCAGACCGGGAGGCCGATGTTGCGCCCGAGATAGAGGAAGAAGGGGCGATCCTGGTGCGAACGGGCAATCGCCCGGACCCGCTCCTCGACCGACTCGATCGTGGTGCCAATCTTCGACGGGATGCTCTTCAGCTCGGCGATCACCTCAGTCATCTTCTCCTGCGGCCACGCGTTCCGGGACTGAGCCAGCCACAGGCCGAGCAGATACATCGCCGCCGTCTGCGCGGTGAAGGTCTTGGTCGCGGCGACCCCCATCTCCAGGCCGGCCCGCGTGTACAGCACGGTGTCGGCGTCCCGCGTCGCCTGGCTGCCCATGATGTTCGTGACCGCCATCACCCGCGCGCCGCGCTCGCGCGCGAGCCGCATCGCCGCCAGCGTGTCCGCGGTCTCACCCGACTGGGTGATCCCGATGACCAGGTCATCGGGCCCGACGACCGGCTCGCGGTATCGGTACTCCGATGCGATGTCCATCTCGACCGGGATCCGTGCCCACTGCTCGATCGCGTAGCGGCCGATGAGACCCGCGTGATAGCTCGTTCCGCAGGCGACGATCACGATCCGGCGCAGGTCCCTCACGAACTCGGGCGAGAGGTCGACCTCCGACAGGTCGACCCGGTCGCTCCCCGGAAGCCGGTCGGTGATGGTCTCGGCCACGGCGGCGGGTTGCTCGTGGATCTCCTTGAGCATGAAGGTCGGATAGCCGCCCTTCTCGGCTGCCTCCTCGTCCCAGGTCACCTCTTCGATCTCACGGTCGACCGGTGTTCCATCCACGTCGACGATCCGAGCCCCGTCCGGGGTCACGGTGACGATCTCGGCGTTCTTCAACCCGAGGACGTTGCGGGTCTGTGCCAGGAAGGCGGGTATCGCGGAGGCCACGAACGTCTCTCCCTGACCGATGCCGACGATCAGGGGACATTCCTGACGAGCGGCGACCAGCGTGTTCGGGTGCTCGGCGTGCATCGCGACGAATGCGTAATGGCCGCGAAGCTCCGCGAACGCCGCGCGTACCGCCTCGGTCAGATCCCCCTCGTAGTGCTTCTCGATCATGTGGGCGACGATCTCGGCGTCGGTTTCGGACGTGAATGCGTGTCCCGTGTCGACGAGCTCGCGTCGCAGCTCGGTGTGGTTCTCGACGATGCCGTTGAGCACGATGTGAATGCTCTCCGTGCAGTCGCCGTGGGGGTGCGCGTTCTCCTCGGTGACGCGGCCATGCGTTGCCCAGCGGGTATGTCCGAGGCCGATGGTCGCGGGCGGCATCGCGACGGCGACCGCGCCTTCGCCTGACACCGGCTGGTCCGCATCGAGCCCGATCGCGGCGCGCAGGTTCGCGAGATTGCCAACCGCTCGCACGGTCTCGACCTGACCGTCGGCCAGCAGCGAGATGCCCGCCGAGTCATAGCCGCGGTACTCGAGCTTCTCGAGCCCGGCTATCAGCAGGTCACGGCAGGGACGGCCCCCGACATATCCGACGATGCCGCACATAGGAGGCGAGTAAGGGTAGAGCGTGCGCCGGTGCCCGCGGCGGATCGGGCTCTAAGCGAGTTCCCGAGTGATGAGGGCAACGAGGCGACCGCAGATCTCCTGGCTCTCGTCGCTGGTGGGAGCCTCCACCATCACCCGCACCAGGGGCTCCGTGCCCGAGGGCCGCACCAGCACCCGGCCGCGTCCCTCGAGGGCGGCGCTCTCGCGATCGACCGCCTCCCACACAGCTGTTGCGTCGGCGATCGCACCGCGGTCCGCGATCTCGATGTTCTCCAGGATCTGGGGCAGCTTCCGCATCGGGATCGCGCCGGCCAGATCCGCGTCGCCCAGCGCGCTCATCACCAGCAGGGCTGCGGCGGTTCCGTCGCCGGTGGGACCGTATTCGGTCCAGATGATGTGACCGGACTGCTCGCCACCGAGCGACCAGCCGCGTTCCTCGAGCTCAGCCGCGACGTACCGATCGCCCACCGGCGTCGTGGCCACCTCGATCTCGGCATCGGCCATCGCCTCGTGGAAGCCGTAGTTGCTCATCACCGTCACCGCGACGCCGCCGCCCAGGGCTCCGGTGCTCGCCAGGTGCCGGGCGCACAGCGCGATGAGCTCGTCGCCGTCCCTGACGGCCCCCGACGCGTCCACTGCGATCACGCGATCGCCGTCGCCGTCGAACGCGAAGCCGATCTCCGCGTCCCCGGAGCGCATCGCCCGGGCAAGGGCGTCTGGCTGAGTGGACCCGTAGCCCTCGTTGATGTTGCGCCCGTCGGGTTCGTCGCCGATCACATCCACGGTCGCTCCGAGTCGCTCGAAGACCACCGGAGCTGCGCGGTAGGTCGCTCCGTTGGCGCAATCGAGCAGGATGCGCCGGCCCGACAGGTCGACCTGGAGGCTGGAGGTGAGCTCGCGCACGTAGTCGTCGAGGGCACCGCCGAGGTCCCTGACCCGGCCGACAGCCGGGCTGGGCGCACCTCTCTCGGCGACGTGCGCCTCGATCCGCCGCTCGACCTCGTCGTCGAGCTTGCGCCCGTCCGGGCCGAAGAACTTGATGCCGTTGTGCTGCCAGGGGTTGTGCGAAGCCGAAACGACCGCGCCGACGTCCAGGCCCAGCCTGCGCACGAGCACCGACGCCGCCGGCGTTGGCAGGACGCCGGCGAGCAGGGCGTCTCCCCCACCCTCGGCGACCCCCGCGGCGAGCGCGGCCTCCAGCATCGGACCCGACTCGCGCGTGTCCCGCACGACCAGCACCTGGGGTCGTGTGGCTGGTGTCTCGCGTGCGCCGGCCCGCCCCAGCGCGAGCGCGAGCTCCGCGGTCAGCTCGGTCCCGGCGACCCCGCGAACGCCATCAGTGCCAAAGAGCTTGGTGGAAGTCATGAGCCGGCCATCCGAGGACGGGAGGTGAGCCGGTT
>DATFON010000027.1:0-6084 GCA_035265465.1 Solirubrobacterales bacterium | reverse complement strand
CGGGCCTCATCGGCCCGGCCGAGCCGGAGCAGCAACTCCCCGCGCGTTGAGTGCAGGTATTGGTACTCGCCGAGCTCGAGCTCCTCAACGATCTCGAGCGCCTGCTCGGTTGACACGGCCTGGGCGACCGCGACCGCGCGGTTCAGCTCCACCACCGGCGAGTGCGTGATCTGCGCGAGTTGGCCGTACAGCGCGGCGACCTCGTTCCAGTCGATCCGCTCCTCGGCCTGTAGCGAGGCGATCGCGGCTTGGAGCACGTACGGCCCGCGGCCGCGCAGCGCGATCGCGCGGTCGAGCGCGTCACGACCGGTGGCAATCTCCTGAACGTCCCACAGCGAGCGGTCCTGGTCCTCGAGCAGCACTAGCTCCTCGCCGGAGAATCTCGCCTCGCGCCGCGCGTGATGGATCTGCATGAGCGCCAGCAGTCCGTGCACCTCCGGCTCGTCGGGCATCAGCGCGGCGAGCACACGGCCCAGCCTGATCGCTTCTATGGCCAGGTCGATACGGGTGGGCGGGTCCGAATACCCCTCGTTGTAGATCAGGTAAACGACCGCCAGCACCGCGTCCAGCCGGTCGGGCAGCAGATGCTCGGCCGGGACGGCGAACGGAATCCCGGTCGCCTTGATCTTTGCTTTCGCCCGCGATAGCCGGCGCTTCATCGTCTCCTCGGAGACCAGGAACGCCCGCGCGATCTCCTCTGTCGTCAGCCCACCGAGCGCCCGTAGCGTGAGCTCGACCTGCGCCTCGAGCGCCAGCGCGGGATGGCAGCAGGTGAAGATCAGCTCGAGCCGCTCATCCTCGATCACCGTGTCGTCGAGTTCGTCCATCGTCGCTTCGGGCACCTCCAGCTGACGGGTCTTCTCGGTTAGCGTGCGGTCGCGGCGGATCCGGTCGATCGCCCAGTTGCGTGCAGTGACCGTCAGCCATGCGCCGGGGTTGGCCGGAACGCCGTCGCGGGGCCAGCGCTCCGCGGCGACCGCAAAGGCCTCCTGGGCGGCCTCCTCAGCGAGATCGAAGTCGCCGAGGAAGCCGACCAGCGAGGCGAACACGCGCCCCCACTCGTTGCGGAAAACCTCGTCCAGCAGCGCTAGCGCTCCACCACGGGCCGGACCTCGATCGCGCCACCGAGACGGGCCGCAGGGATCCGCGCGGCCAGCTCGATCGCCTCGTCGAGGTCGTCGGCCTCGAACACGTAGTAGCCGACCAAGACCTCCTTGGTGTCGGCGTACGGGCCGTCGGTGGTAAGCGTCTGGCCCTCCTGCACGCGCACCGTCGTTGCGGTCTCGATCGGCTGGAGCTGTGCGCCGCCCCGAGTGCGCGGGTCCTCCCCGAGCGCCACATAGTCAGCGAACATGGCCTTTTGTTCGTCCTCGGATAGCGCGTCGGTGTAGCCGGGCTTGGCGTGAATCAGCATCGCGTACTGCATCTCGGACCTCCTGTTGGGTGGATTCTCGCCCTAACCACGAACGGCTGCGCGCTTAGGGGACAGCTTCCATGCGAGCCGGAATGGGCGAACCTCCAATCGAGCCGTCATCCCGCGCAGCAAATTGGGCGTTCGAACGGGCCCCCCCGAATTCGACTTGGGGTTTCGTGCCTGACGAGGGCCCCCAGTCTGGATCGGCTGACGCACGGATGACCGGCCGTCGGCAGGCCGAAATACGGCGTTTACCAGGAAAAAGTCGGGGCGACTGGATTTGAACCAGCGACCTTTCGGCCCCCAGCCGAATGCGCTATTGGGTTGCAGGGGTTCGTTCTAGGTCGGTTTCCGCATTCCTATGCGGTTCTTGTTGGTCTGAGTTGCCCTCAGTTTCGTGCAGATTGTGCCCTCGAATGTGCCCCTGAGGCGAACGAGATCCGATCCCCAACAAACCTGGCCCGGGGCGGGTCCTTGCCCGCACCAGCTGCGATCGGCGCTGCAGGCGCCGGCGGAGCGCCCGGGTGGGAGCATCGGGCATCCACAGCCCCTCCAGCGAGCCGGCGGCCAGCAGCCTCGCCAGGGCGCGCGCATCGAGGCGGTCGGTCTTGGCGCGCGCCTGGCGGATCCCGGTCTCGTTTGGGCTCACGACCAGCACCTCGGCGACGTGGGGCTCGATCACCCGAGCCACCGACCAGGCGTTGCCGGTTACCTCGAGCGCCACCCGGTCCTCGGGGCCGAGGCTCCGGGCGAACAGCTCGAGCTCGGCGGGGGCGGTCTTGATCCGGGGCGCCGAGCGGACCTCTCCTTTATCGCTGATCGCGACCTCGCAGAAGTCGCGGTGGACGTCCAGGCCGATCTCTCTCACTTGGTCCTCATTTGCTCGATTGCGTTGGAGAACCGGCGGGCGAACGACACAGACGGATGCGTGCTCTCGGCACAACCGGGCGGGTCGCAGGGGCGGCCACCGAAAAGTCGGGCTCGAGGCCCATCGCGCACGAAGCGGCCTGCCCGGCCTGCGTTCTCCCGAAGGCCCCTGTTTCCGGTGAGCGGACCGTAGGCCGCGACCCGGACGGTCAGCCTTCAGTTGGCAGTTTCATGCCCCGAGACCGAGGACCGCGAGGCTGCGGTCCTCCTCGTTGCCTAAAGCGGGAGCAATCGCGATGAGTTCCGCGCCGCCGGCGGGTTCCGGTGGCACGCGAAAGGGAGTGTTGACCCGGAGGGTAGGCGGGGCTACGCTCGCGGCGATGATTGGAAGGAAGCGGTGAACATAACCGCTCGACCCGGCCAGGCGATGGCAGGCTGCGTCGTCGTACTCGGGTTGGTCCTGTCGCCTGGGATAGCCGAGGCGGCGCCGGGCTCGCTCACGTTCGTCGAGCAGGACGTAAACGGGGTGGACGGGGTAACCGGCTTGTTCCTCGCCAACGGCGTCACCGTCTCACCGGACGGTCACAACGTCTACACGTCCGCCTTCAGTGGCTCGGTTGCGGCATTCTCCCGTGATCCGGCGACGGGACGCCTCAGTTTCCTCGAAGCCGAGACAGACGGCTCCGGCGGTGTGGACGGGCTCGGGGGGGCGTCTTCGGTCGAGGTTTCCCCCGACGGCGAACACGTTTACGCGACGGGGTTCGGGGATTCCGCCCTCGTCACGTTCGACCGCGACCCCGCTACCGGTCTACTCACCTTCGTGGAGTTCGACAAGGACGGTGTGGGCGGTGTCGACGGGCTGGCGGAGGCACGCCAGATCGCCATCTCGAGCGATGGCAGGCATGTCTATACGACCGGGGCCTTCGACGACGCGGTGGCGGTGTTCTCCCGCGATCCAGCCACCGGGGCACTGACCTTCGTCGAGGTAGAGAAAGATGGGATCGGCGGGGTGCAGGGCCTGGACAGTGCGGCTGACGTGTCCATTCCGCCGGACGGCAGCCACGTGTACGTCACCGGTCAGTTCGATAACGCGATCGCCACCTTCACCCGCGACCCCGCCACCGGCGCGCTGACGTTCGTCGAGTTCCACCAGGACGGGGTGGGCGGGGTCGATGGTCTGGCCAGCGCCTTTGGCGTCTCCTCGACATCGGACGGCAGGCACGTCTATGTGGCAAGCCAAGTAGACAGTGCGGTGGCGAGCTTCTCGCGGGATCCGTCGAGCGGATCGCTCACCTTCATCGACCAGGACAGGGATGGAGTCGGCGGTGTTGACGGGCTGGCGGGGGCGACCCACGTCGCGGCGGCTCCGGACGGCGCGAACGTCTACGTCGGCGGCACGACCGACCAAGCCGTCGCCACCTTTTCGCGCGACGGGGCCACCGGAGTCCTCGGCTTCCTCGAGTTCGACCAGGACGACGTGGCGGGCGTGGACGGGCTCGAGCAGACCGCGGGTCTTGCTTCTTCCCCGGACGGCCGCAACGTGTACGCGGTCGGCGACGTGGACGACGCCGTCGTCACATTCGCACGGGAAGGTGCGGACACCGACCCGCCGGAGACCACGATCACCAAGGCACCGAAGAAGAAGACCAAGAAGCGCAAGGCGAAGTTCAAGTTCACCTCCGACGAGCCCGGCTCGACCTTCCAGTGCAAGCTCGACAAGAAGCCGTTCGTGCCCTGCTCCCCGCCGTTCAAGCGGAAGGTCAACCGAAAGAAGCACAAGTTCCAGGTCGCCGCCGTGGATCCGGCGGGAAACGTCGATCCCACTCCCGCGCAACGGAAGTGGAGGGTCAGAAAGAGGCGATAGCCGGCCCGCACCAGTCACCGCTTCATAGCCCGCTGGATCTTCCTGACTCAATCCAGGCCTGATGCGCTTGACGGAAAGTGCCTCGACGCCATGTGCCACCTGACAGCGCTATCGCCTGACGCGAGGCGGAACACTGAAACCCGCCTCGCTCAGGGTGCATCCAATGCGCGAGCACGGCACCGCCCTGCCTCGCTACTGCAATGCATCCAGAGCGGAAGCAAATCCCGCTTGTTCGTCACTCCCGGGCAGTGCCGGGGCCACGCGAAGGGAGGCGTCCCCCCAACGCGCGCCCTCGTTGCTGCTCCTCGTCCGGAGCGGACGTCCGGTGGGCGGCGCGGAGACGCTCGCGTACGCGCGAGCAGAAGCGGGAAGCGGGGCCGCCCGCCTCACCTGCGTCGCAGGGGCAGCTAAGGACGCTGGGGCTAGGCGTGTGACTGCTCACGGCCGGTGCGCGTGGCCGACACGGAAATCGCCTGACCGTCGGCTGGGATGTCAACGTAGTCCAAGGCTCCGGCCGCCTTCAGCGCGTCCCACCACGGTGACGCCTGCACCTTCGAGACTATGCTCGAGCGCTATGGACTCGACTATCCGGCGCTTGCGGAGATCGCGCAGATCGTCCACGAGGCCGACCTCGACAACGAGCGCTTCAACGCCCCCGAGGCGCGCGGACTCGATGTCATCCTCCGCGGGCTCTCGATGGTCGCCGACTCAGACGAGCGCATGCTCGAACTGAGCGGCCCGATCTACGACGGCCTCTATGAGTACCGGCGCCGCGCGACGATGCTCGGCCGAGACCCTGGATGACCGGCGCAGAGCTCGGGCTTGAAACCGGCCGAGCGCTCGCCGCGGCCGAGCATGACCCGCCGGTCGCGATCTTCACGCGCTTTTTGAAGTTCGGCGCGCTCGCCTGGGGCGGACCGGCGGCGCAGATCGCGATGATCAAGCGCGAGTGTGTCGACGAGGAGTGCTGGGTCTCCGAGGAGACCTTCAAGAAGACACTCGCGGTCTTCCAGGTCCTCCCGGGACCCGAGGCGCACGAGCTCTGCGTCTACTTCGGCCGCGTCCGCGGCGGCAAGCTCGGCGGCTTCCTGGCGGGCCTCGGCTTCATGCTGCCCGGCCTCCTGTTGATGCTCGGCCTCTCGATCCTCTACGTGGAGGCGAACCTGGCGACGCACCTCGACCAGCTCTTCTACGGCCTGAAGGCGGCGGTCGGGGCGCTTGTCGCCCGCGCTGTGGTCCGCTTGGCCAAGTCCTTCATCACTGACCTGCCGCTCGCCCTGCTTGCCGTGGCTGGCTTCGCCCTCACCCTGTTCGCCTCGGCGAGCTTCGTGCTCGTCCTGGTCGGAGCGGGGCTCGCCTACGAGCTGTGGACCAACGGCAAACGATGGATCGGGCGGGCCAACTCGCTCTCACCGGCGGCGGTGGTGCTCGTCCTCCTGCTCGGAGCCGTGACGATCTCGCTGAGCGCCCAGATCTTCTTGGAGGGCCTGAAGGCCGGCCTGCTCACCTTCGGCGGCGCCTACACGGTGATCCCGTTCCTCCAGCAGGCTTCGGTGGACAACCATCACTGGCTCACCGACGGCCAGTTCGTCGACGGCCTCGCGATCGGCGGCGTCCTGCCGGCGCCTCTGATCATCTTCGCGACCTTCGTCGGCTACATAGCCGGAGGACTGAGCGGCGCACTGCTGATGACGCTCGGCATCTTCCTGCCGGCCTTCGTCTTCCCGATCTTCCTGCACCGCTACCTGGTGGCGATCGCCGAGAACCCGCGGATCCGCCCCTTCCTGCTCGGCGTGACGGCCGGCGTGGTCGGCCTGATCGCCGCCGTCACGGTTCAGATCCTCGACACGAGCGTGGTCGACCTCTACACGGCGATCCTGGCCGTCGCCGCCTTCGCCGTCCTCTATCGCTTCCACGGCAAGCTCACGGTGCTCTATGT
>DATFON010000026.1:0-8316 GCA_035265465.1 Solirubrobacterales bacterium | reverse complement strand
GCGATCACTTCACGACCACCGGCGGCGTCGGCGCCGCCTACCGCTTCCAGAGCAACCTCGGCTTCCTCTTGAACCAGCAGCTCCCGGGAACCGTCCCCCTCTACAGCTGCAGCGCCAACCGCGACCAGTTCCTGTCGCGGGATCCGGAATGCGGCGGCGCGAAGCGGCGGGGCCTTGTGGGATGGGCGTACTCCAAACCGTCGGCGGGAATCCCCAACCGCGCGATCTACCGCTGCCGGCGCCGCGACGGCGAGCGCTTCGTCTCAGCGAAGGCGACCTGCAGGCGGTCCTCGAATGTCAACGAGGGGCGCCTGGGCTACGTGATGCTGACCCCGGTGGCGGGCTAACCACCGCTGGCCCGACGCAGATCAAGTAAATCGGGCGACCGACGAGTTTCGGCGCCCGCGATGGTCTGTAATGCGAAAGCAAACCGAAGGGAGCCGAAATGGGAAGGATCGTCGTAACCGAGTTCATGTCGCTGGATGGCGTCGTCGAGGACCCCGGCGGAGCCGAGGACTACGAGCATGGGGGCTGGAGCTTCGAGTTCTCCCGTGGAGAGGAGGGCGACAAGTTCAAGCTCGACGAGACGCTCGGAACCGAGGCGCTGCTGCTGGGCCGTGTGACCTACGAGGGCTTCGCCGACGCGTGGCCATCGCGCGAGGGCGAGTTCGCCGACAAGTTCAACGACATGCCGAAGTACGTTGTGTCCACGACCCTCAAGGACCCCGAGTGGAACAACTCGACGGTCATCGACGGCGACGTGCCGCAGGAGGTCGCGCGGCTGAAGGACGAAATCGACGGCGACATCGTGGTTCACGGCAGCGTGACGCTCGTACGGGCGCTGATCGACAACGACCTGGTCGACGAGCTCCGCCTGATGGTATTCCCGGTCGTGCTGGGGACCGGCAAGCGCCTGTTCGGCGAGACATCCGACAAGAAGCCGCTTCGGCTGGCCGACTCGAGCGTGGTCGGCGACGGCGTATCCATCCTGATCTACGAGCCGGCAGCCGACCGGGAGGGGTGACCGGATGGCGCAGCCGGTCGAGCTCACGCCCATCGGAAGGGTCGAGTCCGCCCTGACCGATCCGACATCGGCCCCGAAGCAGGGCAGCGAGGGCGCCCCCGA
This sequence comes from Solirubrobacterales bacterium, assembly GCA_035265465.1. Taxonomy (GTDB): domain Bacteria; phylum Actinomycetota; class Thermoleophilia; order Solirubrobacterales; family 70-9; genus AC-56. The sequence continues at coordinate 7,190 of DATFON010000026.1, read as the reverse complement.
TGCCTGGCTGGTGTTCGAGCCGGCCGTGCTGGAGGGGCTTGGGGACGTCGGGCCGGGGGACGAGATCATCGTCCTCACCTGGTTTCACCAGGCTCGGCGGGACGTCCTGCGGGTGCATCCCCGAGACGATCCAGCGAATCCGTTGCGCGGCGTGTTCAGCACGCGCTCGGCGGATCGCCCGAACCCGATCGGGCTCCACACGGTCGACGTCGTCTCGGTCGACGGTGAGCGGATCCTGGTGCGAAGCCTCGAGGCCGTGGACGGGACGCCGGTCCTCGACGTCAAGCCCGTGCTCAGGGCCGCTGGTGCGCGGCCGGCCGCGGGCGGTTCGCTCGCCGGCGGGGCCGTCGCAACGCGGCTTCCGGCGCAGGACCTCGTGCGCGCTCGCCGCTTCTACGCGGAGAAGCTCGGCCTCGAGCCCATCGAGGAGCGGCCCGGCGGGCTTCGCTACCGCGGCCGGAGCGGCGAGTTCGCGCTGTTCGAGTCCGTGGGCGGCCCCTCCGGCGAGCACACGCAGATGGCGTGGGATGTAGACGACCTCGAGGAGACCGTTGGCGAGCTCCGCGACCGCGGGGTGGCTTTCGAGGAATACGACCTGCCCGGTTTGACCACGGTCGATGGCATCGCCGAGGTCGCCGGCAACTACCCGAGCAAGGGAGGGACCGGCGAGCGCGCTGTCTGGTTCAGGGACAGCGAGGGCAATCTCCTGGGGATCGGTCAGGCGATCCGGTAGGCGGTGCTTCAGCTGCCGCTCGCGGTCACGACGAGTCGATGGTGACCGTATCGTTGCTCAGGTGCAGGGTCCCCGTCGTGCCGTTCTTCCCCGTGAACCGCAGGGTGCCGTTGCGCTGTGCCGAGGTCTGAGGCTTCCTGCCGCGCGGGGCGCTCGTGATCTCGACCGGGCCGGCGCCGGGGATGTCCACCCGGTCCGAGTTCTGCGTGACCCGGACGAAGTTCTGGCGGAAGATCACGAGCCTTCCGGTCGAGTGCCGCTCCGGGTTCGCGCCCGCGTAGACGGCGGTGAAGGTGCGGTGATCGGAGATCTGCCATCCGTTGGTGACCGGCCACAGCTCCGCCGGCTGAACAGGACCGCCCTCGGCCAGCTCGTGGCTGAGGATGCGTCCCGGGTATGTGTTGTGCATCTCGCTTCCGGGCGGACCCTGGTGTCGGTGCCGGGGGCGAGGGTTCGCGGTACGTGGGCTCGGCGGCGCGCCCGGGCCCCCGCCGTGGCCGATCTTGCCGCCTCCACCGCCTCCCCCGTTGCCGGGAGGCGCATTGGCGCTCGTGGTCGTCGAGGTGGTGGTGGAGCTCGAGCCCGACCCGCAGGCGACCACGGCGACGGCCAGTGCGCAGGCGCCGATCGCCGCCGCCAGCCGCACTCGCGCGCTCACCTCTCGCATCCTCACTGCTCCCGGATGTTCACCAGCTCGTCCTTGACGCACCGGTTGTTGGCGCTCAGCCTGGCCCACCCCTTGCGGTTGGACAGGGGGAAACCGGGCGTCGCGGTCGCGCCGTAGAAGCAGAAGTGGTGGTAGCGGTGTTGGTTGTTCCAGCGCCGGCGCACGTTGGTCCACTGCTTCACGTGCACCCGTCGGTAGATCTCCGGCAGGGGCCTCTTGACGCCCCCGTAGGAGACCTGCCCCAGGTTGCGCACGCTCCAGTTGTTCGCGCAGTCGGAGGTTTCCGGCGGACACTGGCTCGCCGCTCCGTAGTTGAAGTAGAGGCCTCCGCGCTTGTGGGCGGTCGCGCCGCGCACCAGGCTCTTCGTGACCCGGGGCTTGTTCCATTGCGGTTCGATGTCCCCTGCGACCGCCACGCCGGCGTGTCTGTAGTGACGCCCCTTCCTCCGCGCGTACTTGGCGAGGCGATTGGCCATCATGGCCTGGCGGCGACCGGCCTTGCGGACCTTGTGCCGGGACATCCAGTTCGACATGTTGTTGGTGTTGCCATATGTGATGCGCACCGAGCCGCGGCTGTAGCACTGCCCGTTGCTGCGATAGGCGTCGGCGGCGGACTTCAGCGCGTCCAGGATCTCCTGATTCGAGAAGTGGGGACCCGTTCGAAGCCGGGCGCCGAAACTTCCATCGTGCTTGTCGGCCTTCCCAAAGTCCATCAGCAGAACACGGGTGCGGTTCGGCTGGCGCCTCGCGAAGGCGCAGGCGTCGTTTCGGGCCTGACGCCTCAGATCGCCCCTGCCCCTGGCCGTCATGTACCAGGCCGGGACCGGCTGCGGCGCGCTGCTCTTGAGGGAGCTCTTCGATGCGGTGGCGGACTCGCCGTCGCCGACCTCGAATTCGCGCGTCGCGATCGCCGAGTTGCCGGCGACGTCCGTCGCCTCGACGCGGAACGTGTAGGCGCCGTCGTCCAGGTCGGCGTCGGGCTGATGCGTTCCGTCGCCGGAGCACGGGCCAAGGCGCGACTCCACGGTGTCGATCGAGCAGGCAAACGTGGCCGATGGGTCCGGCGAGGCGAACGCAAACGTCGGGTGAGGGTCGTCCGTCGCCCCGAACGGCCCGGAGGTCACCGAGACGGCTGGGGCCTGGGTGTCGACGAAGAAATCGCGAGTTTCGGTGGTCGAATTGCCCGCGAGGTCGGTTGCCTGGAGCGTGAACGTGTACGGGCCATCGGGCAGATCCGAGGCCGGCTCATCCGTGGCGGTGCCCGTGCACGGGTCCAAGCTCGGGGTCCCGGAGCCGATCGAACAAGCAAAGGTGGCCGAGTCGTCGGGCGGGGCGAAGGCGAAGGTCGGTCGGGGGTGGTTCGTCGGCCCGGAGGGCCCGGACTCGATCGCCGCGGCCGGCGGATCGGTATCGACGACAAAGCTCCTGGAGGCGGGGGACGGGTCCACGTGTCCCGCGCCGTCACCGGCGCGAACGTAGAACGTGTGGGTGCCGTCGGGAAGGTCGGTGAAGCTCTGCGGGGAGGTGCAGGGCGCGAACGCCGCCGCATCGATGCGACACGCGAACTGCGCGGGATCCTGGGATGACGAGAAGGTGAAGGAGGGGCTCGGGTTGCTCGTGGCGCCGCTCGGGCCGGTGTCGATGGTCGTCTCCAGAGGGGATGCCGACGTCGACGCGAGGCCCTGATCGGGGGGATCCGCGGAGGCCAGAGCGATCGCCGTGGGGACGACGATCATCGCCGCAACGATTGCGATCGACAGGCGCCGAAGGCGGCGCTTGCTCAGCGGCGAGCTAGACAACGAATTGGGTCGGCGACGAACGCAAGCATTCCATCATCACCGTTACGTGATCCTTCGGCAAGGGTCGCAACGCAGCTTGCGTGGGGGCGTCGGCGCGAAGGGCACCCAGCCGTGCAACCGTGGGCCGGAGGTCTGTGAGCGGTGATCGAGCAAGGAGGAGCGATGCGCAGGCAACCGGCATTTCTGTTCGACCTGGACGGAACGCTGATCGACAGCGTGTACCAGCACGTCGTCGCGTGGCGGGAGGCGCTCGAGCAGGTGGGGATCTCCCTGTCCGTGTGGAAGATTCACCGCCGGATCGGGATGAGCGGCGGCCTGTTCGTGACCGCACTTCTGCGAGAGCTCGAGACGAGCCTCGACCGGGAGACGCTCGCGCGGCTTCCGGGGCTCCACGCCGACGCCTACCTCCAACACTTCGACAGCGTCCGACCGCTTCCCGGCGCCGCCGACCTCCTGGCGACGCTCAGCGAGAATCAGATCCCGTGGGCGATCGCCACCAGCGGGGCGGAGCGTTACGCGCGGCCCTCGCTCGAGCTCTTGGGCGCTTCACCGGATACCCCGCTCGTCACCCGGGATCAGGTCCGCTACGCCAAGCCGGATCCAGACCTGTTCCTGACCGCCGCCGACCGAATCGGGATCGACATCCGCGACAGCATCGTCGTCGGCGACAGCGTCTGGGATCTTTTGGCCGCCCAGCGAGCTCGGGCCCTGGGCATCGGCCTGCTCTCCGGTGGCTACGGGCGGGAAGAGCTGATCTACGCCGGGGCATTTCGGGTCTACGAGGATCCGCACGATCTGCTCGCCCACCTGGACGAGGTGGGTGTGCGCCGCCCGCTGTAGGGCGATGCCAGGCGCTGTCCTTTTCCTCGTCCTCCGTTCGTCTTTAAGACGATCATTCCCACAAGGAGGAAGCCATGAAGTACATGCTGCTCATTCATCAAGGGGACGCCCCGACGCCGCGGTCGCCCGAGGATTGGAACCGGCTCTCGGAGGACGAGCAGAAGGCGGTCTATGCCGACTACAAGGCGGCGAGCGAGACCCCCGGCGTCACGCCCGGTCTGCAAATGGAGGACCCCGAGACGGCAACCACGGTGCGGGTTGAGGACGGCGAGACGCTGACCACCGACGGGCCGTTCGTCACCGTTAAGGAGGCGCTGGGCGGCTGGCTCCTGTTCGAGGCCGACGACCTGGACGCCGCCATCGAGCTCGCATCCCGCATTCCGGCGGCCCGCCTGGGTGGCGCCGTCGAGGTGCGCCCGGTCGTGGAGCGATAGCAATCCTCGAACGGGTCTTCCGCGACGAGTGGGGCCGCGTCCTCGCCAACCTGATCGGCTTCCTCGGCGACATCGACCTCGCCGAGGAAGCCGCCCAGGAGGCGTTCGCGATCGCGGCCGAGCGCTGGCCCCGCGACGGGACGCCCGACAATCCGCGCGCCTGGCTCGTGACCACCGCGCGCAACCGCGCGATCGACCGCATTCGCCGCGATCGAACGCTCGCGGCGAAGGTCCGCCTGCTGGACGTGCGGGAGACCACGGAGGACGACTTGAACGAGACGACGATCCCGGACGAGCGGCTCGAGCTCGTATTCACCTGCTGCCATCCGGCGCTCGCGCTCGATGCCCAAGTCGCCCTCACGCTGCGGACGCTTGGCGGGTTGAGCACGGACGACATCGCGCGTGCCTTCCTGGTCCCCGAGCCGACCATGGCGAAGCGGCTCGTGCGCGCGAAGCACAAGATCAAGGCCGCCGGGATCCCGTTCCGGGTGCCGCCGGCCCATCTGCTGCCCGATCGCCTCGCCGCGGTGCTCGCGGTCGTCTATCTGATCTTCAACGAGGGCTATGGCGGCCGCGGAGACCTCGCGGCCGAAGCGATTCGGCTCGGCCGCGCACTCGCCGAGCTGATGCCGGACGAGCCCGAGGTGCACGGATTGATGGCGCTGATGCTCGTGAACGACGCGCGACGCGACGCGCGATTCGCCGACGACACCGTGGTGCTCCTCCGCGATCAGGATCGATCGCTTTGGGACTTCGACCAGATCGCCCAGGGGCGAGCCGCGCTCGACCGGGCGCAGTCGCTCGGCGGCCGTGGTCCCTACGTGCTGCAGGCGGCACTCGCCGTCCTGCACTCGGAGGAGCCCCAGGACTGGCCGCGGATCGCGTCCCTGTACGGCGAGCTCGGCCGGCTCACCGGCTCGCCGGTCGTGGAGCTCAACCGGGCCGCCGCCATGGCCGAGGCCGGCGAGGTCGAGGAGGCGCTGGCGCTGGTGGACCGCCTCGAGCTCGACAGTTACCACTATCTGCACGCCACCCGCGCGGAGCTGCTGCGCCGGCTCGGTCGCGCGGAGGACGCCCGCGCGGCGTACGAGCGCGCCCTGGAGCTCGTTCACTCGGACGCCGAGCGGCGCTTCCTGGAGCAACGGCTGGCCGAGCTCCCAGGCTGACCCGGACTAGCCCTCGATACCGGTCGCCTTGTGCGGAGCGCCGACTGGCTTCGACTCCGGCGAACCGCGTTGGCGGAGGAAGATCGTGAATGCGGCGAACGAGCCGACCGCGAGGAACTCCGACTGCCAGTTCTCGAGCGTGTGCTCCCAGAAGTCCGCGTTCCCGATATAGGAGAGCCACGAGATCGCGGCATCGTGATGCTCGTGCTGCTGCTGGTTGAACTCCGTCCAACCGGTCACGGACTGAGCGAACCAGGAGCCGCAGAAGATCGCGGACATCAAGATCAGGAGTGAGTTCGAGTAGACCGCGGTGCGCAGCCCACCCACCCGGGCCCACAGGGGGGACTCGGGATCCGCTGCGTACTCAACCTTCTGCTCTTTCTTCGATTCGCGACCCGCCTTGTCGAGCTCCTTCGACTCGGGCGAGCCCCGTTGAAGGAGCCAGACCGTCGCGAGCATGAACAGCATGAACTGCAGGTACTCGGACTGCCAGTTCTCCATGACCGCATTCCAGAAGCTCGACGACGTCACGTATCGGCCCAGAGAGACGGCGGCCTCCCCGTGCGCGATCTGATCCTGGTTGTACGCGGCGTGTCCGGCGATCGCCTGTCCGATCAGCGCGGCGAGGAAGATCGTCCCGAAGAACAGCGTCAACGATTGCTCGCGGAGGACCCTGCGCATGCTCATTGGTGGCTGAGGCCGAGCTCGATCGCGAGGGCGAGCGCGGCCACGATCACGAGCAAATAGGCGAAGAACGCGACGCGCATGCCTGACCGGGTACCCGTGGCGCGGCGTCAGAATCCAGACGTTCCGGCTCGCCCGCTGAACGCTTCGCGCCGAGCTACCGTGGGGCGCCCTGTATCGGACGGTAGCGGTCGGGCCAGGAAAGGAGACATCGATGAACTTCCCGGATGCCGTGTCAAACAGCGAGTGGAAAGCGGCCCAGGAGAAGGTCCGCGTCAAGGAGAAGGAGGCCACGCGGGCGAGCGACGCGCTTGCCGCCGAGCGTCGGCGCCTCCCGCGGCTCCTGATCGACAAGGACTACGTCCTCCGGGGTCCCAACGGGGCGGCGAGCCTGCTGGACCTGTTCGAGGGCCGGCGCCAGCTTCTCGTCTATCACTTCATGTTCGGTCCCAACCAGACGGAGGGCTGCGACGGCTGCTCGATGTTCGTCGACCAGGTCGGCCACCTCGCCCATCTGCACGCGCGCGACACGTCGTTCGCCCTGGTCTCGCGGGCTGCGTCGGAAAGGCTCGATGCGTATCGCCGGCGGATGGGCTGGGAGATCCCCTGGTACTCGTCGGCGGACAGCGACTTCAACGTCGATCTCGGCTACTCGCCGGAGCGGCCGCAGCCGGACCAGCACCAGGACGGTGAGATGTTCGGCCTGAGCGTCTTCCTGCGGGATGGCGATGACGTCTACCGCACCTATTTCACGGACCGGCGTGGGGTGGAGGCGCTTGGCAGTGTGTGGACGCTGCTCGACCTGACCCCGCTCGGTCGTCAGGAGACGTGGGAGGACTCGCCGGAGGGCTACCCCCAGACCCCGCC
>DATFON010000025.1:0-9456 GCA_035265465.1 Solirubrobacterales bacterium | reverse complement strand
CTCTAGCGGGGCTGAATACCCGTCCGAGGGTCGTGGCCTTCGGGGTCAGTACGTCGCGGACGGCGTTGACGGCCAGGTCCCGCGCAATGCGCGCCCGCGAATCAGGTCAGGTCCGGAAGGAAGCAGCCTTAAGCGGTAGCGAGCATGTGCCGCGGACCAGCCTGGCCCGAGCCAAACTGCGACGAAAGCGCCCGGGGACCGCTCTCGAGGACGGGCCGCACGGTCCACATTTATTAGAGGCGGCGACTTTGTCGACGCAGCAGCATGTAAGGCGGCGAAGCCGCCGCAAGTGATGCGGTTGAACGAGAGGACTGCGCGGGCTCAGTCGTCCTCTGCCACGACCGGCGCGAGCTTTCCGACCTTGGCGGAGATGCCGCCGTTCGACGCGCCGCCTCCGCCGCCCGAGTCGGCTGACGTGCCCCCGCTGGACCCGCCTCCGCCGCTGCCGCCGTCGCCCGCCCCAGTGCCGCCGTTGGCACGATCGCGATGCCGCCCATGGCGGTGGTTGCCGTCTCGCGTGTCATCGCCGTCACCCGAGTGCGGACACCGACGGGTGTAGACGACTCTCGCGGGGTGCTTGGGCTGGGTGTCGGAGTGCGACCACGAAAGATGCAGGTGATCGCCGCGACCGTGTCCGGCATCGCCGTTCCAGCCCACCCAGCGCCAGGGCATGTTCGGTTGGTTCTGCGTGGGCTCCGCAACGTGCGCGAGGTCGCCGACTTCGTTCCACGTCCCGCCCTTCGCCGCGTTCGGCACGATGTCGGTCGCAAGGCCGATGGGGTGCTCGCCGTTTCCGGCGTGAACCGGGTCGGTGGAGTAGCCGTCGGTGATGAAGATGTCGAACCGGCGCTTCATCCACCGGATGTCGGGCAGGAGGCGTCGATCGATCTTCTCCCCCGGGAAGCCCGGGATCCCCACGAAACGCCCGCCGTTGACCGTCTTGCACAGATGCGGCGCGATCTTCTCGCTGCGCATGGCCGCCGCCGGCGAAGCGGCAAGTGCGATCGCGCCCGCCGTCACGGCGAGCAGCGTCAAGGCGCGGGGCGCCCGTCCGTTCCCCCAGCCTGCCATTCACACATTGAATCGACAGCGTCGTCGAATCTTGAAATAGTGCAACCAACGTGGCAGACGCCCCTCCCGATCTCGAGGCAGTCACCCAGGTTCAGCAGCAGATCTGGTCGCGGGGCGACTTCGCGAAGATCGGGACCTCCGCGCAGGCAGTCGCCGAGAACCTCTGCGAGGCGCTAGACGTGGTACCTGGACGTCGCGTGCTGGATGTCGCATGCGGCGCGGGGAACGGGGCGATCGCCGCGGCTCGCCGGAACGCGGAGGCGGTCGGGCTCGACTACGTACCGGCACTGCTCGACCGCGCTCGCGAACGCGCCGCGGCCGAGCGTTACGAAGTCGAATTCGTCGAGGGGGATGCCCAGGCGCTTCCGTTCGAAGATGGCTCGTTCGACTACGTGATCTCCACGTTCGGCGCCATGTTTGCCCCCGACCAGGAGAAGACAGCCTCGGAGCTGCTGCGTGTCTGCCGATCGGGCGGGAAGATCGGCATGGCCAACTGGCCGCCGCACGGGGTGGTGGGCGGTGCGGTGTTCAAGATCACGGCCGAGCATGCGCCCCCGCCGCCGGGTGTTCTCCCTCCGGTGCTCTGGGGGACGGAGGAGCGGTTGCGCGAGCTGTTCGGCGAGGAAGTCTCCGAGCTCACCGTGGACGAGCGGGAGTGGACGCTCCGCTACTACTCGCCGGAGCAATGGCTTGAGTTCTTCCGTAACTACTTCGGGCCGATGATCACGGCGTTCGAGCGGGTCGGGGAGGAGGACGCGCCGACGCTCGAGAGCGATCTGCTCGAGGCTATGCGCAACGCCAATCGGGCCGGCGACGCGGCGATGATCGCACCCGCCGCATACGCCGAGGTCATCGCGGTTCGCGCCTAGAGCGGCTTCACGGAGGTAGCGGAATCGGCGTCGGGACGGCCCGAGACCGTAGCTAGACTGGCGGTTGTGTTGGTCGAGGAGCGTCCTAGCGACGAGTCAGGCAGGTAGGGCGGCGAAGCCGCCGCATTAGGTGTGGCTGAGACCTCTCTTTATCGCCGCCATCGCCCGCAGAGCTTCGACGAGGTCGTCGGCCAGGAGCACGTCGTCCGCACGCTCCGCAACGCGGTCGAAAACGACCGCGTGCACCACGCCTACCTCTTCGTTGGCTCCCGCGGCACCGGCAAGACGTCGCTGGCCAAGATCCTCGCCCGCTCGCTGAACTGCGTCAACGGGCCCACGGTGACGCCCTGCGGCGAGTGCGAGTCATGCCGGACGATCGCCGCCGGGTCGTCGCTCGACGTGATCGAGATGGACGCGGCCTCGAATCGCTCGGTGGATGACATCCGCGATCTGCGCGAGCGCGTGAGCTACGCGCCTGCCCAGGGGAACTGGAAGGTGTACATCCTCGACGAGGCGCACATGCTCACGCGCGAGGCGTGGAACGCGTTCCTGAAGACGCTGGAGGAGCCGCCCCCGAACACCGTCTTCGTGCTCTGCACCACCGAGCCGCACAAGGTGATGCCGACGATCGTCGACCGTTGCCAGCGCTTCGACTTCCAGCGCCCTTCGCTTGAGCAGATCGCCAACGTCGTACGTCGGGTGGCGGCGGCGGAGTCGATCGAGATCGACGACGGCGCGGTGGCGGCCATCGCCCGCGCCGCGGGCGGAAGCTTTCGCGATGCGCTGGGAACGCTCGACCAGCTCGTCGCCTACTGCGGGAAGCGCGTCGCCACCGACGACGTCCTGGCGGTCCTGGGAGTGGCCGAGGCGGAGCTGATCCTGGCGGCGGCGGACGCGATGGCCGCCGAGGACGGCCGGGCGGCGTTCGAGGTGAGCGAGCGGGTTTCTCGGTCAGGGCGCGATGTCACGCAGTTCGGGCGCGACGTGCTCGCCCACCTTCGCCAGCTCCTCGTGATCCGGACGGTCGGCGAGGTGCCCGACGCCTTCAGCGTCACGGCGGCCGATCCCCAGCGGCTGCGGGCGCAGGCCGACGAGCTGTCGGAGCTGGCGCTCATGCGCGCGATCGACGTGATCGCTGCGGCGCTGGCTGCGGTCAAGGAGGGCGATGAGCCGCGGATGACGCTCGAGCTGGCCCTGCTTCGGGCGGCGCGGCCGCAGCTCGACCCGACCAAGCAGGCGCTACTTCAGCGCGTCGAGCGACTGGAGTCATCGTTTGGGCGGGGAGACCCCCAGCCACCCGAGCATTCCGTCGACTCTCCTTCGGCGCCCGACACCGATGCGATCTCCGGGTCCGACGAGGCTCCCTCCGCTCAGGCCGAAGCGGGGCCAGCTCGAGCGGCTGCCGCGGTGGTGGAGGAGCCGGCTGAGCGGGTTGATTTTGAGCGGGTGGTTTCGCTTTGGCCCGCCGTCGTCGATCGGGTTCGCGAGTCCGGGTTCGAGCTTTTGTCGACCTTCTTCGCCGCCGCGCGGCCCGTCGCGCTGGACATGGACGGACCGGCACCATCGCTCAAGATCGGCTTTCCGCCGAGCGCCGCGTTCAACAAGCGCAAGGCCGAGACCCAAGAGGCGCGCGAGTGCCTGGCGGAGGCGGTCCGGACGATCGTCGGGGAACGACTTCGCCCGGTCTACGTGCTGCTCGACGCCGATGAGGCGGCAGCCGCGATCGGCGGCGACAGCGAGCTGAGCGAGGAGGAGCTGATCGCAAAGCTGAAGGCCGAGTTCGACGCGGAGGAATTCGACGAGGCCGAAGATCTCGATGCCGAGGAGGAGGCAGCCAGATGACCCGAGCACCCGGGCCCGGAGGGCTCGATCTGAACGCGATGATGAAGCAGGTCCAGCAGATGCAGTCGGAGATGATGGAGGCGCAGGAGAAGCTCAAGGACGAGGTCGTCGAGGCGAGCGCCGGCGGAGGGATGGTCAAGGTCAAGATGAGCGGCGATCTGCGCCTGCTCGAGATCGCCATCGATCCGGAGGCGATCGACCCGGAGGAGGCGGAGCTTCTTCAGGACATGGTTCTCGCTGCCGTGAACGAGGCCATCCGGTCGGGCCAGGAGCTCGCGACCTCCAAGCTCGGCGGCATCGCCGGTGGCGGTGGCGGCGGCGGCCTCGGCGGATTGGGCCTGCCAGGTGTATAAGGCCGCGACTTCGTCGCGGCAGGCACAGGTCAGGCGGCGAAGCCGCCGCAGATGGTTCGTAGATGCCCGGCGGCGCCGCCCGCGCCGCTAGGTTCATGACGATGCATCCGGGGCCCATTCAGCGTCTCATCACCGAGCTTTCCCGCCTGCCGGGAATCGGTCAGCGCACGGCCCAGCGACTGGCATTTCACATCCTCCGCTCCGACGACGAGGAGGCGTTCGGCCTATCCGACGCGATCCGCGAGGTGAAGGAGAAGGTGGGGTTGTGCGAGGTCTGCTTCAACCTCGCGGAGGGCGATCGGTGCCGTATCTGCGAGGACGAGGGTCGCAGCCGCTCGCTGATCTGCGTGGTCGAGGAGCCCTCCGACGTGATCCCGATCGAGCGAACCGGCGAGTACCGCGGCCTCTACCACGTGCTGGGCGGCGCGCTGTCGCCGATCGACGGGATCGACCCCGAGGACCTGAAGATCGCCGAGTTGGTGCGCCGCGTGGACGCCGGCGGGGTGGAGGAGCTGGTCATCGCCACGAACCCGACGACCACCGGCGAGGCCACGGCCCACCACATCGCCGATCTGCTTCGGGACCGCGTGACGATCACCCGCCTCGCCAGCGGGCTTCCGGTCGGAGCCGATCTGGAGCACGCGGACGAAGTCACCCTGGGCCGCGCGTTCGCCGGCCGGATGGCGCTGGATCGCTAGGCCGCGGGCCGTCTACTCGTAAGGGCGACGAGTGGGGCCGTCTGGGCCGGGTGCCGCGTAGCGGTCGCGTCCCCAGTACTGGTACCAGCGGGATCGCTCCTTGACCACCACGATCTCGTAGATGACCCCGATCACGAAGCCCACGATCCCGACGATCATCAGGATCAGGCCGACCGTGTCGATCTCGACGCCCGTGACGCTCAGATTGGTCGCGTAGCGCAGAATCGCGCCAACCGCGATCAGTAGAAGTGAGCCTCCAATGGTCATGGGGCGCGACTACCCGCTTCGATGGCGTGAAACCGCTCCAGGCACTATCGCTTGATCTCGCGGGGCAGGAGGAAGGGGTAGGGGCGCCGCCGCACGTTCCGCTGCCACGCGCGGTCCAGCCGGCGGATTCGAAGCAACATCCCCCACAGTCGCGCATCCGAGCGGTAGTACCGAAGGACCTCGTCAGGAGTCATCGGCCGCTGGAGGTGGCGGTTGACCCGTTCGAGGAACGCCGGGAGCCATCGCCGGAGGCCCTGTTTGATGAGGTTGCCACACAGGTCGAGGTAGACCCCGCGCAGATCGCGGTAGCCATCGAGGATCCTGGGCGCGAGGAACCGCTTTATGGCTCCGCGGAACACCCACGGCGTCGGACGAACGAGCAAGTCGACGTCGAGCAGCGCCTGGCCGTCGGCCGACCAGAGCATCGGCGTGGTGAGGTCCAGGTAGCCGAGTAGTCCGTCCTCCCAGGTCCAGTTGGCGAGCTGGGCGTCGATCCCGAGTTGGGGATCCACCACGGCGGCCGCCGCATCGACCACGGCGGCGACGAGCGGGTGGCCCTCGGCCGGGTCACTCTGGAGAAGCAGGTTCGTGGCCAGCATCCTCGCCGGCACGACGGGCTGAACCGCGTAGCCCGCCACGGTGCCGTCGTCGCGACCGACGGGTCGCAGGCTCGAGTCGACCGGGTGCACGCCGGCGCCCCGCAGGGCTTGGATGTAGTCGCCGAAGGTGCGCCGGTAGCGCTCGAACTGATCGCGACTGCGAAACACCGGCAGCCGCTTGCAGGCGAAGCGGGGTCGATCGCCGGGCCACCCCAGGACCAGGGACATCTCGCCGTAGCCGATCACCGTCAGGTGCGACTCCTCGCCTTGTTCGAGTGCCAGCTCGACCATCCGCTCGAGCTCGCGGAGCTCGGCGTCCGGGAGGTCCTCGGGGGAGACCGGCACTGGGGTTGCGCCGCCGGGTTCGACGATCGCGTCGGCGGCGTCGGCGCCGCCGACGCTCACGAAAGCGCCTCGCGCACCGAGTCGACGATCTCGTTGGCTTCGTCGTCGCTGACGATCAGCGGCGGCTTGAACTGGGTGACCGAGTGGTCGTGCTCCGCGTAGACGGCGAAAACGCCTGCCTCGATCAGGCGGCCCGCCGCCAGCACGCCATCTTGTTCGCCGTCGAACTTCAGGCCCATGGTGAGCCCGCGGCGCCGGAGCTCGAATGGCAGGTCCGCGAAGCCGGTCTCGAACCGCTCGCCCAGTTCCCTCACCCGATCGAGGAAGCCCGGCCGAGAGATCTCCTCCATCACCGCGCTTGCCGCCACGCAGCCGATCTCGGCTCCGCCAAAGGTGGACACGTACGCGAAGGGGTTGTCGTCGAAGAACGTCTCGAGATCCTCGGTGAGCAGCGCGGCGCTCACTGGATAGACCCCACCGCCCAGCGCCTTCCCTGTGATCAGCACGTCGGGGACCACGTCCTCCTGCTCGAAGTACCAGGTGGTGCCCGTGCGTCCCAGGCCGGTCTGCACTTCGTCGAGGATGAACACGGCTCCGCGCTCGCGTGCCGCCGCCGCGGCCTCTCGGAGGTACCCGGTATCCGGGATGGGAAAGCCGAGGGTGGCCGGGATCGCCTCGACGATGACGGCGGCCGTGTCCGCTCCGATCGCCCCCCGCATCGCGTCGAGGTCGTTGAACGGGATGTGGATGAAGCCGGGGGGAGGGGGCCCGAAGGGCTCGTGCCAGCGGGGATCGCTGGCGGCCAGCGCCAGTCCGGCGAGGCCGTGGTAGCCGCCGATGGTGCAGACCACTTCCTGACGGCCCGTGCGACCGCGGGCCAACCGCAACGCTAGGTCTACCGCCTCGCTCCCCGAGGGGCTGAAGACCGCGAAGGGCAGTTGTCCGCCCGTGCTCGCAGCGAGTTGTTCCGCCAGCCGGGCACGCCAGCCGCTGACCAGGTGATGGTTGCCGACGTCCAGGTGGTCGAGTGCCTCGCGGACGGCCCCGACCACTCGCGGGTGCCGGTGACCGAGGTTGAAGACCCCGCCGTTGTTATGGCAGTTCCAGAACCAGCGACCGGAGTAGGCATCGCGAAAGCGCGGTCCCTCCCGTTCGCCTACGACGATCTCGACCCCGAGCGCCTCGAGCGCCCGGACCTTTCCGCGGCTGACGTGCGACGCGACTGCCGCGGCTGCGTCGCGGTAGTCGCCGTAGGGCTGATTCCTCGTGTCCGTCGAGGCGTCCGTCACTGCTTCCATTGGCGACCTCCCTTCCGCTCGGTTCGCTGTCCTGGAGAGCAAACTACCGGGTGGTGGACGCCAGCTTGGCTCCGTGGGCCGACTCGCGGACACCGATGCGATTGTGCAGGCGGCGCAGCGGACCCGGCGCCCACCAGTTCCACTTGCCCAGGAGCTCCATCAGCGACGGGACGAGCAGCGCGCGGATGATGCTCGCGTCGATCAGGACCGCGAGGGCCGTGCCGACCCCGTTCTCCTTGATGAAGACGATCTGCGATGTCGCGAAGGCACCGATCGCGATCGAGAACAGGAGCGCCGCGGCGGTCACGATCCGGCCGGTTCGCTCCAGACCGATCGCCACCGACTCCGAGTCGGAGGCGCCGTTATCGCGCGCCTCCTTGATCCGCGACAGCAGGAACACGGCGTAGTCGGTCGACAGGCCGAACGCCACAGCGAACAGCAGGATGGGCATCGTCTGCTCGAGCGCCCCCTGGCTCGTGTAGTCGAGCACTCCCTCCAGGTTGCCGTCCTGGAAGATCAGCACCAGGATCCCGAAGACCGCGCTGAGGTTCAGCACGTTCATGATCAGCGACTTGATCGGTAAGACCACCGAGCCGGTCATGAGGAACAGGATGATCAGCGTCGTGCCGACGACGATCGCGAGCGCAAGCGGAAGGTGGTCCTTGAGGCTCGATTGGAAGTCGACGAAGTGCGCCGCTCCGCCGGTGACCAGCACGGTGGCGCCGGGCGGCGCGGGAAGGTCGCGAATCCGGTTCACGGTCGACTTGCTGGCCTCGGAGATGAACGAGCTCTTGGAGATCGCGTTCACCTCCGTCACCCCGCCCTCGAGTCGCTGCGGCGGCTCCACCGCTGCGATCCCCGGATCGCGCTCCACCTTCGAGACGAGCTGGTCGACCGCCTTCGGGCCACCGCCTTCGACGGCGAGCTGGATCGGGCTGTCGCGGAACGGGGGGAAGTCCGAGCGCATCACGTCGTCGACCTGGCGGGCGCTGGCGCTCTCGGGCAGCACCTGCGCATCGACCGAGGTGAACTTGATGCCGAGGAACGGGATGCCGAGCGCGATCAGGGCCATGGCGCTGAGGGTCGCGATGGGGATGGGCCGGCGCATTACGAAGCGGGAGAGCCGGTACCAGAAGCCCTCACTCGTCTGAGCCGCGTCCCGCTCGGCGCGCCGCTGCAGGAAGCGCGGGGCGAGCGCGTTCACGCGCGGTCCGAGGATGCTGAGGACGGCCGGCAGGATCACCAGCGCCACCGCCGCCGCGAACAGCGCAACCAGCGAGCCCCCGATCCCCATCGAGTACAGGAACCGCTGCGGAAAGACGATCAGTGAGGCGAGCGCCGCCGCCACGGTCAGCGACGAGAACAGCACCGTGCGGCCGGCGGTGCGCATGGTTGCCCGCAGTGCCTCCCAGCGCTCGGTTCGCCCACCGGCTCCGGGTTTGTCGATCCCCCGCCGGGCCAGCTCCTCGCGGTAGCGGGAGACGATGAACAGGCTGTAATCGATCGCCAGGCCCAGGCCGAGCCCCGTGGTCAGGTTGAGCGCGAAGATCGAAATCGAGCCGAGCTCGCTCGCGACCCTCAGGATCAGGAATGTGCCGACGATCGCCAGGCCGCCCACCAGCAGCGGCAGGAGCGAGGCGACGAGGCTGCGGAAGAAGAGCAGCGACAGCAGGAAGAGGAGTGGGAACGCGAGCATCTCGGCACGACGGAGATCAGACTCGGTCTGCTTGTTCACCTGCTCCGTAGCGAGCGCGCCGCCACCAACCTCGACGCCCGGCTCGTCGTTCAGCTTGTCCGCGATGCTCGAGGCGGCGTCCTGCGCGGCCTTGTCGTCGGTCGGCCGCAGCGCCACGGCGAGGTAAGTCGCGTCGCGGTCGTGCGAGACGAAGTCGTCCGAGCGGGTGTCGTAGTAGCCCGTCACCTGCGCGACGTCGTGGCGGTCGCGAAGCTCGCGCTCGATGCCGACGACGCGTTGCTTGGTCGACGCCACGTCGACGGGCGCATCCTGGAAGAGGACGATCAGCGAGGTTGGGCGGTAGCCGTGCGCCTCCAGCAGGTCGTCGGCTTGGACGCTCTGGGTGGCCGGGTCGTCGGCGCCGTAGGGATCGAGGTGG
>DATFON010000024.1:0-3543 GCA_035265465.1 Solirubrobacterales bacterium | reverse complement strand
CGGAAGCCCAGGTCGTGGAACCGGGCGGCGAGCTGGGTCGCCGCGGGCTTGTCGCGGTCGGTCACCGTGATGAACACCGTGCCCTCGCTCGGCAGGGCGATCCCCGCCGCCGCCTGCGCCTTCCCGAAGGCCGTGGGGAAGTCGCTGGCAACGCCCATGACCTCCCCCGTCGACTTCATCTCCGGGCCGAGCACTGAGTCCGCCCCGGCAAAACGGGCGAACGGCAGCACCGCCTCCTTCACGCTGATGTGATTGGCAGGCGCGGGCGGAAGCTCCTGGTCGACCAGCGCCTCGCCGAGCATCAACCGGCACGCGATCTTGGCGAGCGGCGCACCCGTGGCCTTGGAGACGAACGGAACGGTTCGCGACGCGCGGGGATTGGCCTCGATCACGTACAGCGTGCCACCCGCGATCGCGTACTGGATGTTGATCAGGCCCACGACGCCTAGCTCCAGGGCGATCTGCTCGGTGGTCCGCCGGATCTCCTCGAGCATCTCCTCGCCGAGGCTCATGGGCGGCAGTACGCAGGCGGAATCGCCGGAGTGGACTCCCGCCTCCTCGACGTGCTGCATGATCCCGCCGATCCGCACGTCCGTCCCATCGGCCAGGGCGTCGACGTCGACCTCGATCGCATCCTCCAGGAAGCGATCCAGCAGCAGCGGGTGCTCCTGGTCGGCCTTGACGTGCTGCTCCAGGTAGGAGGCGAGGCCCTCCGCCGTGTAACAGATCTCCATCGCCCTGCCGCCGAGCACGTAGGAGGGGCGAACAAGGAGCGGGAACCCGACCTCCTCGGCGATCACGACCGCCTCGTCGGCCGACAGCGCGGTCCCGTAAGGCGGGTGGGCGATCTCGAGCCGCCGCAGCAGGGCCCCAAAGCGCCCGCGATCCTCGGCCAGGTCGATCGCGTCGACCCGGGTGCCCAGCAGCCGCGCACCCGCCTTCTCCAGCGCGCCCGCGAGCTTCAGTGGGGTCTGGCCGCCAAACTGGACGATCACGCCCTCGGGCCGCTCGGACTCGATCACGGCGAGGACGTCCTCCTCCGTCAGGGGCTCGAAGTAGAGGCGGTCGGAGGTGTCGTAGTCCGTCGAGACCGTCTCGGGGTTGCAGTTGATCATCACCGCGTCCCGCCCGGACTCACGCACCGTCATCGCCGCGTGCACGCAGCAGTAGTCGAACTCGATCCCCTGTCCGATCCGGTTCGGCCCGGAGCCCAGGATCACCACGGACGGCCGGTCCCCGCGCCTGACCTCACTGCCGGCCGCGTCCTCAGCTGCCAGGGAGCCCGGAGGGCGACCGGTCATCCGGCCCTCGCCGGATGCGGGCGCGTCCGGGTTCCTGCCGGGTCGTTCGTGGGCCGAGTAGAAGTACGGGGTCTCGGCCTCGAACTCCGCCGCGCAGGTGTCGACGGACTTGAACGTGCGCGCCAGGCCGTCGGTGCCGTCGCCCTCGGTGGCGAGGGCTTGGAGCTCGTTCAGGAACCACGGGTCGATCGAGGTCCGCTGCTGGATCTCGCCGGGCTCGACACCGCGTCGGAACGCGGCCAGGATCAGGTCGTAGCGGTCCGGGGCCGGCGTGACCAGCCGGTCGAGGAGCTCGCCGGTGTCCTCGGGCACATCCGTCTCCGAGTCGAGCTCGCGGGAGCGCAGCGCCTTCGCGAACGACTCGCGGAAGGTGCGGCCGATCGCCATCGCCTCACCCACCGACTTCATGTGAGTCGAAAGGCTTCCCTCGGCGCCCGGGAACTTCTCGAACGCGAACCGCGGCACCTTGGTCACCACGTAGTCGATGGTGGGCTCGAACGACGCCGGCGTGGCCATCGTGATGTCGTTCGGGATCTCCTCCAGGGCGTAGCCCACGGCGAGCTTGGCCGCGATCTTCGCGATCGGGAAGCCCGTGGCCTTCGAGGCGAGCGCCGAGGAGCGCGACACCCGTGGGTTCATCTCGATCACGACGATCTCGCCGGTGGCCGGGTTGACGCCGAACTGGATGTTCGACCCCCCGGTCTCGACCCCCACGGCGCGAATCACCTGAAGAGCCTGGTCGCGCAGCTCCTGGTAGAGGCGATCGGTCAGCGTCTGCGCGGGGGCGATCGTCACGCTGTCGCCGGTATGGACTCCCATTGGATCGACGTTCTCGATCGAGCAGATGACGACCACGTTGTCGTTGCGATCGCGCATGACCTCCAGCTCGAACTCGCCCCAGCCCAGAACCGATTCCTCCACCAGCACCTGGTTGATCGGGCTCGCGGCCAGCCCCTCGGAGACGACCTGGCGAAGCTCGGTAGCGGTCCGCGCCACTCCTCCACCCTCCCCGCCGAGCGTGTAGGCGGGACGCACGATCACGGGGAGGCCGATCTCGCCATCGGCGAGGCCTCGCTCGACATCCCCGACGTTGCGAACGATCTGCGACCAGGGCACGCGGAGCCCCGCACCATCCATCGTCTCCCGGAACACCTCGCGGTCCTCGGCGCGCCGGATCGCCTCGTAATTCGCACCGATCAGCTCGACGCCAAAGCGCTCGAGGATGCCCTGCTCGTGCAGTGCGGAGGCCAGGTTGAGGGCCGTCTGTCCCCCCAGGGTCGGCAGGAGCGCGTCGGGGCGCTCGCGCTCGATCACCCGTGACACCGATTCGACGTGCAGCGGCTCGACGTAGGTGCGGTGCGCGAACTCCGGGTCCGTCATGATCGTCGCGGGGTTGGAGTTGACGAGCACGACCTCGTAGCCCTCGGCCAGGAGCACCTTGCAAGCCTGGGCGCCGGAGTAGTCGAACTCGGCCGCCTGCCCGATCACGATCGGCCCCGACCCGATCAGGAGGATCTTCTGGATGTCGTCGCGCCGGGGCATCAGGCGGCCGCCAGCTCGAGGAAGCGGTCGAACAGGTATCGCGCGTCGTGCGGACCCGGGCCGGCCTCCGGGTGGTACTGGACCGTCGCACCGGGGACGTCGCGGAGAACCAGGCCCTCGACGGTGCGGTCGTAGAGATTCAGGTGCGACAGCTCGGCCGCTCCGAACTCGGTCTCCCAGCGCACCGGCTGGTCGGCCTCGATTCGCGGCTCGCCCGCCGGCCCCTGGACGGCGAACCCGTGGTTCTGCGACGTGATCTCGATCTTCCCGGTGGCCAGGTCCTTGACCGGGTGATTCGCCCCCCGGTGGCCGAACGGGAGCTTGAAGGTCTCGAGCCCCACCGCGCGGCAAAGGAGCTGATGGCCGAGGCAGATGCCGACCACCGGCCGCTTCCCGACCAGGTCGCGGACCGTCTCCACGACGTAACCCAGGGCCGCCGGATCCCCCGGGCCATTGGCCAGGAAGACCAGATCGGGGTCCCGGTCGAGGATCTCCTGGGGACCGGTCGTGCACGGAAGCAGCGTGATGCGGCAGCCCCGCTCCCGAAGCTGCCGAATTATCGAGAGCTTGATCCCGGTGTCGATTCCAACGACGTGCGGGCCATCGCCATCGAGCTCGACTGGATCGACGGGAGTCACGGTCCGGGCGAGGTCGGCGCCGTCCATCGGCGGCTCGGCCTCGACGCGGTCCCGCGCCTCTG
>DATFON010000023.1:0-12791 GCA_035265465.1 Solirubrobacterales bacterium | reverse complement strand
CGCTCGCCGGCAAGCCAGCGGCGCCGGGCGAGGCGCAGCGCGTCGATCGGCGTGGGCCGCGAAGTCGCGCCATCGGTGCTGAGCGCCCGCTCGAGTCCGGTTGGTCGCTTGTTAGCGGGGATGGCCATCCGTCCGAAGTCTAGACGATTAACGAATCTGTTGACAGTGCTAGACAAATATGCTAAATGTCTAGTCGCCTGAAGTCAAGAACCCTACTGCCGCGGTTCGCATCCGCCGCCCGGAGGTCGCCATGTTCCACCGGATCGTCTATCTCGTCACCTGCCTCGCGTTGATTGCCGCAGCAGCGGCACCTACAGCGGTGGCCGCGCCCAACCCCGGCCCGGCCCTGACCACACCCCGCAGCGACCTTCAGCAGGCCTTGACTTGCAACGGTGACCTCTCCACCGCCCACCGCAAGCCGGTGCTGCTCGTGCACGGCACGTTTGCCGACAGCGAGATCAATTGGAACTGGAATTACAAGCAGGCGCTCCCCGCAAGGGGCGAGCCCGCATGCACGGTCGACCTTCCCAACCTCAGCGCTGGCGATATCCAGGTCTCCACCGAGTACGTGGTGTACGCGATCCGCGCGATGGCCCGCGAGAGCGGCCGCAAGGTCGCAATCATCGGCCACTCCCAGGGTGGCCTGCAGGCGCGCTGGGCCCTGCGCTGGTGGCCGGACCTGCGCCATCGAGTCTCGGACGTGATCATGTTCGCCACGCCCAACCATGGCGCTGCGTTCTCCGACGGGCTGTGCAACAGCCCGGGGGCCTGCGCCGCGTCGCTCTATCAGATGCGTAGCGACTCGAAGTTCCTCGCCACCCTCAACCATGGTCGCGAGGCGATTGGCGGGGTCGCGTTCACCGCAATCGTGACCCGCGACGACCAGATATTCGTCCTGCCCGAGCAAGGGATGCTCGACGGGCGGAGCGATCTGATCAGCAACGTCGCGGTGCAGGACCTGTGCCCCGATCACCACTTCGTGCCCGCCGAGCTGGCCCATGCCAGCCTGGCGTTCGACGGCCCCGCCTACGCCATCGCGGTGGATGCACTCGATCACCGGGGGCCGGCGGACCTGAGCCGCATCGACCCCGCCGCCTGCAACGACGCGACGATGCCCGGAGTCACCCTGAACGAGGCTTACGCGAAGCTCGGGGAGTACGCCGCCACCCTCACCTACCTGCTGGGGCCGAACGGACCCAAGGCGGCGGGCGAGCCGAGCCTGGCCTGTTACGCGACCCACACCTGCCGGCGACCGTAGACCGCGACCGCCGGGCCGGGACCTCCTGACTGGTCCTGTCGCAATCCGGGGCCCGGCGCGCTCGCCCGGGGCCATAGGCTTCCGGTGAATGCTTGGGCTTCCGGACGGCGTCAATACCTGCCTGTTCGATCTCGACGGCGTGCTGACGAAGACCGCCAAGGTGCACGCGGCGGCATGGAAGGAGATGTTCGACGCCTACCTCACCGAGCGCGCGAAGCGGACGGGCGAGGAGTTCGTGCCGTTCGACCCGGTTGCCGACTACGGCACCTACGTCGACGGCAAGCCCCGCTACGAGGGCGTCCAGTCGTTCCTCGCCTCGCGGGGGATCGAGCTGCCGCGCGGCGACCCGAGCGATCCCCCGGACGCCGAGACCGTCGACGGGCTGGGAAACCGAAAGAATCAGATGGTCCTCCAACTGATCCGCGAGCACGGCGTTGAGCCCTACGAAGGGTCGGTCAAATACCTGCACGCGGCGAAGGAAGCCGGGCTTCACCGCGCCGTCGTCTCCTCCAGCACCAACTGCCGCGACGTGCTCGCCGCCGCCGGGATCGAGGACCTGCTCGAGGTCCGCATGGACGGCGTGGTGGCCGAGCGCGAGCACCTGAGGGGAAAGCCGGCGCCGGACACGTACCTCAAGGCCGCCCAGATGCTCGACGCCGAGCCGAAGCAGGCGGCGGTCTTCGAGGACGCGCTGGCGGGCGTGCAGTCGGGTCGCGCCGGGAACTTCGGGTGCGTCGTCGGCGTCGACCGCGTCGGCCACGCGGACGCCCTTCGCGAGCACGGCGCCGACGTCGTGGTGAAAGACCTCGCCGAGTTGCTGGACACCTCCAACGACACCAGCCAGTTTCGGGGGCTGGCGCCCCCTCACCAACACGATCGATGATCAGCCACCGAATATTCGCGCTGGAGCCGTGGGCGGTTCGGGAGACCAAGCTCGACCTCGACCGCCTCGCCCAGACGGAGTCGATCTTCGCGCTGTCCAACGGCCACATCGGCCTGCGGGGAAACCTCGAGGAAGGGGAGCCGCACGGGCTGCCCGGCACCTACCTCAACGGCTTCCACGAGATCCGCCCCCTCCCCTACGCCGAGGCGGGCTACGGCTTTCCGGAGTCCGGGCAGACCGCCCTCAACGTCACGAACGGAAAGATCATCCGTCTGCTGGTGGACGACGAGCCCTTCGACATCCGCTACGGGAGGCTCCAAAGCCACGAGCGGGTGCTCGACCTGCGG
This sequence comes from Solirubrobacterales bacterium, assembly GCA_035265465.1. Classification (GTDB taxonomy): domain Bacteria; phylum Actinomycetota; class Thermoleophilia; order Solirubrobacterales; family 70-9; genus AC-56. The sequence continues at coordinate 10,303 of DATFON010000023.1, read as the reverse complement.
GCGGGGGTGTTGCGGCGCACCGTGGACTGGGTCTCGCCCGCCGGGGACCGGGTTCGCGTGTCCACGACGCGGCTCGTCTCGTTCGTACAGCGGGCGGTGGCGGCCATCCTGTACGAGGTCGAGCCGGTGGACGGGCCGATTCGCGTGGTCGTGCAGTCCGAGCTGGTGGCGAACGAGCCTCTTCCGATTCATTCGGCCGACCCTCGGGCCGCGGCGGCGCTGAGCGCTCCACTTCACTCGGAGACGTCTCTCTCCAGCGGCCTCTCGGCCCTGCTCGCCCACTCCACCGCCGGAAGCAAGCTGCTGATGGCCACTGCCATGGATCACGTGATCGACGGCCCGCCGGGCACCGACACGAGCGCCGATAGCCTCGACGACGAGGCGCGGGTGACCGTGGCCGCGGACCTCGCGCCCGGCGAGGGACTTCGCGTGGTCAAGCTCGTGGCCTACGGCTGGTCGAGCCAGCGCTCGCTTCCGGCGGTCCGCGATCAGGTGCGCGCGGCGTGCGCCGAGGCGCGGCATACGGAGTGGGACGGCCTGTGCGCCGGCCAGCGCGAATACCTCGACGACTACTGGGACCGGGCGGACGTCGAGATCGAGGGCGATACCGAGCTTCAGGTGGCGGTGCGCTTCTCCATGTTCCACTGCCTGCAGGCCGCCGCGCGCGCCGAGCAGCGCGCGATCCCCGCCAAGGGACTGACGGGGCCTGGCTACGACGGACACACCTTCTGGGACGCCGAGACGTTCGTCATGCCCGTCCTGTCGTACACGATCCCCAGCGCAGTCGCGGACGCTCTGGAATGGCGACACTCGACGCTGGGTCTGGCGCAGGATCGGGCGAAGGTGCTCGGCCTTCGAGGCGCGACCTTCCCGTGGCGCACCATCGACGGCCAGGAATGCTCGGCTTACTGGCCGGCGGGAACGGCGGCGTTTCACATCAACGCGGACATCGCCGAAGCGGTGATCCGCTATCAGGACGTCGTCGACGATCCGGCGTTCGAGCGCGCCTGCGGACTCGAGCTCCTGGTGGAGACGGCGCGGCTGTGGCGCTCGCTCGGCCATCACGACCCCGCCGGCCGTTTTCGCATCGACGGCGTCACCGGACCGGACGAGTACAGCGCGATCGACGACAACAACCTCTACACGAACCTGATGGCGCAGCGAAACCTCCGCGCCGCGGCCGACGCGGTGGCGCGCCACGAGGATCAGGCGGCGAAGCTCGGCGTCGACACCGAGGAGGCGGCCAGCTGGCGCGACGCAGCCGACGCGATCCTGGTGCCATACGACCCCCTCCTGCAGGTGCATCAGCAGGCGGATGGGTTCACCCTGCATCAGCGCTGGGACTTCGAGCACACCCCTTCGGAGAACTATCCGCTGCTGCTCCACTACCCCTACTTCGACCTCTACCGAAAGCAGGTGGTGAAGCAGGCCGACCTCGTCCTGGCGATGCACCTGCGCGGCGACGCGTTCACCGACGAGGAGAAGGCGCGCAACTTCGACTACTACGAGGGGCTCACCGTGCGGGACTCATCGCTCTCGGCCTGCACGCAAGCGGTCATGGCCGCCGAGGTCGGCCACCTCGACCTGGCCTACGACTACTTCGGCGAGGCCGCGCTGATCGACCTCGACGATCTCCAGCACAACACTCGCGACGGCCTGCACACCGCATCGCTCGCGGGCACGTGGATCGCCGCTGTCGCCGGCTTCGGCGGCATGCGCGACCACGGCGGCTCCCTCAGCTTCAAGCCGCGGCTCCCACCCAAGCTGACGCGGCTGCGCTTCGGCCTCACATTCCGTCGCCACTGTCTCAGGGTCGAGGTCACGCAGAACCAGGCCGCCTACTCGCTCAGCGCGGGCGAGCGCCTCGACATCACCCACTACGGCGACGCGATCACGATCGCCGCGAAGAAGCCGGTGACGCGCCCGATCCCACCGCTCGCTCCGCGCGACGTACCGGCCCAGCCGCGGGGACGCGCGCCGGCTCCGCGCAAGCGCCCACCCTGAGGCCTCGACGGGCGACGATGCCGGACGCCATCCGCACGTACGGGCTGACCAAGCGCTACGGCGAGACGCTGGCGCTGGACTCGCTCGACCTGACGGTGCGCCAGGGCGAGGTCTACGGCTACCTGGGCCCGAACGGCGCCGGCAAGACGACGACGATCCGGCTGCTGCTCGGCCTGCACCGGGCGACGGAGGGGCGCGGGGAGGTATTCGGGATCGACGCGTGGAAGGACGCGGTCGCCGCGCACCGCCGCGTGGCCTACGTCGCCGGCGAGCCGTCGCTGTGGCCGACGATGACTGCGGAGGAGACGTTCGAGTTCCTCGCCCGCCTGCGCGGTGGCACTGACACCGCCTACCGCGACCTGCTGGTGGAGCGCTTCGAGCTCGACACGTCGAAGAGGGTGAGGGCGCTGTCGAAGGGCAACCGCCAGAAGGTCCAGCTGATCGCGGCGCTGGCGACGCGGGCGGACCTGCTGCTGCTCGACGAGCCGACCGCCGGCCTGGACCCGCTGATGGAGGCGGCGTTTCGCGAGAGGGTGCACGAGGCCAAGGAGCGCGGCCAGACCGTCTTCCTGTCGTCGCACATCCTCAGCGAGGTCGAGGCGCTGTGCGACCGGGTGGGGATCCTGCGCGACGGGCGGCTGGTCGACCAGGGCACACTGGCCGAACTGCGCCACCTGAGCGCCCAGACGGTCGAGGTGACCTTCGCGGGGGCGCCGCCCAGCCTCGACGGGCTGGCGGGGGTGACCGCGGTTCCCGCTGGCGAGCGCTCGGTCCGCTACGAGGTGAGCGGTGAGATCGGCCCGCTGATCGCGGCGCTGGCGAACCACCCGGTGATCGCGCTCACCAGCCGCGAGCCGTCGCTGGAGGAGATCTTCCTGCACCACTACGACGCGGCGGGCGGCCGTGGCGGCGGCTAGGGCGCTGGCCTGGCGCGGGTTCGCGGACTCGCGGGCGCGCAACGTCTCCTTCGCGCTCCTGTTCGCCCTGTACGCCTACGCGCAGGCCGCTGCCTACGAGAGCACCTATCCGACCCTCGCCGACCGGCTGCAGTTCGCCCAGAGCTTCGGCGACAACCTCGCGCTGCGCCTGTTCTACGGCGTGCCGCACGACCTGCTGACCACCGCCGGCTACGCCGAGTGGCGGGTGGGCGGGGTGCTCGCGATCTTCGCGGCGGCGTGGGGCCTGCTGGCGGCGGTGAAGGTGACCCGTGCCGAGGAGGATGCGGGGCGCACCGAGCTGGTGCTTTCCGGACCGTTCGGACGGCGGAGCGCCTTCGGCGCGAGCGTCGCGGCGGTTGCAGCGGGGGCCGTGCTGCTGTGGGCGGCGCTGCTCCTCGGGCTCGCGGCTGCCGGGCTCGCGGCGGGCGACTCGGCGCTGGTGGCGCTCGGGACCACCTCCGTCGCAGTCGTGTTCGGTGGTATCGGGGCGCTGGCGGGTCAGCTCGGCTCGACGCGGCGCGTCGCCCTGGAGCTCGGCGTGCTCGTGCTGGCGGTCGCCTTTCTTTTGCGCGTCGTCGCCGACACCTCATCGAACCTGGAATGGCTGCGCTGGGCGACTCCCCTCGGGTGGGCCGAGGAGCTGCGGCCGGTCGCCGGCGCGCGTCCGGCGGTGCTGCTGCTGCCGGCGGCCGCCACGGTGCTCCTCCTCGCGGCAGCGCGGTGGATCTGGCTGCGCGGCGACGTCGGCGAGGGGCTCCTGCGCAGCCGCGAGACGAGGCCGGCGCGGCTCGAGCTTCTCTCCTCCCCGACCGCGCACGCGCTTCGCGCCGAGCGGATGAGCCTGGCGGTGTGGCTCGCCGGGACCGCCGTCTTCTCGCTGGTCGTCGGCCTGCTGTCGGCGACCGTCGCGGACGCGAACATCTCGAAGGATCTTCAGGGGCAGGTCGCGAAGCTCGGCGTCGCCTCGATCACGGCCGCGGGCTACCTGAGCCTCACCTTCCTGTTCTTCGTGCTGGTCGTCAGCCTGTTCGCCTCCTCGCAGATCGCCTCCGCTCGCCACGAGGAGTCCGACGAGCGCCTTGAGATCCTCTTCGCGCAGCCGGTCGGGCGGCTCAGGTGGCTCGCGGGACGACTCGGGCTCGCGATCGGCGGCGCCTTGGCCCTGGCGCTGGTCGCGGGCGTCTGTGCGTGGGCGGGCGCGGCCTCCCAGGGCGCCGACGTTTCCCTCGCGGACATGCTGGAGGCCGGTGCAAACTGCCTGCCCCCTGCGCTGCTCTTTCTCTCCCTCGCGGCGCTGGCCTTCGCCGTCGTCCCGCGCGCCAGCACCGGCATCGCCTACGGCCTCGTCCTGGTGGCTTTCCTCTGGGAGCTGTTCGGCTCGCTGCTCGACGTGCCGGCGTGGACGCTGGACCTCTCCCCCTTCCACCAGATCGGCCTGGTGCCGGCGGAGTCCTTCGAGACCACGGCAGCGGTCGTCATGATCGCGATCGCAGCGGTGCTGACGCTCGCGGCCATAGTCTCGTTCGAACGCCGCGACCTGACTGGCGCCTGAAAGCTGCCCCGCGACCCAAGGCGCCATTCCGCAACGGCCCGGGCACCTGGCGGCGCGTCCTTCGCTACGGTGCGCGGCATCGAGGCGAGGAGGCAACGCCTAAACGCGCCGATGGGCGCCGAGATACGCACCCGCGTCCCCGATCAGGAGGTCGCAGCGGTGCAGAACGTGCGCTTCTCGACCGCGCTCCGCGGCTATGACCGCGACGAGGTGGACCGGTACATGAACCGCGTCAACCAAATTCTGGCGGAGCTCCAGATAACTGCCGCCCCGGAATCCGCGATCGCGCACGCCCTCGAGAAGGTTTCGTGGGAGACGAGATCCGTGATCCGGGAGGCCAGGCAGGAGGCCGAGGAGATCACCCGCCACTCCCGCTCCCGTGCGGACGACCGCATACAGGAGGCGACGAAGGAGGCGCGGAAGCTGCGCGAGGTCGGGGAGCGAGAGGCCAGGCAGCTACGCGAGGCCGCGGCCCAGGAGGCGCACGGCACGCGCGCGGCCGCCGAGAGCAGCATTCGCGGGCTCGAGGCCGACGTGCAGACGATGATCGAGAAACGCGACCGCGCGATCGAGGAGCTGGTTGAGCTGTCCCGCAGCCTCGACGGGCTCCTGCAGCGGAATCGCGCGGATGGCGATCAGCCGCCCGAGCCGGCACAGGCAGCGGGCGCGGGCTGAGGGCCACTCAGCCCGCGGAAACTGCGGCATCGTCGCCCTTCGCGACGGCCGCTAGCGCCAACGCGTCGACACTGCGCGATCGTGGGAGGATGATGGGAGCGCCGAGGACGGCGCGACCGGTAATCGCAGGGATGCATCGCGTCGGGAGGCGACGGCGATATCTGATTCCACTTCCATACGGGACCTACGCGACGGACCGATCCCCGATGGCCTCGAGGAGCCCGCGCACGAGGGGCTGACCAAGGCGGCGATCATTCTCTTCACGGTCGTGCCGTTCCTGGGGGTGGGCGTCGCCGCGTGGCAGGGCTGGAACGGCGTGCTCTCGTGGCGTGACCTGGTCGCGTTCGTGGCGCTCTACGTGGTCACGCTGGTCGGGGTCACCGTGGGCTACCACCGCCTGTTCACCCACCGCAGCTTCCGCACCAGTGCGGTGGTGCGCGGCACCTTCGCCGTCATGGGGTCGATGGCAGTGGAGGGGTCGGTGATCTCATGGGTCGCCAACCACCGCAAGCACCACGCGTTCGCCGATCGCGAGGGCGACCCGCACAGCCCCCATGTGGGCCACGGCGACGGGGTCTGGGGTGCCGTGCGAGGCCTGGTCCACGCCCACTTCGGCTGGCTGCTCGCCTACGGCCAGCGCGCCGCCCCGCGCCGGTTCGCGCGCGACCTGCTCGCCGACCCGCTGCTGCGCGCGATCGACCGGACCTTCATCCTCTGGCTGGCCCTCGGCCTCGCGCTTCCGTTCGCCTTCGGCTGGCTGGTGGGCGGGACGATCGACGCCGCGCTCACCGCCCTGCTGTGGGGAGGCGCGGTGCGGATCTTCGTCCTCCACCACATGACCTACAGCATCAACTCGCTATGCCACTACTTCGGCCGGCGCCCGTTCGCGACGACGGACGAGTCCCGCAACCTGGCGTGGCTCGCCGTGCCCACGTTCGGCGAGTCATGGCACAACAACCACCACGCCTACCCCCGCTCGGCGATGCACGGCCACCGCTTCTGGCAACTTGACCCGGGCGGCCTCGTCATCCTCGCACTGGAGCGCCTCGGCCTGGCGTGGGACGTGGTCCGGCCGGGCGAGCAACACCGGGCGGCGGACCGCGCGTCGGCCTAGCGCCGCGCCTCGGGCCCGGAGCGGGACGACGACTTCCCTGTCACCGGCATGTCAGTCGAGTGGCTCGACCCCGAACCCGTCCGCATCGGCGGTCACGAGCACGCCGGATCCCTTCGACATCGGGCCGACGATCTCGCGCGTGAGCCCGAGGACCGCAGCTTCGTTCGTGGGGCTGTGGCCGACGACGAGCGCCGTCTCGCCGTCGTCCAGCCGCTCGAGGACGCGGCCGAGGGCCTCGCCGAGGATGCGGGAGTCCGACTCGACCAGCGCCGGGTCCGCCGAGCGCAGGTCCTCCAGCCGCCCGCTTCCAGCCTTCTCGTAGGCCTCCCGCCATCGATCCTCTCGTTCGGAGCGGAGGCCCGGCTCGACGACCGCCCCGCCGGGGATCGGATCCCGGAGAGCGCAGGCGAAGCATGCGAGCGTCTGTGTGGCGCGCTGGGCGCCCGTCGAGACGAGGAGCGCGTAGCCGCCGCTCAGGCTCGATCCGATGGCCAGCGCCGCCGCTGTGCCCTCGTCGGTGAGGACGTCACCGTCGTTGTCCGTATGCCGCCTGAGCTCGATGCGCTTTGCCACGATGCCGGTACCGGTCGCGGATTCAGGGTATCGGGGAGTGGTGGCCGAACTGTCCGTCGCGAGCGAACGCTGAGGGCGCCACGCCGACTGCTCTTGGAGGGACGCCCCGGCGTCGGTAAGAGCACCGTCGCCGATCGGTTGATCGCGATGCTCCGCACGGCCGACGTCCCCGTTTCCGGGTTCGTGACGCGCGAGATCCGCGAGGGTCGGCGCCGGACCGGGTTCCGGATCGAAACGGTGGCCGGCGAAACGGGCACCCTGGCGCGGGTCGGCCATCGGGGCGGTCCGCGGGTCGGCCGGTACGGCGTCGACCTCGAAGAATTCGAGCGCATCGCGCTCCCCGCGCTCGATGACGTCCCGCCAGGCAGCGTGCTGGTGATCGACGAGCTGGGCAAGATGGAGCTTACCTCCGAGCGGTTCCGCGACGCTGTTGGGGCGCTCTTCGACGCGGACACCCCGATCGTCGCCACGGTGCACGCGCACCGTCACCCGTTCACCGATGAGCTGAAGCGGCGGGACGACGTCGAGGTGCGGCGCGTGACCCGCGCGAACCGGGACGCTCTCCCGGAACAGATCCACTCGATCCTGCTCGGGCCCGGCTGACTGAGGCCGGGCGCGCGTAAGTCTTTCGAAACATCGCGAGCGTAGCGTGAGCCCCCCAAACGCGAGGAGGGCAAGATGCTCAAGGTCAAGTTATTCGTCGGTGCGGTCGCGGCGGCGGCGTTCTTCGTCGGCCCGGGCGCGGGCGCCGCAATGGCGGACTTCGTGTGTCCGGTGCTGCCGATCTCCGAGCAGGCGACGGCGAACGCGACCGCGAACGGCCAGTTCATAACGGTCAGCGGCGGCGACGCCTCGATCCTGCCCGGCCAGGCGGGAAATACGACCGACACGGTGAGCGTTCCCGACACGGCAACGAACCAGGACGGGGCCGGCTCGCCGGCCGGCGACCATGCGGTCCCCGGTGGGAGCGAATACACCGCGATCTGGAACACGGACTAGGAGGCACCGTGCCGAGGCAGCGCTCTCCCTAGAGCGCAGTCTCGGCCAACAGGTCGACCTGCTTCGGGTCCGCCGAGCAGAGCATCCAGGCGTTCGGTTGCGGCCCCTCGGTCACCGCTCTCGGCCTCGGAGTACCCTCGACTTGAGCACGGGCTGAGGAGGTGCAAATGGAGTTCGAGATTGGGGATCACGTCGCCGCAGAGTCGGAGTCGACCGAGCGCGCACCGCGAAAGGGGACGGTCGCGGAGAAGATCGTCGAGGGCTCGTCGGTCCGCTATCGGATCCGATGGGACGACGGGCACGAGAGCATCTACACGCCGGCCGCGGGCGCGCTGCATCGACTCGACGTGACGGAGCGAGAGAACTCGGGGCAGCCTGGTTGAGCACTGGCGCAGACCGGATCGTCGAGACCCTCGACCGTCTCGGGGTAAGCGTCGCCTTCGGCCTTCCCGGCATCCACAATCTCGCGATCTGGCGGGCGCTGTCTCGCTCGAAGATTCGGCTGATCGGGGTGCGACACGAGCAGACGGCGGTCTACGCCGCCGACGGCTGGGCCAGGACAACCGGGGACCTGGGCGTGGCGCTCGTGACAACCGGTCCCGGCGCGGCGAACACGGTGGCGGCAACCGGCGAGGCGTGGGCCTCGGGGTCGCCGGCGGTGGTGCTGGCGACGGACATTCCCAGCCACCTGCGCCGCCCGGACACGTACCGCGGCGTGCTGCACGAAAGCCGGGATCAGGCGGCGATGTTCGCGCCCGTGGTGAAGCGGGCTACGACCGCCACGGACCCGGAGTCGGTTCCCGCGGACCTCCTGGCGGCCGCTGACCTCGCCCTGGCTCCGCCGAGCGGACCGGTCTACCTCGGGATCCCAACCGACTACCTGTCGGCGCCCGTGCCACCCTCCAACGGCTTCCCATCTCAGGCGCCGCCCCGGTTGCCGGATGAGTCCCGGCTCCAGGCGGCGGTCGATCTCCTGCGGACCACCCGGGCGCCGCTGATCTGCGCCGGCGGCGGGGCGGTCAAAGCGGGGGCTGGAGCCGCGGTGACCGCCCTCGCCGAGCGGCTGGCGGCGCCCGTGGTCATGAGCTATGCGGCCAAGGGGCTCCTCCCACCTGACCATCCCTGCGCCGTTCCGGCGACGCTTCAGGCTCCCGAGGTAGGCGCACTGTGGGACGACGCCGACCTCGTGATCGCGATCGGAACCGACCTCGACGGCATCACCACCCAGAACTGGGCGATGCCAAACCCGCCCCGCCTGCTCGTCATCAACGTCGACGAGCGGGACGGCGCCAAGAACTACCCGCCGGACCTCGTCTTGGTCGGCGACGCCGCCCGGGTGACCGACCTGCTGAGCGAGCGGATACCGGGAGCGGCCGAGGTCGAGCCGACCCGGCAGCGGCTGGAGCAGGTGCGAAGGGCGTTGCGCGATGCCATCTCCGACGACGAGTCCGACGCCCTGTCATTCCTGGACGCGATGGCGGAGCTCGTTCCCGACGACGCGAACCTGATGGCGGACATGTGCATCCCCGGGTACTGGCTCGCCGGCTTTCACCTCGCGTCCCGACCGCGGGCCTTCGCCTATCCGATGTGGGGCACGCTCGGATTTGCGCCGCCGGCGTCGATCGGGGCCGCCGCCGGCGGGGATCGGACCATCTGCGTGTGCGGAGATGGCGGCTTTCTGTTCGCCTGCGGCGAGCTTGCGACCCTGGCGCAGGAACGGCTCCCGGTCACGGTGATCGTGGTGGACGATGGCGGCTACGGAATGCTGCGATTCGACCAGGTCGAGGCAGGAGCGGAGCCCTTCGGCGTGGATCTCGAGACCCCGGACTTCGTGGCGCTGGCGAAGTCGTTCGGCCTTCCGGCCTTTCGCGCTGAGGGGTTCGGCGAGACCTTCCGGAGGCGCCTCGGCGACTGCCTTCGAACCGACGGCCCGAGCGTGCTCGTCGTCGACGCGCAGCTCCGGCCCCCACCGAACACCTCGCCGCGGTGGTATCGCCGCCAGCGCGGTGACCCTTCCCCAGTCCGATCGCAAGGAGAGCCATGACCGTCAAGCAAGCAACCTCGACCGTGACCAGTGTGATCAACGGAGACTGCGACGTCGCCGAGACGGCGCAGGTGATCGAGGCCCGAAACCCCTCGGACCTCGAGGAGGTCCTCGCCGAGATCCGCCTCGCGACTCCCGAGGGGTTCGCGCAAGCCTGCCGCGCGGCGCGCGACGGCCAGCCACAGTGGGCGGCGACCCCGGCCCCGGGGCGGGGGGAGGTGATCGCGAATGTGGCGCACCTCGTTCGCGAGAACAAGGACGAACTCGCCGCCTACATGACCCGGGAGGTGGGCAAGACCACCGCCGAGGCGCTGGGTGAGGTCCAGGAGGTGATCGACACCTGCGAGTTCTTCCTCGGCGAGGGGCGGCGGCTGTACGGGATGACCGTGCCGTCGGAGATGCCC
>DATFON010000022.1:0-5849 GCA_035265465.1 Solirubrobacterales bacterium | reverse complement strand
CCGGCTCTCGTCCAGCTCGACCAGGTCCCCCAGCGAAGCCAGCAGCTCCAGCAGCGCATCCCGCAACTCGTCCGGCATCTGGTGCGGTGGCGCGTAGCAGAGCACGCCGCGCCGAACCTCCACCGGCTGGTTCGGCATCACACGCAGGATGGGTGTATCTGGAAATGCCTCCGCAATCCTCGCTGTGGACGTGACCGCAAGTACCGAGAGGATCGTCGGGGCACTGCCGCCAAGCTCCTCGGCCACCGCTTCCAGGGCGGGCGGCTTGACCGCCAGCAGCAGAACGTCGCAGTCGTCGACCAGCTCCCGGAGGCTGGACCGCGTCTCGCCGGCCACCTCCTCGGCGAGGGCCGCCGCCCGCGTGGCATCCAGATCGCAGAACAGCATCGCCTCCGGCCCACCCGCGCCTGCGGCCCAGCCGCGCGCCATCGCGCCCGCCATGCTTCCGGCTCCGGCAAACCCGACCTTCATCGCCGGCGAAGCCTAGATGAGCCGTCAGGACTGGTTGAAGAAGCCCTTTTCGACGAGGCGGGCCTTCTCCTCGGCCGAGACCTCGACGTTGCGCGGGGTCAGCAGGAAAGTCTTGTCGGCGATCTTCTGCATCCCGCCGCCAAGCGCGTATGTGAGACCCGAGGTGAAATCGATGAGCCGCTTGGCGAGCTCGGAGTCGGTCGTTTGAAGATTCAGGATCACGGGGGTGTCCTGCTTGAACTTGTCGGCGACCTCCTGGGCATCGTTGAAGCTGTAGGGGGTCACCAGGTGGACGCGGACGTCGGCGCCGTTCCCGGCGACCGGCCGCAGCATGCGGCCGCCGCGGCCCACCGGCTCGTCGTCGGCGAAGATGTCATCGATCTCGTCGCGCGACCGGCGTCGCTCGCGCAACGGGCTCACGGTCGCGCCGCGTGGAGCGGGCGTCTCGTACAGGTCGCCCTGCCCGGTGTCAGGCTCGTACATGTCCCCGTCCTCATAGCCGCGGTCCTCGGCCAAGCCGAAGTAGACCAGCGCTCGATGCCATGTGTCACGGAAGGCCATTGCTCAGCGTACGTTCGCCTCTAGAGCGGCTATTCCTGTACGAATTATTGCGGTTATGGGCGTGAGGGGCATTAGCCCCGACACTGGCTGGTGCCGTTATTGAGGAGTGAGAGTGAGGGGCGTTAGCCCCGAAACTGGCTGGTGCAGTTGTTGGTTCTAGGTGGAACGGCAATACCCGTGTCGGGGTTCGATATGCACGTTCTATATGTAGAGCGCGGTACCCAGCCGGATGATGGTCGCTCCCTCCTCCACGGCGACCTCCCAGTCCTGGCTCGTGCCCATCGAGAGCCGCGTCAGACCGTGGTCGGCCGCGAGCTCCGCCAGTCGGGCGAACGCCGGTCGCGACGCCTCCGGATCGGTGCTGAACGGCGGCATTGTCATCAGCCCCACGACGCGCACCGGGCAGCGCTCGATGAACTCGCCCAGCTCTCGCGGCGCCACCCCGCCCTTGCTCTCCTCACCGGCGACGTTGACCTCGACAAGCACCTCGGTCTCGTCCGTGCCGTGCCGCCCCAGTTGATTCAGCGCCGAGTCACTGGCGACCGAATGAATCAGCCGCACCAGCGGCAGGATGCGCTTGACCTTCCGGCTCTGGACGTTGCCGATGAAGTCCCATGCGAAGGCATCTCCCCAGCGCTCCCGCTTTGCCTCCAGATCCTGAAGGCGGTTCTCCCCGACGAGCTCCACGCCGGCCTCGGCCAGCGCCCCCATCTCCTCGAGCGGGATGTACTTCGTCGCCACGAGGATCTCCACCTCGGGGCCGACTCGATCCCTTACCCGCTCGAGGTTGCCCCGGATGCGCCCGCCCTCCAGGCCATGGATGAGCCCGGGCATCAGCCCAGGCTCCAGACGAGGCCCGCCTGTCGTCCGGTGCGGCCGCCGTCGCGGCGATGGGAGAAGAAGAGCTCCGGGTGGCAACTCGTGCACAGGTCGCTGATCTCCACCCGATCCACTCCCGCCTGGGCCAGCAGGCGACGCGCCACCTCGCGCAGGTCGAGCATCCGCCCCGCGGCGATGCCATCGCCAAGCGAGCCGAATGCATCGAGGACCTCGTCACCGACCTCGTAGCAGCAGGGACCGATGCCTGGCCCGATCGCCGCACCGATCGCAGCGACCTCCTCCACCCCACGCTGCACGATCCCGGCGGCCATCCCCCGCCAACCGCAGTGGATCATCGCCACGCCGCCCGCGCCGGCGAGCGCGACCGGCAGGCAGTCGGCGACGAAGACGAGCGGCGTCAGGCCCGGCCGGTCGGTCGCGTGACCGTCGGCGTCCGGCAGGCGGGGCGCGGGCTCCGCGAAGGCGCTGGGTTCGATCGGCCCGTCGTGGCGCCGAACATCGGACTCGTGGACCTGGCGGCCGATCAGGACGCCATCGGGATCGAGGCCGAGCGCCGCCGCGAGTCGGTGGCGATTCTCACGCACCCAGGGGTCGCCCGTCAAACGCCCCAGGTTGAGCGTGTCGAATGGCGGCTCGCTCACTCCACCAAGCCGGGTGCTGAATGCGGCCGTCGCACCCGGAAGCTCGGCCTCCAGCCACCGCATCCCGTCGTTCTCGCGCCAGCGCAAGGGCTTCGCTCACCCGCCGGGGGTGGGCGTGTCGGGCTGGACGCTTCCAGCCTCGGCCGCCTGCAGCTTCGAGACGAAGCCGTCGAGCCCGTCGTCCAGATGCACCTCGATCCGATTGAGTACGAACGGGTGCGCGGCGGTGGCGAGCCCAGGCACCTCGGTGGTGGCGCCGCGATAACCGGCGTCGGAGACGGCGCTGATCACCGCGTCGTCGTATCGGCCCGCCGGGTAGGAGAAGTAGTCCACCGGCACGCCGAAGCGATCCTGCAGGATCCGGCGGGAGCCGGCGACCTCATGACGAAGCTCGGCGGAATCTAGCGTCGTCAGGTCCACGTGGCTAATCGTGTGCGATGCCAACTCCCACGGCACATCGGCGTCCAGCATCTTCCGCACGTCGTCGTCCGGAAGGTCGGCTCCTTCGGCCACCAGGTTGAGGACGCCGGGCCAGTGGAAATGCTCGAGCGCGGGGAACGCCGCCACGTACTGGCTCAGATAGCCGTCGTCGAACGTCAGCACGATCGGCTTGGAGGGCAACTCGCCACCGTTGTACCAAGCGTCCTCGACCTGGTCGAGCGTGACGGCCTCGTATCCGTTCTCGTCGAGCCACTTCATCTGCTCGACGAAGTCGTCCTGCGGGACGAATTGCTGAGGGTCGTCGCTGCCGGCGACGGGCGGCTGGATGGCGTGGTACCCGAGGATCGGAACCGGACCCGTGTATGGCTTCCAGTCCGCCGGGTAGGTCGCGGTGGTCGGCTTGCCCCTCTGGCCGCCGCCGGCCGGCTGCGCCTGGACGCGCGACGCATCGGTCCCACTACCCCCCTGGGTGAGGCTCACGACGGCGACCGCGGCTACGCCACCCAGAACGGCCAGGACGGCCAGCGCCACCAGCCGCCGCCGCCACCGGCGCCGCCTCGCCGCCTCCGCCCGCCTCGCCCGCAGGTCGTCCGGAAGCTCGGTCAGATAGACGGGATCGTCGTCAAAAGGGACGCTCACCGTGCCGAAAGTACCGGATGCGTCAGACCGCCTCTGGCGCTACTCCGAGTCATCCTCGCGTGCCGCGTCCAGCGCGATCCGGAGCTCGTCCTCGGCGCCGCTCGTCTCGCCGTCGAGCCGTGCGCGCATCGCTGCCGCGAGCCCCCGGCCTAGGGCGGCGCCCTCCGGGATTCCAGCGGCGAGCAGGTCGTCGCCGTCGATGCTCAGGCGCACCTTGCGCCACTCGCTCACGTAGCGGTCGATCCAATCGGCGCCGAGCGCGCGAGCCAGCGCCAGGGCGACGCCATCGTGGCCTCGGGCCAGCTCGACCGCGCCCGAGGGCGACGCCGGTTGAGCGCTCGCAAGCTCCCGGGCCGCATCCAAGCCGCGCCCCAGTGCCGCCGCCAGTACCGCTTTGTCGCGGTCCACCACGCCCGCCCAAGGCTCTGACGCCACGACGCCATCCACGGCATCGATGAGCTCCGCCGACCGCCTGTCGAGCTCGATCAGGCCCCAATCGTCCAGCAGTTCGAATCCGCGCCGCGACCGCGGCTCCCGGGCGAGCTTGCGAAGCTCGGCCTCGACGCGGTCGCGCGAGACGGTGTCGAGGTCGGCGTCGCGGAGCAGGGTCTCGGTGCCCGCCTCCAGCGTGAATCCGTACCGCGCCGCGTAGCGGGCGGCCCGAAGGGCCCGCGTGGGGTCGTCGGCGAACGAGCGGTCGTGCAGGACGCGCAGGGTTGCCCCCTCGAGATCTCTGACGCCGCCGTGCGGGTCGATCAGCTCCGGCTCGCCGGCGAGCGACAGGGCCATCGCGTTGACGGTGAAGTCGCGCCGGGCGAGATCCTCCGACAGCGGTGCCGGACGAACCGCAGGCAGGGCGCCCGGCGCTGGATAGGTCTCGCTGCGCGTCGTGGCCAGGTCGAGCTCGACGTCGTCGACATGCACCGTGGCCGTCGCGAAGCGCGCGTGCGTGCGGATCTCGCCACCCAGGCGCCGGCCGAGAGCCGCGGCGTCGCCCTCGACCGCGATGTCGAGATCGGTTCGCTCCCGGCCAAGGAGAAGGTCGCGTACGGCCCCGCCAACCAGGTAGACGGGCGTCTCGCCGGCCGCCTCGACCACGCGATCGAGGCCGGGAAGCGCGCTCAGGCGCTCGGCGATGCGTTCCGGCTCGATCTTGGCGCTCTCAGGCGACATTTGACGGTTCCCTCAGAGACGTTCCCTACCATGACGGGCTTCGCGGATGGGTCGCCTGCTGAACATCTGGCGTTCTTGGAGCGTCGTCCAACGGCTTGCCCTGGTCGGCGCCGCCGTGCTCGTGGTCGCCGGGGCGGGGGTCGCCGGCTACCTCGTGACGAAGCGCCCGGCCGACGTTTCGAACCCCGGGGCCGTATTCCACAAGCAAAAGCGCCCCAAGAAGAAGGTCGAGACCCTCGACTGGCCGATGTACGGGTACGACCCCGCGCGCATACGCTACCTGCCCGTCAAGGGCCTGAACCCGCCGTTCCACTCCTCGGAGTGGAGCTTCCAGGCCGGAAAGCTCCTTGAGTTCCAGCCCATCGTGGTCCACGGGACGATCTACTTCATGGACAAGGACGCGATGTTCTACGCGCTCAACGCCGACAAGGGACGCATCGAGTGGAAGCGCAAGGTCGGCACCCTGAACGCGTCATCCCCCGCGTACTTCGACGGCCGGCTCTTCGTCGTCAACCTCGAGCCGCACCAGGCCATCGCGCTCGACGCGAAGAAGAAGGGCAAGGTGCTGTGGAGGACGCCCCTCCCGGGCCGCAGCGAGTCCTCGCCGCTCGTGCATCACGGCAAGGTCATCTTCGGGTGCGAGTCCGGCGACATCTTCGCGCTTGACGAGAAGACCGGCAAGGTGCGATGGAAGGTCCACACCAACGGCGCCGTCAAGGGAGCGCTCGCCTACCACGATGGCACCCTGTTCGCCACCAACTACGCCGGGGAGGTATGGGCACTCGATGCGGGCAACGGGAGCGTGAAGTGGACCGCGAACACGCAGGGCGGTGGGTTCGGGTACGGCGGGGGCGTCTACTCCACGCCGGCGGTGGCGTACGGGCGCGTGTACCTGGGCGGGCTCGACGGCCGCGTCTACAGCTTCGAGGAGAAGACCGGCGATCTCGCGTGGAGCCAGTCCACGGGCGCGGAGGTCTATTCGTCTCCGGCCGTCGCGGACACGCCCCACTCACCCCCTTCCGTCTACATCGGCTCGCAGGACAAACGCTTCTACGCCCTGGACGCGAAGACCGGTGATATCCG
>DATFON010000021.1:0-12304 GCA_035265465.1 Solirubrobacterales bacterium | reverse complement strand
GCGACCCGCCCCACGGAACCGGCGGGTGCACGTTCTGCTCGAGCTCCGGTCTCCTCCACCACGACCAAAAGCCGAAGCCTGCCTGGAGGGCGTTCAAGCACATCACCAAGCCGCGATAGGCTCGCGGCTTGGGAGGAGGCGGAACTCCAGGGCCCAGAATCGGGGTGGCGTTGACCGTTGGCGCCCTGGCGATCGCACTCGCGGTTGCGGTCGCGCCGGGCGACGCCGCAAGCCCCGGCGCCCGAACCACGCTCAGCGGGAGCATTCCCGGTTACGCAACCCAGGCTCCTGCGGTCGGCAAGGCGCGCGGGCACCTCAAGTTCTCGGTCGTTCTGAGTTGGCGGCACGAGGACCGGCTCGACCGCTTCAACGACGCGGTGTCCGACCCCGAGAACCCGCGATACGCGCGCTACCTCTCGCCATCCCAGTTTCGCGACCGCTTCTCGCCGACCAGCGGGCAGGTAAGCGCCGTCCGCCGGTGGCTCCGCGGACAGGGGCTCGAGGTCACCGGTGTCTCGGCCAACCGCATGGTCGACGCCAGGGGCGGCATCGCCGGTATCGAGCGAGCATTCCAGACGTCGATTCGCGAGTACAAGTCCCGCGGCCGCAAGCTGCGAGCCCCCGCCACTCCGGTATCGACTCCCGCCAGGCTCGGAGGCAGCGTCCTGGCGGTCGTGGGCCTCGACGAGACGTGGTACTCGCCCAATACCGAGTCCGTCGCTCCGCCCGCGCCGGCGAGCCGCGACGCCGGGCCCTGCTCGCATTACTGGGGCGAGAAAATCGCGACGCACAAGCCCTCGGCCTACGATCCAAGCGGCCATGGGTCGTCTGCGGCTACCGCCCGCACCAGTTCCAGTCGGCCTATGGCGTGCGGCGCGCGATCAAGCGGGGGCGCGATGGCTCGGGTGAGCGAATCGCGATCATCGACGCGTTCAAGTCACCGACCCTGCGTCAGGACCTCAACGAGTTCAGCCGCCGCCACGGCTTGCCCCGGGCGCGACTGACCACGAAGCGCTTTCACGGCTGCCAGGTCATGTGCGGGGCCAACAGCCAGCAGGGCTGGTACGGCGAGCAGACGCTGGACGTCGAGTCGGCGCACACGATGGCCCCCGGAGCCCGGCTGATGTTCGTCGGCGCGTTCGATGCCGATCTCGGGTTGCTGCGGGCGCTCGCCTGGGCGGTTGACCACCGGATCGCTCGGATCATCTCCAACTCCTACGGCGGCCCCGACGCGGACAATCCACCGGGAGAGATCGCCACACAAGAGCAGATCGCCAAGCAGGCGATCGCCGAGGGCATCGGCCTCTACTTCTCGACGGGCGACCACGGCGACGACAAGGCTCAGGTCGGCTACGTCACGACCCAGTACCCGGCCTCCAGTCCGCACGTGACCGCGATGGGTGGAAACAGCCTGGCAATCGGTCCCGTGCGCAACTTCCGCTTCGAGACGGGCTGGGGGCTCTACTCGACGGAGCTCAGGGACGGTGCGTGGAGCCCCGCGCCTCCCGGCTCGTTCCAGAGCGGTGGGGGTGGCGGGACGACGCGGCTCTTCGCCGAGCCCCGCTACCAGAAGGGCGTGGTACCCGGCAGGCTGGCCAAGCGCTTCGGCGGCCATGGGCGGGTGTTGCCCGACATCTCGATGGACGGTGATCCCAGCACCGGGACCCTGGTCGGCCAGACCCAGACCTTCCCGGACGGATCGACGCGATACAGCGAGTACGGCATCGGTGGCACGAGCCTCGCCTCGCCCCTGTTCGCCGGCTACATGGCGCTCGCCGACGCCGCAGCTGGCTTCCACCACGGGTTCGTGAATCCGGCGCTCTACCGCTTGTACGGTCGAAAGCCGCTTCGCGACGTCAAACCTTCGCCGACCCGGATCGCCGAGGTCGTGAACTTCTTCAAGAACGGCGTCAATCGCCAGGGCGGCGCCGAGACCGCGCTCCTGACGGGCGACATGGACTCGTCGCTCAGGACCACCAAGGGCTTTGACAACACGACGGGGCTTGGCAGCCCGCGGGGCCGCAAACTCCTGCGAGCGCTGAAGCACCGGTAACCGGGCGGCGCTCGCGCCGCGGCGGAGCCCGCGGATACGCTGGCCGCCGTGCGCGTCCTGGTGGTCACGAACATCACCCCCGACGAGGGGGCGCCATGGCGGGGGCGGTTCGTCCGCGACCAGGTAGATGCCCTTCGCAAGGCGGGCGTCGACGTCGAGCTCTTCTCGTTTCCGGTCGGCAGCAGCCAGTATCCGCGCGCCACGGTGGCGATCCGCCGGCTCCTTCGTCGCGAGCCCTTCGACCTGGTCCATGCCCACTACGGACTGGCCGGATGGTGCGCGGCGCTTGCGGGCGCTCGTCCGCTGGTCGTCACCTTCCATGGGACCGACGTGCGGCATCCGGTCACCGGCCTGCTGTCGCGCCGCCTGGTGGGACGGCTCGACCTGATCGCTGCCGCCTCGCGAGCGCTGTTCAGCCCGGAGGGAGGCCGGCCGGCCCTGCCCCGGCGAGCCGGCCGGTCCGCCGTCCTTCCGTGCGGAGCGAACCTGGAGCGGTTCCGCCCCGCATCGCGAGCCGAAGCCCGCGAGCGGCTCGGGCTCGATCCCGGTGGCCGCTACGTCCTGTTCCCGGCGGCCAGGTCGCGACGGGTGAAGCGCTACGACCGCGCGGTCGAGGTCGCTCGGGTCCTCGACGCCCAGCTCCTGTCGGGCGACGGCGTGGACTCCGGGCAGATGCCGATGTGGATGAACGCCGCGAACGCTGTCGTGGTCACGTCCGACAACGAGGGCTTCGGGCTCGTCGCGGTGGAGGCGCTGGCGTGCGACGTACCGGTGGCGTCCACGCCCGTGGGGATCGCGCCGTTCCTGCTTCACGGCGTCGAGGGGTGCCTGGTGGCACCGTTCGACGCCAACCGGTGGGCCGACTCGCTTCGCGAACACCTCGACGCACCCGACCCCCGGGTGGCCGGTCGCCGCCGCGCGGCCTGGTTTTCCGCCGAGTTCATGGGCGATCGCGTCCTGGAGGCCTACCGGGACCTGCTCGAACATCGCCAGGATCTCTCGTAGAGTGCGAGTCGCATGGCGCGCCGCCCAGGAATCTTCAGGCGGGACTCCGACTCCGGCGGTGACGAGGATGACCAATCGGCGGGCGCCGAAGCGGGCCCGACGCCCGAGGACGCGGCGAAGGAGCCGCGTCGAGTCGGCCGGTTCATGGCCTGGCTCGGGTACGGGCCGGAGTCCGAGCCGCAGACGGATGAGCCTGGAACCGAGGTGCAGGCCAGTGCGGGCGCGGATCCCGCGTCGCTCCCGGGCACCCAGGAGTGGCAGGTCGAGCAAGTTCGTGAGCAGGCTTCCCAGGATTCGCCTCCGGAGGTAGTCGAGACAGAGGCCGCCCCCACCCCCGAGAACGAAACCGAGCCCGAGTCCGAGGAGCCCACGCAGACGCCCGCATCCGACGCGGGCGGGGAAGGGCCGCCGCAGGAGCCCGCCCCCCGCCGCGGGGACACCGAGGATCGCATCCGGGTCGCCGCCGCCGACGCCGCCGACGCCGCCGACGCCGCCGAGCAGCGTTCGATCGAGGAGATCCTCGCCCTGGAGGAGGACCTGGAGCGGGCGAAGGTCGAGGCGGCATCGAAGCTCGAGGAGCTGGAGGGCCGGCTCACGGGCACCGAGGAGCGCGCGGCGAACGCCGAGCGCGAGGCGCAGGAGGCGCGCGCGAAAGTGGCCGACCTCGAGCGGGCTCGAGCCCAGGCCGAGGAACGTGCGGAGAGTGCGGTGGCCGCGGGCGCGGAAGGCGCCGCCGTCGAACCGACCGAAGTTGGCGAGGCTGAGCTCGAGCGCCGGGTCGGCGCCGAGCGCGAGCGGCTGGAGCGCGAGTTCGAGGAGCGCATCCGGGCCGCGGAGCGACCGCCGGCGCCGCTTCCCGCCGACGCTGGCACGAGCCAGGCGCTGCAGGAGGCGCTGGCGCAGGTTCAGGACGCCGAGGCTCGAGCCACCGCCGCGAAGCAGGCCCAGGGCGAGACCGAGCGGCGGCTGCGCCAGGAAGCCGACCGCCGGGTGGCGGCCGAGACCGCCGACCTCCGGCGCGAGCTCGAGACGCTGCAGGCGCAGGTCGCGGAGCAGGTCCGCGAGGCGGAGGACCGGGGCCGGCAGGCCGCCGCCGACCAAGCCTAGGCGGATGCCGAGGACCGGGCCCGCGAGGCGACCGATGCCGCGCGGCGCGAAGTCGAGGAGATGGCTCTTCAGTCAGCGGAGACGACGCGCCGCCAGATCGAGGAGCAAGCACGCGAGGAAGCACAGGCGGCGGCCAAGGCGGAGATCGATCGGATCCGAGCGGAGGCCGAGGACCGAACCCGCCTCGAGGTGGAGGCAGCGAGATCCGCCGCCGAGGAGCGGTTCGCCGCGGAGCTTCGACTACGCACCGACGAGCTGGCGCAGGAGCGCGAGGAGAAGACCGCGCTGGTGGAAAGCTCCGACCGCCGTCTCGGCGACATCGAGGAGCGGGCAGTGGCGGCGGCACAGCGCGTCGCCGCCGCGGAGCAGGAGCTGGCGCAGGAGGCCGAGCGGCTTCGCGCCGAGGCCGAGCGGCTCATTGAAGCCGAGACCGAGCGGGCGAACCAGGAGGCGACTGCCGCGGCCGACGCACGCGTGCGTGAGCGCGAGCAGGAGCTCGAGCGTGCCACGGAGGAGGCGAGGGAATCGATCGCCACCGCGGAACGGCGCGCCGAGAACTCCATCGCCGCGGCTGAGCAACGCGCGACGCACACGGAGGAGCGGGCCCAGCGGGAGATCGAGCAGGTGCGCCAGGAGGCCGAGCAGCGCGTCCTGCGCGAGACCGAAGCCGCGCGCAGCGAGACCGAGGAGCGCGTACGGACCGAGGAGGCCGAGCGGCTGCGTGGCGAGACGGAGCGCCTGAAAGCCGAGGCCGAGCGCGCCCAGGCCGACGCCGTCGCCGCCGTCCGCGCCGAGGTCGAGAAGTCGGCCGAGGAGCGGATCGCCGCCGTGAACGCCGAGTTGAACACCGAGCGCGCCGAGCGCGCCAGAGCGGTCGCCGCGGCGGAGCGCCGGGTGCAGGAGGCCGAGGAGCGTTCCCGTGCCGCCGAGAGCCAGGCCGCAGCGACTGCGGTGGAGGCCAGGACGGCTGCCTCGGAGTGGCTTCGCGGCCAGGTGGATGCTTTGCGCCAGGAGGGCGAGGCGAAGGCCAGGCAGCAAAGCCGCGACGCCGTCGCCGAGGCCGAGGAGCGCGCGGCCCAGCGCACGGAGGGCCAACTCGCCCAGCAGGCCGACCGCCTTCGCGCCGAGGCGGATACCAGGGTTGCGAAGGAGGTCGCCTCGGCACGGGAGGGCGCCGAGCGCGAGGCGAGAGAGAGCTACCGCATTCGCGAGGAGGAGATCGAGCGGGCGAAGGCCGCGATCGAGGGCGAGGTCGCCGCCACTCGCCGCCAGCTCGACGAGGCCCACGACCGCGCCCTGGCAGCGGAGCGGCGCGCGACCCAGATCGAGACCGAGACCCGGCGGGAGGTCGAGCGCGAGCGCGAGCTGCGCTTCAAGGCAATCGAGGGCCGGATCGGCGAGGTCACCGACATGGCGAGCGGCGCCACGGAGCGCGCCCGCGCCACCGACGTCGGCTCCCCGTCCGCCGCGCCGCCCACCCCGGCGGAGCCCGCCCCCCCGGCCCCCGCGGCGCCCGAGGCGGATGAGAAGGAGGCAAAGGCCGCGTCACCGAAGGGGCGGTCGACCTCCCGGCGCCGTCGAGGCATCCGCAAGCCCAAGGCCGAGTCCGACGAGAAGGAGCCCGAGCCCGCCCCTGAGCCCGAGCCCGAGCCCCCGGAGGAGGTCACTCGCATCGTCGCGGCACCGGGCGGTCCCGTAAGCCTTTCGGGCGCGACATTCGACGACCTGCGGGGACTCGGGTTATCCGTCACCCAGGCGAAGCGCGTCCTGGACTTCCGCGAGCGACTGGGCGGGTTCGACTCGGTTGACGATCTGGACTACGTCCCGGGTTTCCCGAAATCGCTCCTCGTCGAGCTGAAGGACCAGGTCACCCTCTAGCCAGACAGGGCCGGCCAACGCGTGCGGTGACGCTCGGCGAATGGGGCAGCCGGCTCCGGTGGGGCGATGGGCGCCTCGTGGCCCGACTCCAGCGCCTCGATCGTCGCGAGCACGGATGCCGCCAGCGCGTCGGGGTCGTACCCGCCCTCGAGGCACACGAGAACCGGGGCGTCGAGCTCCGCCGCCAGCGCGCGCATCGTCGCGGCCATGTCGGCGAATCCCCGGGTGTCGACGGCGCAGTCGGCGAGCGGATCGTCGCGGTGTGCGTCGTATCCGGCCGAGATCGCCACAAGGCCGGGGCTGAAGTCGCGTGCGATCGGGGCCACCACGTGCTGCACGAGCGACAGGAACTCCCGGGAGCCAGATCCCGGCGGCACCGGCAGGTTGACGGTGAAGCCCTCCCCGGCCCCGGTTCCCGTGTAGTCGGCGGCGCCGGTGCCCGGATACAGCGGCCACTCGTGGATGCTGGCGTAGAGGACCTCGTCGGAGTCGGCGAAGATCGCCTCGGTGCCGTTGCCGTGGTGGACGTCCCAATCGAGAACGAGGACGCGATCGGCTCCCGCCTCGCCGATGGCGTGAGCGGCCGCCACGGCCACGTTGTTGAACAGGCAGAACCCCATCGCGCGGTCTGTCTCAGCGTGGTGCCCCGGCGGACGCAGGCCGCACAACGCGAAACGCTCCTCGCCGGCCAGGAGCCGGTCGACCGCGTTCACGGCGCCCCCCGCCGCGTGCAGCGCCGCATCGAACGAGCGCTCGCTGACGATCGTGTCGATGTCGATCATCCCGCCGCCGCGAGCGCAGAACTCCTCGATCGCCGTGATGTGGTCCTGCGTGTGGACCCGACCGATCTGCTCGCGCGTTGCGGCGGGCGCCTCGACCCGCTCGAGCCCCGGCCAACCGGCCTGGTCGAGCGCCGCCTCGATCGCGCGAACGCGTGATGCGTTCTCCGGATGGGCGCCGGTGTCGTGCTCCAGCGAGCTCGGGTGGGCGATGTAGAGCCCCACGGACGTGGATACCGTATCCACGGCTTGACCGAGCCAGCGGAAACCGATCGCGCGCGGCTCGAAACCGACGTCGCGGTCGTCGGCGGCGGGGCGGCGGGGCTGTACGTGGCGCTGCGAGCCGCGGAGCACGGCGCGCAGGTGACGGTCGTCTCGCGAAAGCCCCTGGCGGAGAGCGCCAGCTACTGGGCGCAGGGCGGGCTGGCAGCGGCCCTTGCGCCCGACGACTCCCCGGCGCGCCACGCCCAGGACACCCTCAACGCCGGCCGTGGCCTGTGCCGTTCCGCCGCGGTCGAGGTCCTCACGCGCGAGGCGCCCGCGGCCGTGGCCGAGCTCCGCGAGCGCGGCGTTCGCTTCGATGTGGAGTCCGAGGTCGCGGATGGAGGTGAGGGCGGCAATGCCGCTGGCGGGCTCTCGCTTGCGCTGGAGGGGGGCCACTCGGCGAGGCGAATCGTTCACGCCGGAGGCGCCCAAACGGGACGCGCGATCACCGGCCGCCTCGCCGAGCTGGTCGGGGCAAACGAGCGAGTCCGCGTGCTGGAGGAGACCTCTGCGCTCGCGCTCTGGAGCGACGGCAGCGCCTGCGCCGGGGTCCTCACCGATGCCGGGGCCATCGAGGCCCGGGCGACCGTGCTGGCCACCGGTGGCGGCGCGGCCCTATGGGAGCGGACCACAAACCCGTGGGGCGCGATCGGCGCGGGCGCTGTGCTGGCGCATGCAGCGGGCGCGACCCTGGCCGACCTGGAGTTCTGCCAGTTCCATCCGACGGCGCTCGCGCTCCCCGGTTCGGAGCACGACGGCACCCTCCTGACCGAGGCGCTTCGGGGAGAGGGCGCCGAGCTGCTCGACGCCTCGGGCCGGCGCTTCACGGACGAGCTCGCCCCGCGCGACCAGGTGACCGCCGCGATCCTCGATCGCATCGACGCGGACGGATCCGACCACGTGGTGCTGGACCTCCGCTCGATCTCGCCGGAGCGTTTCGCCAACGTCTTTGCCGCGTGCCGCGCCGCGGGTCTCGACGCCGAGGCGGACCCGGTCCCGGTGGCTCCCGCTGCCCACTACCTGATGGGAGGCGTGGTCTGCGACCTGGACGGGGCGACCACCCTCCCCGGCCTGTACGCCGTCGGGGAGTGCGCCTGCAGCGGGGTCCACGGCGCGAACCGCCTGGCATCCAACTCGCTCAGCGAGTGCTTCGTGTTCGGCGCCCGCGCCGCCGCGGCTGCGGCATCGGCGCCTGAACACGATGACCGGCCTACGCCCCCGGCCTGGCGGTTCCAGCCGCCGACCGCGGCGACCCGCGAGTCGGTGTGGCGGCATGCCGGCCCGCGCCGCGATGCCGGCGCCCTCGAGCCACTTCTGGACGATCCGTATCCGCTCGCACGCCTCATCGCCCGCGCGGCGCTCGAGCGCCGCGAGTCCCGTGGCCCCCATCAGCGCTCGGATCACCCGATGCAGGACCCCGCGCTCGACGGCGTCCACATCCCCATCGACCCCGACGAGTCGCTGCGAACCGAGCACTGGCCGTAGAGCCCGTCGGTCCCTTAACACGTACTTAATCGAACCCCCATTGCGCTTAAACGCGCATTGGAATAGTGCCGCCCGCCTCCAGGACGTCAGTTGCGCAGGGAACGCCCGGGGGCACGGATAGGGAACGGACAACCACAGGGGGTCGAGAAGAGGATGTATCGATTCAGCCGCTCTATGTACCGCGAGTTGGGACCGCTCGTCGTCGAGGATGAGTGGGATCACACTCAGTGCCGCAACAAGCAGAAGGTGCTGGACGCATGTGAGGGCGCGATTCGCCGCCTGACCTACGACCGGCGCTACTTCGCGCGACCCGCACGGTCGCTGTTCAACGAGGTGCGGCCGTACTTCACGATGCAGGATCAGCTGTATGTCTGGCGCGTGGTCGAGAGCAACATTCACCTCGCGACCGAGTTCCTGGCCCAGCTGCCCGAGGGCGTCGGCCTCGACGGCCGGCCGCCACAGTGCAACGCTCACACCAGGAAGGGCACGCCGTGTCAGCGCACCCCGCTGCCCGGCCGTGACTACTGCCCCTCCCACAAGCACCTCGAGGAGACGTTCGAGAGCGTGGAGATCCCCGTCCCCGCTGGGGATTTGGTCGACCACGAGCTCGGATCGCTCGCCGCCGCTTAGACCGAGTCTGGCCGAGAGATACCGACGCCGAAGGGCCCCGGGGTGGACCGGGGCCTTTCGCGTTGGGGTCGAGTCCGCCATCAACCCGGGGCCCTTGCCGTCTGAGAGTGTTTGGGCATGCTCCTAGGGGTCGACGTCGGCGGGACCTTCACCGACGCTGTCGTCTTCGACGGGGCCGAGCTCCACACGGCCAAAGCCCCCTCGACGCCCGACGAGGTGTCGCGGGGGGTGCTCGCCGCCGTGGAGGCCGCCCTGAGCCAGCTCGGCGCCAAGGCGAGCGACGTCGAGGTCTTCGCCCACGGCATGACCGTCGGCACCAACGCCCTGCTGACGGAGAGCGGCGCCCGTGCCGCGCTGGTGGCCACCGAGGGTTTCACGGACGTCCTGGACCTCGCCCGTCAGAACCGACCGGACCTCTACCGGCTGTGTGCCCCCAAGCCGGTCGCGCTGGTTCCTCCGGAGCTGCGGATCGGCGCCCGGGAGCGAATGGGATCGGAGGGCGAGATCTCCCCGCTCGACGACGACGAGGTGGACCGCATCGTGGCTCAGGTGCGAGATTGCGGCGCCGAGTCCGTCGCCCTCTCTCTGCTGTTCTCCTACATGGACCCGAGTCACGAGGAGGCGATCGCCGAGCGGCTCCGGTCCGACCTGCCGGACGTCCACGTCTCGGCCTCCCACGAGGTGCTGCCGCAGTTCAGGGAGTACGAGCGAGCCTCGACCACCGTCATCGACGCCTACCTCTCACCCCTCCTCGGTCGCTACCTGGCCCGCCTCTCAGAGTCCGGCGGCGAGCTCGGGCTGCCCGAGCCTCTGATCATGAAGTCCTCCGGCGGGGTGGCTCCCGCTGCCGAGGCTGCCCGGGCCGGAGCTTGGAGCGTCCTGTCGGGGCCGGCCGGCGGGGCCGTGGGGGCGGCGCTCGTGGCGAGCCTGTCGGGAGACGGGGATGCCGTCGGCATCGACATGGGCGGCACCTCGTGCGACGTGTGCGTCGTGGAGGGCGGACGGGTTCGGCGAACCGACTCGCGCGAGATCGCGGGGCGCGTCATCCAGTTGCCGATGGTGGACGTCCACACGGTGGGCGCGGGCGGCGGCTCGATTGGCTGGATGGACCACGGCGGCGCGCTGCGGGTGGGGCCGCGCTCAGCCGGGGCCGAGCCGGGGCCTGCGTGCTACGGGCGCGGCGGGACCGAGCCCACGGTGACCGATGCCAATCTCCTGCTGGGCTACCTGGACGCATCCTCGACGCTGGCCGGTGGGGTCGACCTGGACGTCGACGCCGCCACCCGTGCGGTGGAGAAGCTGGGATCGGAGCTCGGCCTGGACACCCTGGAGACCGCCGAGGGCATCGTCCGCGTGGCTAATCAGGAGATGGTGCGCGCGCTGCGGGTCGTGACGGTCGATCGGGGCATCGACCCCCGTGACTTCGCCCTGATGCCGTTCGGTGGCGCCGGGCCGATGCACGCGGCCGCGCTGGCGGACGAGCTGGGAATGGCTCGCCTGCTCTGCCCGCGGGCGAGCGGTGTCCTGTCCGCGCTGGGCCTGATCGCGTCGGAGCGACGCAGGGACACCGCCCGCACCGTGATGCTCTCGGGAGACGAGCTCACCACCGATCGGATCGGCGCCGAGGTCGCGGCGCTGCGCAGCTCGCTGGAGACCGGACTCGAGGACGCAACCGTCGAGGTGGTCTACGGGCTTCGCTATGCGGGGCAGTCGTTCGAGCTACCGGTGCCCGAATCGGAGCGGCCGGATCCGGCCGAGCTCGCGGAGCGCTTCGCCGACCAGCACGAACGCCGCTACGGATACCGGGATCCAGAGTCTCCGATCGAGTTGGTCAACGTCCGCGTCGCGCTGACGGTCCCGGGCCCGTCACCGGAGCCCCGTGCCGCCGCGGGCGATGGGCTCGAGCGCCGGAATCGCCGAGCGCGGTTCGGCGGGGAGTGGACGGAGGCGACGGTTCTTCGCGGCGAGCCGCAGGCCGACGCCGAGGCCGAGGGGCCGTGCATCTTCGAGCTCCCGGAGGCGACGCTGGTCCTTCCTCAGGGCTGGCGAGCGACGGTGGATGCGCGCGGCACGATCGCTGCGGAGCGGGCCGGATGAGCGCCCAATCCCGCGAAAGCCCGCAGCTGGATCCGGTCACCCTTCAGGTGCTCGTCGGGGCCCTGCGCGCCGCATGCGACGAGATGGGTGCGGTGCTGATCCGCTCGGCCCATTCGGCGAACATCAAGGAGCGGCACGACTGCTCGACGGCCTTGTTCGACGCCGCCGGAGAGCTGGTGATGCAGGCCGAGCACATCCCCGTGCATCTGGGGTCGATGCCCGATGCCGTGGCCGCGGTGCTCGACGAGGAGCACCGTCCCGGCGTAGCGTGGATCCTCAACGATCCCTACCGCGGCGGGACGCACCTGCCGGACATCACGCTGATCTCGCCGATCTTCCCCCCGAGCGATGGCGGCGAGGATCCACCGAGCAGGCTGCTGGGCTTCGCGGCCAGCCGCGCACATCACGCCGACATCGGCGGACCGACTCCCGGTGGGATGCCGGCCGACTCCCGGCGGCTCCAGGACGAAGGGGTCGTGATCCCGCCCACCCGCGCGACCGACGAGGTGCTCGAGGAGCTGGCTCACGAGATGAGGAACCCGCCTCAGCGCCTCGCTGACCTGCGTGCCCAGCGCGCCGCCAACCTCACCGGAGAGCAGCGCCTGCTGGAGCTCGTGGAGCGAAACGGGATCGACGAGCTGAACGCCGGAATGGCGGAGATCCTCGACTACGCGGAGCGGCGAACCCGGGCGAGGCTCACCGAGCTACCGGACGGGACCTATGACGCTGAGGACGTGCTCGAGGACGACGCCGGCGGCTCCGAGAGGGACATCCGCCTGCGCGTCAGCGCCCGGATCGACGGCGATCGGCTGACGCTCGACTTCACCGGCACCGATGCCCAGGTCGACGGCAACCTCAACTGCCCGCTCTCGGTCACGAAGTCGGCGGCGTTCTTCTCCGTGCGGGTGCTCACCGATCCCGACGCACCGCCCTCCGCCGGCGCGTTCCGGCCGATCGAGGTGATCGCGCCCGAGGGGTGCGTCCTGAACGCCAGGCCGCCGGCCGC
>DATFON010000020.1:0-7583 GCA_035265465.1 Solirubrobacterales bacterium | reverse complement strand
CCGATTGTCTAGCGCCGCGGCGTAACGCCTACTCGCGGCACGAGTCTGATGGGCATGCGGTGGCTGCTGCCCATCCCCGTCCTCGTGGTGATGGTCCTGGGGATCTGGATCACCGGGGGTCTGATCACCGACGAGTTCAAGCTCGCGATGCTGTTGACGGCGGGCTGGATGGCGCTGCTGGGACTGGTCTGCATCGTGGTAGCGGTCCGTCGCCGCCGACTCGCCGTTCCGGTGCTCGGGGCGTACTTCGTGGGCGCAGCGGCGATCGGTGGCTTCCTCGCACTCACGACACTTACCGACAAGGTCGTCCACGAGCGGGTCGCCAGGGTTGCGGCTCGCCCGGCCGCGCACCGATCGCCCGACCGTCCGCGCAACGTCCTCCTCTCGAGCGCGGCCTTTGAGTCCGGTGAACACGAATCCCACGGGACGGCGAGGGCAATCCGCCTCGCGAGCGGCGATCGTGTCCTAACGCTCACCGACTTCGCGACCTCTGCGGGGCCCGACCTGCGCGTGTACATGGTCGCGGGTCCCGCCAGCGACGAGGGCGAGGTCACGGACTACGTCGACCTCGGCGCCCTGAAGGGAAACAAGGGCGACCAGCAGTACACACTGCCCCCTGATCTCGACCTACGCCGGTACGGCACGATCGTCATCTGGTGCCGGGCGTTCTCGGTCTTGTTTGCGCGCGCGCCGCTCGAGCGCGCCTAATGGCGCCGGGCCGAGTTCTGTATCGGGATGATCGGTGCGCCCGGCGCCATCGCCGGGAGATCG
This sequence comes from Solirubrobacterales bacterium, assembly GCA_035265465.1. Classification (GTDB taxonomy): domain Bacteria; phylum Actinomycetota; class Thermoleophilia; order Solirubrobacterales; family 70-9; genus AC-56. Next base: position 6,812 of record DATFON010000020.1, on the reverse strand, counting down.
CTGGAGAACGCGCAGGGATAACGGCGATCGTGGAAGAGCTTGGCGGTCTTCGGGTGCATGGACGGGCGCGTGCAGCGCCACAGGACGGCGACCGCCAATGCGCCTGCGACCGGGGCGATGAGGTAGACCCATAGGTCGGACAGGTCGCCGAAGGCCACGGCAGGCCCTTCGCTGCGGGCGGGGTTCAGGCTGGTCCCGGTGTATCTCGACACTCCCCAGATCAACAGGGCGATCAGCGCCCAGACCGCGAGCGGTGTCCAGCGCGCCAGCCGTTCGCGGGACAGAAAAAACAGAATCGTCGTTACGAGGAGGCCGGTCATGGCCGCCTCCACGGCCAGCGCCACCGGCGGGGCGACGCTCGGATGTGTCACACCCCCTCCAACGGACAGCGCGATCGAGCCCCAGAGCACGTGAAAGGCAAGTGCACCCGCCAGCGCTCCGGCGAACTGCGCCACGAGATAGCCGCCCACGTCACGGGCACCGACGCGGCCGAGGACGCCGAGCGCCAGCGTGATCGCGGGATTCAGGTGGCTGCCGGAGAGTCGTCCCAGCGGCGAGACTGCGATCAGGGCCACCACGGCACCCACGAGCAGGCCGGCGAAGAGGAGCCGCACGGAGGTCGAGGACACGATGTCGGCGACCGCCGCATCGTCGCCGACCGTCAGTGCGACGGCGGAGAGCGCGCCGAGCACGAGGAGAGCGGTGCCGGTCGCCTCGGCGCCCCAGATGCGCCAATGAAGACCTCGATGCACGGGCTGCGGGCATGGCGCACCCGATTCCATCATCCCTCCGCCCGGGCGCCGTAGCCGAGACCGATGATCACGATGCGCCGCGCGACGATGATCGCAGCCGCGATGCCCAGCATCTGAAAGGTGTTCTGCGAGGCCAGGCGGATCAACCCGGCGGCGAGCAGGAACTCCAGGCCCAGCCCGAGGAACGTGCTGAACGCCCGGGCGGTGTGCAGGCCGCGGCGGGGAGCGCTGAGGACCCCGACGACGATGATGACGGCGCCGATCGCGAGCGGAATCACGGAGGCGATGCCGAGCACTTCCGGTGATAGCCACGAGTCCGTCATTTCATTGCCCCCCCGGGCATCATCAGCATGCCCTTCTTCTCCATCTCCTGAGCCTTCTCGATCTCCCTCGCGAGGAAGTAATTGAGGGCAGTCCGGATTCCCGCGATCGCTCCCAGGATGCCGATCTCGTCGAAGGTCGGAGAGACAGCGGTACCCAGGATGTCCGATGCCAGCTGGAACTCCAGCCCAACCGCGAGGAAGCGCCCCAGCAGCAGGCGCACGTGCTCGTAGGGGACCGGCCTGATCCGCAGCTCGGACAGCGTGTACGTCGTGAAGGCGATCGCGACGCCGAGAACGATCACCGCTGCCCCCATCAGCTCGACGATCGGGATCACGAAGTCGACGGCGTCACCGACCGCGTTCCTGATGGTGATGTCGATTGTTGCTTCGATCACGTTGCTCCGATCGCCGTCTCACTCGCCGAGCCTCGCCACGGCTGTGAGCCAAGCCCAGCCTCAGTCGTTCGAGCTCTGGCGGGCGTTACAGCAAGCGGGGCCGATCGACCTTCACATGCACGGCCCGGAGGCAGGGGCTGGCGTGAGTCTTGGCCCAGCTCCGTCGCGGGCCGCTGAATTTCACCCGGGTGAGATCGCCCGCCGGGTGATGACAACTCACCCCGGCCTCGTGGAGACTCGATCGCGAGATGGGCACCGAGAAATCATCGCGCTACGAGATCGTCGTCAAGGATCGACTGAGCAGCCGCTTCGGTCGGGCGTTTCCGGACGTCGAGATCGAATCGCGCCCCGGGCAGACCGTTCTAACGGGTGAGTTCTTGGATCAGTCGCAACTCCACGGACTCCTCGATCGCCTGCAGGACTTCGGGATCGAGTTGGTGAGCGTCAATGCCATCGACTGAGGCAACCGTCAGCCAAGAAGACGAGACAGCGCTGCTGCAGACGCTGCGACGAGGGGACGAGGCTGCGTTTGCGGAATTGGTCGACGCCTACAGCCCGGCGCTCCTGCGCCTCGCGATGACCTACGTCCGGACGGCGGACGTGGCCGAGGAGGTCGTTCAGGAGACCTGGGTTGGCGTCATCCGCGGCATCGACCGCTTCGAGGGGCGATGCTCGCTGAAGTCGTGGCTCTTCACGATCCTGCGAAACACCGCGATCAGTCGCGGCGAGCGCGAGCGTCACAGCATCCCGATGTCGTCGCTCTCGCCCGACGATGACGGGCCGGTGCTCGATCCGGATCGCTTCCTGCCGGCGGATCACTCGAGGTTCCCGGGTCACTGGGCGATCGGGCCGACGGCCTGGCCGGTCCCCGAGGAGGGCCTCATGGCCGCCGAGACCCGGGAGATCATCGCGGGCGCCATTCGCGAGCTGCCACCCAGCCAGCGCGCGGTCATCGCGCTTCGCGACGTGGAGGGGTGGCCGCCGGAGGAGGTCTGCGAGGCGCTCGAGGTGAGCGAGGGAAATCAGCGCGTGCTGCTTCATCGGGCTCGCACCAAGGTCAGGGCTGCGCTGGAGACGTACTTCGGGGCAGTCGAGCCCACGCTCGCGGAGGTTTGAGCCGCGTGTCCGGGCCGGGACCAGGTGTAACGACCTACGTCCCGCGCGGACTACCGGAAACGCATTCGCCAGTACGCGACCAACAGGAGGAGACATGCCCGACGCCGTAGCAACACCCGAGAGGACCAAGGGCCTGCGGGGCCTGAAGGACAAGAACGTCTTGATCACCGGCGGCAGCTCGGGGATCGGGCAGGCCATCGCGGTCCGGTTCGCGGAGTACGGCGCGAACGTCGCGATCAACTACCTGACGCAGCCGGATGAGGCCGCCGAGACCGAGGATCAAGTCCACGCCTGCGTGGCCAAGGTCCAGCAGGAGGGCGTCCGCGACGTCCTGGTCGGCGGCGACGTCTCCAAGGAGGAGGACGTCGTACGGATGGTCGGCGAGGCGACCGAGCAGCTCGGCGGACTGGACATCCTGGTCAACAACGCCGGCATCCAGATCTCCCGCCCTAGCGAGGAGCTCTCCAGCGCAGACTTCGACAAGGTCATCGCGGTCAACCTGCGGGGCTCGTTCATGTGCGCCCGCGAGGCGATCGGGCACTTCCTCGCCCAGGACAAGGCGGGGTCGATCGTGAACATCTCCAGCGTTCACCAGCTGATCCCGAAGCCCAACTACCTGGGCTACTCGGTCAGCAAGGGCGGCATGCAGAACCTGACCCGCACGCTGGCGCTCGAGTACGCGCCCCGCGGCATCCGCGTCAACGGCGTCGGTCCTGGCGCGACGGTGACCCCCATCAACCGCGGCTGGATCGACGATCCCGAGAAGCGCAAGCAGGTGGAGGAGCACATCCCGATGCAGCGCGCCGGCGATGCCGACGAGATGGCCGGGGTGACGTGCTTCCTCGCCTCCGACGACGCTGCCTACATCACCGGGCAGACCGTGTTCGTGGACGGGGGCCTGACGCTGTTCCCGAGCTTCGCCACCCCGTGGTCGTCCGAGTGACCGTCGCCGAGGTCGAGACCCGTTGGTGGCCGTCGCCCTTCGGGGCCGACGACGAGCTCGGCATGCTCAACCACGTCACCGACGCCAAGCGTCTTGAGGCGCTGGCGTCGGTGCGCGAGGGCCGCATGTACGACCTGGGCCGTGTCCTTCACGAGGACATCCCGGTCTTCCCGGGCCGCTTCTTCAAGCAGACGCTCGTCACCACGGCGCACCACCAGAACGCTCGGGAGATGGTGGGCGAGAACAAGGTCAACTGGGTCATCGAGCAGGTCTCCGGGACCATGCAGCTCGGCACGCACCTGGACGCCCTGAGCCACCTTCAGATCGGCGACCGCGGCTACAACGGCTGGACGGTCGCCGAGCTCGCCGGCACGGCCGGCGTCAACCGGCTCGGAATCGAGACCGTGCCGCAGATCGTGACCCGCGGACTTCTGGCCGACGTCTCCGACCGGCGCTCCGCGCCGGGCGATGTGATCACCGTCGCCGACGCCGAGCGCGCGCTCGACGGACTGGAGCCCGGGCCGGGGGACGCCTTGCTGTTCCACACCGGCTGGGGAGCCAACTGGGGGAATCCCGAGACCTACGTGGAAGGCGAGCCCGGGCCGGGATACGAGCTCGCCGACTGGATCGTGGAGCACGAGGTCGCGCTCACCGGCTGCGACACCTGGAGCTACGGCCCGGTTCCCGCCGAGGATCCCGACCGCCCCTTCGAGGTCCCCCAGATGCTGAACGCCCGCCATGGCGTGTTCGTCGTGGAGAACCTCGACACGGCCGAGCTCGCGGCGGCCGGCGTGCGGGAGTTCGCCCTGATCCTGACCCACCCCAAGCTTCGCGGCGCCACCGGCGCCTGGACCTCACCCATAGCCCTCGTCTGACTGGAGATCCCAATGAGCAGCGAGCACTACGACGTCATCATCATCGGCACCGGCGCGGGGGGCGGCACGCTCGCTCACAGGCTGGCGCCATCGGGCAAGCGCATTCTGCTGCTCGAGCGCGGCGGCTACCTGCCGCGGGAGCCCGAGAACTGGGACTCGAAGGAGGTCTTCGGCAAGTCGCGCTACGTCACCCAGGAGAAGTGGTACGACAAGAACGGCGAGGCCTTCAGGCCGCACGCCCAGTACTACGTGGGAGGGAACACGAAGTTCTACGGCGCGATCCTGTTCCGGCTTCGCGAGCGTGACTTCGACAAGGTCCAGCACTACGGCGGCTTCTCTCCCGCCTGGCCGATCTCCTATTCGGACCTCGAGCCGTACTACACCGAGGCCGAGCGGCTCTACCTCGTGCACGGCGAGGCGGGCGAGGACCACACGGAGCCGCCGCGCTCAGGCCCCTTCCCGTATCCGGCCGTCTCGCACGAGCCGCGGATCCAGCAGCTCCACGACGACTTCGCGCGGACCGGGCACCACCCGTTTCACCTGCCGGTTGGCGTGGACATGAACGAGTCGGACTCGGAGCTGGGCCGGTGCGTTCGCTGCGATCGCTTCGATGGGTTTCCCTGCCTCACCGACGGGAAGGCCGACGCCCACGTCCTGTGCGTGCGACCTGCGCTCGAGCACGACAACGTCACGCTGGAGACGCACTCGCGTGTCGTGCGACTCGAGACCGACCGGTCCGGGGCCGAGGTCAGCCGCGTGGTCGTCGACCGCGGCGGCGCCGAGCAGGCCTACAGCGGCGACATCGTCGTCGTGTCGTGCGGCGCCGCCCACTCGCCCGCGCTCCTCCTGCGCTCAGCCAACGACAAGCACCCAAACGGCCTCGCCAACTCGTCCGACGTCGTGGGCCGCAACTACATGGCCCACATCAACTCGGGCGTGATCGCGATCTCGCAGAGCCCGAACCCGACCAAGTTCCAAAAGACGCTGGGCGTGAACGACTACTACTGGGGCGCGCAGGACTCGGAGCTGCCGCTCGGCCACATCCAGATGCTCGGCAAGTCGGACCGCAACATCCTGCGGGCCGGCGCCCCATGGTTCGCCCCCGGCCTGGCGCTCGACTACATGTCGAAGCACGCGATCGACTTCTGGCTCACGACCGAGGACCTGCCGCGGCCGGAGAACCGGATCACGCTGGACCGCGACGGGAACATCCACCTGTCGAAGACGTTCCACAACGAGGAGCCGCACCGTCGTCTGCTCGCCAAGCTGAAGTCCCTCATGGGGGAGATCGGCTGCGCGGAGCGGATGATCCCGCGCTGGTCGGTGCTGGACCAGCGGATCCCGCTGGCGGGCATCGCCCACCAGTGCGGAACGGTCCGCTTCGGCACCGATCCGCAGACGTCCGCGCTGGACGTGAACTGCAAGGCGCACGACGTCGACAACCTGTACGTCGTCGACACGAGCTTCTTCCCGGGGTCGAGCGCCGTCAACCCGGCCTTGACGGCAATGGCAAACGCCATGCGGGTCGGTGACCACCTGCTGGAGCGACTCGGCGCGGACGGCAAGGGCGCCGTCAAGAGGAAAGTCGACGGCAAGCGGAGCAACAAGGTCCCGGAGGAGGTTGTCTCATGAGAAACGCGGCCGACACGATCGCTACGGCGGTGGGAAAGGGGCTGATCGCGGGCCTGGTCGGGACGGCCGCGATGACGGTTTCGAGCACCGTCGAGGCACGGCTTCGAGGGCGGACGCCGAGCTCGGCGCCGGCCCGCGCGACAGCCAAGCTGCTCGGCATCACGGAGTTCGAGGACGACATCGCCCAGGCTCGATTCAACGACCTCTCCCACTGGGGATTCGGGACGAGCTGGGGCGTCCTGCGGGGACTGCTGGGCGCGACGGGTCTGCCCGCCACGACCGCGACGGCGCTGCACGGCGCCGCCGTCTACGGGAACTCCCAGGTGATGCTCCCGGCGCTGGAGATCGCCCCGCCCTCGGTGTTTTGGGCGAAGGAGGAGATCGCGATCGACGCCTTCCACCACACCGTGTACGCACTCGCCACCGGGATCGCCTACGAGGCGCTCTCAAACGGCAAACCTGCGGGGCCCTAGAGGATTCCCAGCTCCCGGGCCCGGGCGACCGCCTCAGAGCGGTTCGCGGCGTCCAGCTTGCGGAAGATGCTCCTCGTGTGAGTTTTGACGGTGTTCACCGAGACGTAGAGCTCGCCGCCGATCTCGCGCTGCGTCATCGGCGTCGCGAGCAGGCGCAGAACATCGAGCTCGCGCTGGCTGAGCTCCTCGCCCGCGGCCGGCTCTCGGCTGGGCTTCCCGATTCGGCGCTCGGCCTCGGCGAGGCGATCGAGGAGGTTGCCCGGGTCCGGAGCGCGTGAGAGGCGCATGCCGGCCTCATCGAGG
>DATFON010000019.1:0-2413 GCA_035265465.1 Solirubrobacterales bacterium | reverse complement strand
CCTGAGAATCCGTAGCCCGGCATCGACGGGATCACGAGATGGAACGCGTCCGCTGCGCTCCCACCATGCGCCGTCGGATTGGTCAGCGGCTCGATGATCTTCAGCTGCTCGATGACCGAGCCGGGCCATCCGTGCGCGACGAGGAGCGGCATCGCGTCCTCATGTCCCGAGCGGATGTGGACGAAGTGGATGTCCAGCCCGTCGATCTCGGTGATGAAGTGCGGAAGGGCCTTCAGCTTCTCCTCGCACTTGCGCCAGTCGTACTCCGTCAGCCAGTAGTGCGCGAGTGCCTGCATCGTCGCCAGCTGCACGCCCTGTGACGGGTCGTCGACCGGCTCCTTGTCCGGGAATCGCGTGGCGGCGATGCGCGCCCGCAGGTCCTCGAGCTCCGCCTCGGGCGTCTCGATCGTGAACGGGCGGATCGTGGTGTCGCCCGCTGACCTTTCGGACATGACTGCCATGTGGTCCTCCTCGTGGGGACGGTGGTGTGGTGACGGGACGAGCCTGCGCTGTTCGTCTAGTCGTCGCCCCCGTCGAGCTACCGGGGTGCGCTACGGGGGTTCGCCACAGGTCGGCCCCCGGGGAAGCGACGGCAGGCGGCGCGGCACCGGCTTCCGCTCTCCACGACGGCGAATCGCGCGACTGTCAGCTCAGGCAGGCAGACATTGCCCGCCGAATCCCGCCCAGGGGCGACCGGTGATGCATCCCCGTGGGACAACCCCGCGTCGACACGTGGGCGATCCCGGTCGAAGAAGCGCACGCTTGTGCCGTCAAGTCCCCGCTGCCCGCCGCTCGTGAATGCGACAGCGGAGCCGCAACAAGGAGCCAAGCATGTTCGTGGAGCTCGACACCCGACACGACTTCAACTTCACCGTCTCGCTCGAGTGGAACCGCGATACGGGCGAGACGCACATCGTCGTCACCGACGGCGGGACCTCCCGTGTGCTGATCATCCCCATCCCCGGCGAGCACGCCGGCGAAGCGTTTCGCCATCCCTACAGGTATGCGCCGTGAGCGCCACCGATCACGGCATCGCGTCCCGCGCCTTCCGGCCGGACGCACAGGCGGCCGCCAGAGGCGCGGGGCACGCGGCCACGTTCGCGACTACCGAGCACTTCAACCTGCAGGTGTCCCGGGCCATCACCGTGTCCGAGGCCAATGGGCGCGCCAGCATCTATCTCGCCGCCCTCTCGAGCAACCTGATCGCGCTGGCCTTCATCGGGCAGATGTCCCAGCTGGGCATGGCCTTCTATGCGTTCGCGCTGATCCTGCTGCCGGTATTGACGTTCGTGGGGACGGTGACGTTCCTGCGCTTGGTGCAGTCCTCCATCGAGGACATCGCCTACGCACACCGGATCGCGCTCGTGCGCAGCTACTACCTGCGCCTCTCGCCGGAGCTCGAGCCGTATCTCCTTGCCCTCCGCGGCACACCGGGCGCGCCGTTGCACGAAGCACCACGCGCATGGCAGCTGACGCTCACCGCCGCCGGAATGGTCGCGGTGGTCAACAGTGTCGTGGTCGCGGCCTGCGCCGGCCTGATCCTCGTCGCCGCGGGCGTCGACTCGCTGGCGATCCCGGTCACCTCGGGAGCGTTCGTCGGCGCCGCGGCCTTCGCGCTGCACCACCGCCACCATCGCCGCGCGCGCGACAGCTACAGCCCCGAGGGCGTCGATCGCGCCGCCATTCTCATTCCGCCTCCCCAACCGGCCGGCCCGGCCTGAAGGACGAATCCATGTCGCCGATCTCACGAGGCTTCCGAGGCCATCGCCCGCACGTCGACGCCGCTCGCGTCCCACCGGGCCAGCACGTCGTTGACGAGTTCCCCGTGCTGTCGGTCGGAGCAACGCCGCGCAGCCCGGTCGACGCCCAGTGGACGTTCCAGCTCAGCGGCGCGGTCGACGAACCGGTCTCATGGACCTGGGAGGAGTTGCTCGCGCTCCCTGCGGAGACGCCGAAGGTCGACATCCATTGCGTGACGAAATGGTCGAAGCTCGACACGACGTGGAGGGGCGTTTCGGTCGACACGCTGCTCGACCGAGCGGGGACCGAGGCGGAATACGTGAGCGCCTGGTGCGACGACGGCTACCGGACCAACCTTCCGCTGGAAGACGTGACCGGTGGGCGGGCGTGGATCGCCTACGAGTACGGCGGCGACCCGCTCGACCCCGAGCACGGCGGGCCGGCCCGGCTCCTCGTCCCGCACCTGTACTTCTGGAAGAGCGCCAAGTGGATCCGAGGACTCGAGCTCCTCATCGAGGACCGACCGGGGTTCTGGGAGACCGCCGGCTACCACAACTACGGCGACCCGTGGAGGGAGCAGCGCTATGACGGCGACTGAAATCTCCATGAACCGCTCGCGGCCCAGGGAGACACCATGACGCACGACCAGATCGTCGCCGCGCTCCAACGCGGC
>DATFON010000018.1:0-13281 GCA_035265465.1 Solirubrobacterales bacterium | reverse complement strand
GATCCCGGACGACCAGCTTGAGAACGGCGCGGCGGAGGTCGACCTGAACATCACGCCGTCCAACTGCGTCCAGTGCGGCGCGATCACGGCGAAGGGCGGCCGTCTGACGCCACCCGAGGGCGGCGACGGCCCGCTGTACCAGGAGACCTAGGTCCGCCCGCGACACCCGGCTGGAGCGTGGCAAATAGGGCAGCCAGGGAGCGGGCCCGGCACCCTCTGCCGGCATTTGACGCCTTACTGCCGGATAGCGGCGATAAGGCGTCAAACCCGCCCTGAGGCGGACCCCTACTTGTCCGGTGCCGTCGACGTCTCGCTTACGAACGTGGCGATCTCCTCCGCCAGGCGCTCCGGCTGGTCCTCGGACACGAACGTCCGCGAGTTCTCGATTCGAACAAGGCGGGCATTCGGGATCGCGGACGCGAGCCGCTCCGCGTAGCGGAACTTGAAGAACCGGTCCTCCGGAGCCCAGGCGATCAGCGTGGGGCGGTCGAAGTCCCGTAGGCGCTCGGCGGCCTCGAGCGTGTAGCGGTTCGAGATCGACCTCAGGAACTTGATCGTGTCCCGCCGTACGCCAGCGTTACCCAGGTACGGGCGAACCCAAGAATCCAGCACCTCCGGGTCGATTGCGTCAGGGGAGATCAGGAGCCCGAAGCCGAGCGGGCTTCGTTGCACGGTGCCGATGCGGGTGGACTGCATCACCGCGGTCAGCAGGCCCGGGACCTTGGCCGCGTATTGCAGCGGGCGAAAGAACGGCGGCAGGAAGTTCTCGTAGGCGTCGCACGGCGTCAGCACCAGCCGTCCAAGCCGCTCGGGATGCCTCGTGGCGACGAGCTGAGAGATGGCCCCGCCGGTGTCGTTGCCGACCAGCGTCACGTCCGCCAAGTCGAGCGCGGCCATGAAGTCGGCCACGATCCGCGCCACCCCGGGAGGGGTCAGGTCGGCGTCGGGGTTCATCGGCTCGCGATGGGACCCGAGAGGAAGGTCCGGGACGATGCAGCGAAACCGATCCTCCAGGAGTGGAGTCACCTTGCGCCACAGTTTCCCGTCGACCAGCAGGCCGTGGGCGAAGACGATCGTGGGGCCGGAACCCGTGTCGCGGTAGCGGACCGGTCCTTGGCTCAGCGTGACCTCGTTCACGAGGACGCCACCAACTCGGAAGGCACCGGCTCATCCTTCCCCTCGGCGGCCTGGCGTTGCGCTGCCCAGACCCGGTTCAGCTGTGCCTGCACGTATGCGGCCCCCGCCGGGAACACGATCAGCATCAGTACGAACGCCAGAACTCCGTTCACGCGTTGCGACTCTGGCACCCCGGTGAGCCGCTGCGCGGCCTCCACCCGTTGCGGGGCGTTCCAGAAGGAGACGACCAGTGGGACGATCAGGAGGAAGCCGGGCACCAATGCGAGCAGCGACGTCCCCGGACTGTCGCCCAGCTCCGAGGTCCGGTGAGCTTTGCCCAGATCCGCCAGCTCACGATGCACCCGGTAGTACCAGAAGAACCCGTAGACGCCCAGCGTTACGAGGTCGAGCAGCGCGACCCCGAGCGGTTCACGCACCTTGGCGGTCGCGGGTCCCCCCTCGATCGGCACCTCGGTCGCGCTCATTCGTTGCCTCCTCGCTCCCAGGCTCTGGGATAGGGTTCACATACAAGCTGTACGGTTCTACCATACAAACTGTATGCATGTCAAGCGCACAAGGGCGGAGCAAGGGGAGGCGACCCGTGCCGCCCTGATCTCCACCGCACGCCGCCTGTTCGCCGAGCGCGGTTTCGCCGGCATCTCTGCGGAGGAGATCGTCGGCGCCGCCGGGGTCACCAGGGGAGCCCTCTACCACCACTTCGACGGCAAGCCCGGGCTCTTCCGAGCCGTCCTCGAGCAGGTCGAGAGCGAGACCGCCGCGCGCTTTGCCGAGGAGGCCCTCTCGAAGCCCGATCCCTGGGAGGCCATGGCGGCGGGGCTCGAGCTGTTCCTCGAGGTCTGCCAGGAGCCGGAGGTACGCCAGATCGCCCTGATCGACGCACCCTCCGTTCTTGGCTGGACGGCGTGGCGAGAGGTGGAGTCCCGCCACAGCCTGGGTTTGATCCGGCTCGGGCTCGAGAACCTGATCGAGGCGGGAATCACGAGGCCACAGCCGATCGATCCCCTCGCCCACGGGATTCTGGGCATGCTCACCGAGGCAGGCCTCTACGTCGCCAGCGCGGACGACCCCGACGCCGCCCGAGCTGAGATGGGGCAGGTACTGCGGGGGATGCTTGAGGGTCTGCGCACGACCTGAGCGAGTCCGGCCACCGCTAGAATCGATTGAGATGAAGGCTGAGATCCACCCCGACTACGTGCTCGCGCATGTGCGTTGCTCGTGCGGCAACGAGTTCTATACGCGCTCCACCAAGCCGGAGCTCCACGTCGAGATCTGCTCCGCGTGCCACCCGTTCTACACCGGGAAGCAGAAGCTGGTCGATACCGGGGGCCGGGTCGAGCGGTTCAAGCGCCGCGCAGCCCGCAGCCGTCGTTAGGAAGACCCGGTAAATGGGCGGGGATGGGGTGCCGCAGCCGAACGTGATCGCCGACGGCGCTCCGGACCTGAACGGCGGCCCACAGCTTGCCGACACGCTGATGCCCGACCGGAAGCCGGTCGCGAGCCGCGACGCGCCCGTGGGCGGACAGGCGGTCCTCGAGGGCGTGATGATGCGGGGCGTCTCCACGTGGGCCGTCGCCGTTCGCAAGCCCGACGGGGAGGTCGAGGTGAGCTCGGAGCCCCTGGTCTCGTGGGCGAAGCGCCACCGTGTTCTCCGCTGGCCGGTGATCCGCGGGGTCGTTGCTCTTGCGGAGTCGCTCAAGATCGGCTTCAGGGCCCTGGCGATCTCCGCCAATGCCCAGCTCGAGCCCGAGGAGGGCGAGGAGGAGCCGCCGCAGATCGGCGGGATCACGTGGGGCATCACGATCGCGCTTTCGCTGGTCCTCGCCGTCGGCCTGTTCTTCGTCGTCCCGGTCGGCGCGACGAGCCTGATCAAGGATCAGCTCGGTTCGTCTGTTCTCTTCTGGCTGGTGGAGGGCATCCTGCGGACCGCGATCTTCATCGGCTACCTCGCCCTGATCAGCCGCCTGAACGACCTGCGGCGGGTGTTCGAGTACCACGGTGCCGAGCACAAGACGATCTCCTGCTACGAGGCGGGCGACCGTCTCACGCCCGAACGCGCGGAGCGTTACTCGCGCCTGCATCCCCGCTGCGGCACCAGCTTCCTGCTCGTCGTGATGGTCGTGGCGATCTTCGTCTTCGCGCCGCTCGGGCTGCCCGCCTGGTACTGGCTTCTCGCCTCGCGGATCCTGGGCATTCCCCTGATCGCCGGGATCTCCTACGAGGTCATCAAGTGGGCCGGCCGCAACCGGCGCAAGCGCTGGGTGCGGGCCGTCATGTATCCCGGCCTGATGCTCCAGAACCTCACCACTCGCGAGCCGGACCGTGAGCAGCTCGCCGTCGCGATCACCTCTCTGGAGGCGGTGCTCGCAGTCGAGAGTCCGGAGCAGGCCGCGCGCGAGGCCGACATCGAGATCGTCGCCTAGCGCCTCAACATGCGCCACCGCGCCGGCTTCGCCGCCTGACTGCACATGCATCTGCGGCGACAAAGTCGCCCCCTTTAACCCGGGGCCGTCAAACTTGTGAGCATGGTCGAGCAGCTGATCGAGCAGATCGAGGGCCGGTTCGCCGATCTCCAGCGGCAGATGTCGGACCCGGAAGTGATCGCCGACCGCGAGCGCTACGCGGACGTGGGCCGGGAGTACCGCGACCTCGAGGCCGCGCACGAGCTGGCCGAGGAGTACACCCGGCTTCGAGATGATCTCGAGGGCGCGCGCGAGCTCCTGGCGGAGGACGGCGACGACCCCGAGCTGCGAAAGCTCGTCACCGACGCTCCGCAGCAGCTGGAGCGGCTGGCCGAGGAGATCCGCCTGGCGATGGTCGAGCGCGACCCCAACGACGACAAGAACGTCCTGGTGGAGATCCGCGCTGGGGCGGGCGGCGACGAGGCGGCGCTGTTCGCGGGAGACCTGTTCAAGATGCTCACGCGCTACGCGGAGCTCCGCGGCTTCGCCACCGAGGTGATCTCCTCCTCGCCCGCGGAGGTCGGCGGGTTCAAGGACGTCACGTTCGCGGTGAAGGGCGATGGCGCCTACTCGATCTTCAAGTACGAGGGCGGCACCCATCGCGTCCAGCGGGTGCCGAAGACGGAATCCCAGGGGCGCATCCACACCTCGACCGCGACGGTCGCCGTCCTGCCGGAAGCCGAGGACGTCGAGGTCGACATCGACCCCGGCGATCTGCAGATCGACGTGTATCGCTCCTCGGGGCCGGGCGGCCAGTCGGTCAACACGACCGATTCGGCGGTGCGGATCACGCATGCGCCCACCGGGATCACCGTGTCAATGCAGGACGAGAAGTCCCAGCTCCAGAACCGTGAGAAGGCGATGCGGGTGCTCCGCGCCCGCCTGTACGACCAGAAGCTGGCCGAGCAGCAGGCCGAGATCGCCTCCGACCGGCGTTCGCAGGTTGGCTCCGGCGAGCGCTCGGAGAAGATTCGCACCTACAACTTTCCCCAGGGTCGCGTCACCGATCACAGGATCAAGCTCACCGGGCACAACCTGGATGAGGTGCTCGCGGGGAACTTGAGCGAGTTCACGGATGCGCTCGCGGCCGAGGAGAAGCGCCGGCGCCTGGAAGCGCAGACGGCCGAAGCCGCTTCCTGATGTCCACGGCGGCCACGGCCGGCAGGGTCCGCGAGGCCCTGGCGGCGGCAAGCGATGCGTTCGCCGCGGCCGGCGTGGACACGCCGCGCCTGGATGCCGAGGTGCTCCTCGCCGAGGCGACCGGGTGGGACCGCGCCCAGCTGGCGGCGGATCCCGACGCGGCGCTGGATCCGCCCGCAGGGCGGCGCTTCGGCGAGATGGTGAGGCGACGCATCCGCCGCGAGCCGGTCGCATACATCGTCGGTCACAAGGGGTTTCGCCATCTCGAGCTGGCGATCGACCGGCGTGCGCTCATCCCTCGGCCCGAGACCGAGCTCCTCGTCGAGGTCGCGCTGGAGCTCGAGCCACGCACGGTCCTCGACGTCGGCACCGGATCGGGCGCGATCGCCCTGGCGGTGGCGGACGAGCTACCCGAGTGCGAGGTGCTCGCCACCGATACTTCCGAGGAGGCTCTTGCGCTCGCCCGCGAGAACGCCGAGCGCCTCGAGCTGGCGTCGCGAGTCACCTTCGAGCGCGGGACGGTGCCGCCGGAGCGGCGATTCGACCTCGTGCTCGCGAACCTGCCGTACGTGCGGGAGGACGAGGTGCCGTCGCTTCAGCCGGAGATCACGGAGTACGAGCCGCGCCAGGCGGTGGTGGCCGGCGGCGACGGGCTCGAGGCAATCGCGGTCGTGGCGGCGGCGGCGAGCACGGCGCTCGAGGAGGGCGGCTCTCTCGCGCTGGAGACTGGCGCCGGGCAGGCGGGCGCGGCGGCCGAGCTGCTTCTGGATCTCGGGTTCCTGCAGGTCGAGGGTCGCCAGGACCTGGCCGGGATCCCACGGGTCGTGCTCGGCCGCATGGCCAGCTGATGGTCGTCTCGATCGCGCGGGACGGGTCCGATCGAGCTCGCCGGGAGCTCGAGCAGTGCGTTCGGGCGGGAGGGGTGGCCGTCTTTCCCGCCGACACCCTGTACGGCCTCGCGTGCGACCCGGGTAACGCGGGCGCGATCGAACGGATTCACGCGCTCAAGGGCCGCGACGAGGACAAGCCGTCGGCGGTCATGTTCTTCGCGCCCCTCGCGATGAGGGAGATCCTCTCGACGCTCGGCCCGCGAACCCGCGACGCCCTGGGCGCGCTCCTGCCGGGGCCGGTCACCGCGGTCGTCTCCAACCCCGACCACCGATATCCACTCGCCTGCCGCGAGGACCCCGAGCGGCTCGGCCTGCGGCTCATCGAGGGGCCGCTGGGCGGAGCGCGGTGCGCGATCTTCCAGACCAGCGCGAACCGCAGCGGCGAGCGGGCGCCCAGCCGGTTCGAGAACGTCAACCCGGACCTGCTCGCCGACGTGGATCTGGCGATCGACGGCGGCGCTCTGGGCGGAGAGCCCTCGACGGTGGTCGATCTCACCGCCCTGGACAACGGGGGCGAGTGGGAGATCCTGCGCGAGGGCGCGCTACCGCGCGAGGAGCTCGACCGGTGCCTCGGCTAGGCGTCGCCGGTGGTCGAGCGGGCGGCGGCCATGGCCTCCTCCAGGGTCGCGTAGACCTCGATCCGAATCGCCTTGCCGTCCTTCACGTCCCAGATCAGGACGATGTCCTGGGCGGTCTCGATGCCCGTGGTGCGCCCACGGGCTCGAAGCGTGAGCGGAACCACCACGCGCTCGCCGACCGGAATGAAGTCGTGCGGCTCGAAGTTCAATCGGTCCATCGCCTCGTAAAACGAGTCGAAGTAGCGCCGGATGCCGTCCGCGCCGCGGTACGTGTCCGGCTCGGCGGCGAGCCCCGGCGGCGTCGTCGCCTCGAAATCGGGATGGATGAACGGCAGCAGAGCGTCGACGTCCCCCTCACGCATGGCCTCGAAACCCCGACGCACCAGGTCCGCGTTGGACTCGCCCATCCCAGCAGTATTGCCCGCCAGGGCCGTTGCTATCGTCGGGCGGGATGACCGAACTTCCGGACGACTTCCAGACCGCGCCCCTCGCCGACGTCGATCCCGCGATCGCCGAGGTCCTGCGGCGCGAGCTTCATCGCCAGCAGAACACCCTTGAGATGATCGCCTCCGAGAACTTCGTCCCCCAGGCGGTCCTCGATGCGGCCGGTTCGGTCCTGACCAACAAGTACGCCGAGGGCTACCCCGGGAAGCGCTATTACGGCGGCTGCGAGGAGGTCGACGTAGCCGAGCAGCTCGCGATCGATCGCGCCAGTGAGCTGTTCGGGGCCGAGCATGTGAACGTCCAGCCCCATGCCGGCGCCCAGGCGAACAACGCCGCATACATGGCGATGCTCGAGCCGGGCGACACGATCATGGGCATGGCGCTCGACCACGGCGGGCACCTCACCCACGGGATGAAGCTGAACTTGTCCGGCAAGCTGTACGAGGTCGTCGCCTACCATGTGCGCCGCGACGACCTTCGGTGCGACATGGAGGAGGTCGAGCGCCTCGCGCAGGAGCACCGTCCCAAGGTCATCGTCGCGGGATGGTCGGCCTATCCGCGGCACCTCGACTTCGCCGCGTTCCGGCAGATCGCCGACGGCGTGGGAGCTCGCCTCATGGTCGACATGGCGCACTTCGCCGGTCTCGTCGCGGCGGGTGAGCACCCGAACCCGGTTCCGTACGCGGACGTCACGACCACGACCATCCACAAGACCCTCGGCGGGCCCCGTAGCGGCATGATCCTCTGCAAGGAGGAGCTCGCCAAGGACATCAACCGCTCCGTCTTCCCGGGGCAGCAGGGCGGCCCGCTGATGCACATCATCGCCGCCAAGGCAGTGGCTCTGGGGATCGCCTCGTCCGAGCCCTTCCGGGCTCGCCAGCGCCAGACGATCGCCAACGCAAAGGCATTCGCCGACGAGCTGATCGCCGGTGGGGTGGACGTGCTCACCGGGGGTACCGACGTTCACCTGGTGCTGGTCGACCTCGGCCCCACCGGGCTCGACGGCAAGACGGCTGAGAGCCGCCTCGAGGAGGTCGGGATCACCGTCAACCGCAACGCGATCCCATTCGACGAGCGCCCGCCGATGAATCCGTCGGGACTTCGCATCGGGACGCCGGCATTGACGACCCGCGGCCTCACCGAGGACGACATGCGCGAGGTCGCACGGGTCATCAGCGTGGCTCTGTCGGACCGCTTCGAGGCCGAGCGGGATTCGCTGGCGGAGCGCACCCAGGCGCTGATGGAGCAGTATCCGCTGTATCCGCAGCTCTCGGCGGCGCCCGTCTAGCTGACCATCTCGGCGCCGAAGGGGCGCATCGTTGGACAATGTGGGAATGCCCGCGGGAATCGGCGAAACCCTGCGCGAGGCCCGCCTCGCGGCCGGTATCGACCTCGACCAGGCCGAGCGAACGATCCGGATCAGGATCCGCTACCTCGATGCGCTGGAAAACGAGGATTGGGGCGTGCTGCCCGGTGAGGCCTACGTCCGCGGGTTCTTGCACACCTACGGCGACTACCTGGGTGTCGACGGGGCCGCGCTCGTGGAGGAGTACGACCGACTTGGCGTTCAAGCGGAGGCCGAGCATCCGATGGAGGTCCCCTTCGAACCACCGCGCCCGGTGGGTGGCAATCCGATCTGGCGCCGCGCGGGCACGATCGCACTCGCCGTGTCCGCCGGGCTGGTGGCCCTGTTCCTTGTGCTCGCAATCACCGATGGGTCGGACAAGAAGGACGGTGGGCGAGGCCACCGTGGCGGCAACGGTGGCGGGAAGCAAACCTCCACGACCACTAGGTCGATCCCCAGCGAGGCGTCGGTACTGCTGTCACCCACCGGGACGGTCTGGGTCTGCCTCGTCGATCACTCGGGGAAGCCCCTGGTCAACGGGGAGACCTTGACCTCAGGCGACGACCGCGGGCCGTTCAAGGATCGCGACCTGAAGCTCACGCTCGGCAACGGCGAGATGCGAATCGAGCTGAACGGAGAGCAGGTATCGATCCCGTCGGCCGCCAACCCGGTCGGATTCGCTCTGACGCCGCAGGGCGCCACGCCCCTATCCAGCACGGCCAGGCCGACATGTTCGTAGCGACCGCGGCGTGAAGATTTGGGTCGATTGCACGGCCGCCGCGCACCCGCTCGTGCTGCGGCCGATCGTGGAGCGGTTGGAGGAGCGGGGACACGGCGTGCTTGTGACGGCCCGCGAGTACGGGCAGACCTTGGGGGTCCTGGAGCGGCTCGGCATTCCCTACGAGGCCGTGGGTCGCCATGCGGGGGCGTCGCTCGGCCGCAAGGCGAGTGCCGTGGCCACGCGAAGCCTCGCGCTCGCCCGCTGGGCGCGGCCGCAGCGCTTTGATCTCGCCCTGGGACACGGATCGGTCGACCTGGGTGTCGTGTCGGCGATCCTGCGGATCCCGTCGTCACAGATGCAGGACTACGAGTACGCCGGTCTTCAGCGCCAGCTCGCGTTCCGAGTGGCACGCCGCGTGCTGGTTCCCGATGCGATCCCGCCCGACGCCATGCGTCGCGCCGGTGCGAGCGAGCGAAAGCTCTTCCGCTATCCAGGGCTGAAGGAGGACTACTACCTCGCGGACTTCGAGCCGGATCCCGCGGTCCTCGGCGAGCTGGGGATCGATCGTTCCTCGGTCCTCGTCGTCTTCCGGCCCTCGCCCGAGACGTCCGCGTACCACGCCGACAATCCGCTCGAGGAGCGGTTGCTTGATCGCCTGGCAGCGGCCGATGGCGTCATCTGCGTCGTCATACCGCGAACCGAGGCCCAGGGCCATCGAGCGCGTGGCCGCGGGGCATCGGGCATCATCGTTCCGCAGCGGGCCATCGACGCTCAGAGCCTGATCGCCCTCGCCGACCTGGTCGTGAGCGCCGGCGGGACGATGAACCGGGAGGCTGTGGCGCTCGGAACCCCCGCGTACACGATCTTCAGCGGACGCATGGGAGCCGTGGATGAGCGGCTGATTTCCGACGGGCGCTTGATCCCGCTTCACGACCCCGCCGAGCTTCGGCTGACCAAGCGCGATGCCGGCGATGGAGTCCGCCACCCTCGCGATCCCGGGCTGCTCGCGGACGCGATCCTCCAGGTCGTCGACGGCTGACCCACCGAACGTACCGCTAGTCTCGCCGCGGGAGAGCCCTATTGCTCGTCGACGGAAGACCGCCCGAGATCTATGCGCTTTACGCGTTTCTCGCCGCCGCGGTCCTCGCGTGGGTGCTCGTGCCGATCACCGAGCGGATCGCCCGGCGCATCAAGGCGATCGACATCCCGAACGAGCGCAGCATCCACGCGGTTCCCACCCCGAAGCTGGGCGGGCTGGCGATGCTCGTGGGGGTCCTCGTGGCCGGTTTGCTGTTCCTGCCGTGGGCGCCTCAGACCAGGGCGATCCTCGGCGGGGCGGCCCTGATCGCGACCGTGGGCATCCTGGACGACGTCTTCGACCTACCGCCCGGTGTCAAGCTCGTCGGCCAGATTGCGGCGGCGATGATCCCGGTCTTCAACGGGGTGAAGGTGGAGAGCTTCACCCTGCCATTCGTGGGCGGCGTCGACCTGACCCACGTGCTGTTCGACCACGTACCGGTGCTCGGGAGGGTCACCGTCGGGCACGTCCTGACCATCGTGGGATTCGTCGCGATCATGAACATCATCAACTTCATCGATGGGGTGGACGGGCTGGCGGCGGGCGTCTGCCTCATCTCGGCGGTCACTCTGTCGGTCATCGCCCTGTCGCTCGACCGCCCCGGCGCCGCCGTGCTGGCGGCCGTGACCGGAGGCGCCGCCCTCGGGTTCCTGCGACACGGCTTCCCGCCCGCCTCGAGCTTCATGGGCGACACCGGCTCCAACCTGCTCGGGTACCTGCTGGCGGCCGTGGCTGTCCTCGGGTCGCTGAAGACCAACGCGGTGGTGGCCCTGTTCTTCCCTCTGTGCGTGCTCGCCGTGCCGATCCTTGACTCAGGGTTCGTGATCGCGAAGCGCATCAAGCACCGGCGCCCCATCTACGAGGCCGACACCTCGCACTTCCACCATCGGATGGCCAATATCGGCTTCTCGCAGCGCCGCACCCTTGCATACCTCTACGGCTGGGCGTTGGTGCTCGCCGGGCTCGCCCTCGCCCTACGCTTCGTGCCGTACAGTGACAACCACGGCCACTTCGACGCCCTCTGGACCGCCGTCATCCTCGTCTGTGCGGTCGCCGCGGTCGCCGCGAGCGTCTACCTGCTGGTGGCGCTCGAGGTCCTGAAACTGCGCCTGTCGCGCTTTCGAGAGCTGGTGGGACTCGGCGTCCCGGTGTCCGGCCCGGAGGAGGTCGATTCGGGCGTGGCCACGGAGCTCGAGACCGGAACCTTCCCGGCCGTCGACCCGGAGACGGGGGAGTTCATGGCGCTCGAGCAAGCCCCGGACGGCGAGCGGGCGAGAAACGAGCCCCAGCGCCCGTCGGGAACGGGCGCGGCTGGTTCCGAGCGAGACGCCTGAACCCGCCTCGACACTTGCGCCGAAGGGCACTAGGGGCCCGGATCGGGCGGCGCCTGTTTGGGATATATTCGCCTCGCCGCCTGGAACCGGTGTTTCGCCGGGCCCTGCGCGGCTATCTCTTCCTTTGGAGCAGTTTCCGATTGTTTCGTCCCGACTTCGATACACCATCGACGGCACCTGCCAGATTCGGGGGCTGGCGCCCCCTCACCGGAAGACGTGATGACGAAGATCCCGCCGGGGAGGGCCGATGCGGCCGCGGCGGGAGCCATGCTGATCGGCGCGATGCTGGCCTGCGCGGCAGCCGGGTACGGGCTCGGCTCGCTCACCGGGCTTGCGGTTCCGCTCGGCCTCGTTGGTCTCTTCGCGGGACTCGTCGTGGGGTTTGCCCTTGTCTACGCTCGCTTTAAACGGCTCTAGAGGCCTGAGCAACGGAGGCGTCGGCGCGATGGTGTTGCGATACGGCGACCTCGTGCTTCTGGCGCTGGCGCTGCCCGCCTTCCTCGTCGCGGGCTGGCCGCTCCTGGGCTACGTCGTGGCCGCCGGGGCCTGGCTCGCACAGCGAGGGATCCACCTCGTCGCCACCCGGCGCGTGCGCCGGTCGATCGCGAGCGGGGATCGCCGCGCCGCCCTCGGAATCATGGGCGCCTCGACCCTTGGGCGGGTCTGGCTGATCGCGCTGGCCGTCCTCATCGTGGGCCTGGTCGAGCGCGATGCCGGGCTCGCCGCCGCTCTCTTGAGCGCCGCCCTGTTCACCGTGTACTTCGGCAGCCAGGTGCTGGACCGGCTCCTTCACCCCGAGGCGGCGGACTGATGAAGACCCGCAACAAGGTGCTCCTCGCGCTCGGCGCCTATCTGCTGATCGTGATCCTGCTCGGGGTCGCATTCGGCAGCGCGGGGAAGAACGACGAGTTCAAGCCTCAGAACGAGTTTCAGCTCGAGGCGTGGATCCCGATCCAGATCGGGGGCATCGACCTCTCCATCAACAAGGCGGTGCTCTACCTGGCGCTGGCGAGTGCCCTGACCATCGGCACCATGATCTGGATCTCGAAGCGGATGCAGGCGAAGCCCAACCGCGTCCAGATGGCGATCGAGGCCGCCTACGACCTCACGCGCAACCAGATCACCGGCCAGAACATCGAGGGGAGGCTGGCGGTCAAATGGTTCCCCTTCTGCGCGACGCTGTTCTTCTTCATCTGGTTCTCGAACATGCTCGGCTACGTGCCGCTGCCCACCAACTCGGCGGAGACCGTGAGCATCTTCGGGCTGGAGGTGCCGACGTTCGCCATTTACGCGGCGACGGCCAACATCTCGGTCCCGCTGATGCTGACGCTCATCGTCTGGATCTCCTACAACGTCGAGGGGATCCGGACCCACGGCTTCTTCGGGTACCTGAAGACCTGGCTACCGCCCGGCCTCGAGGACATGAATCCCCTCGGCAAGGCGGCGATCTTCGGGATCGAGGTGATCTCGCACTTCGTGCGGCTGATCTCGCTGTCAGTGCGACTGTTCGCGAACATCCTCGCCGGCCACCTGCTGATCCTGTTCATGGCCGGCGGCCTCGCGGTGCTCCTCGGGCTGGCTGCGCTGGGGGCGCTCACGTTCCCGCTGGCCTTCGCCTTCTTCATCTTCGAGGTCGTCCTGATCGCGACCCTGCAGGCATTCATCTTCTCGATCCTCACCGCTATCTACCTGGGAGGCGCGACCTCCGCGAGTCACTAGACATCGATGCGTCAAGAAACGAAGGAGTTCATTCATGGTTGAC
Organism: Solirubrobacterales bacterium; assembly: GCA_035265465.1. Classification (GTDB taxonomy): domain Bacteria; phylum Actinomycetota; class Thermoleophilia; order Solirubrobacterales; family 70-9; genus AC-56. Next base: position 393 of record DATFON010000018.1, on the reverse strand, counting down.
CTCATAGCCCAAGCGAGCGGTATCACCGACACCGGCATCACCGATGCCGGGAAGGCGATCGCGCTCGGCGTCGGGGCGGGGCTTGGCTCGATCGGTGCCGGTGTCGGCATCGGCATCATCTTCGGCAAGGAGATCGAGTCCGTCGCCCGCCAGCCCGAGATGAAGGACGAGCTGCAGGCGATCCGCTGGCTCGGCTTCGCGCTGACGGAGGCCGTCGCCTTCTACACGTTCATCTTCGGCCTGATCGCGTTTTTCCTCTAGGCCGCGTGGAGCCGATCGGTCAGATGACAGCAGCGATCCCACTCGCCGCCGAAGGCGGAAGCGGCAGCTTCCTCGTCTCGCCCGCGCTGGGCCTGATGATCTGGACGCTGATCGCGTTCGGCGCGACCCTGT
>DATFON010000017.1:0-9897 GCA_035265465.1 Solirubrobacterales bacterium | reverse complement strand
CATCGAGGTCGAGGGCCTCGTCCGCGAGTTCAAGAACGGTCCGCGGGCGGTCGACGGGATCGACCTCCGCGTGCGGCCCGGCGAGATCTACGGCTTCCTCGGTCCGAACGGTGCCGGCAAGTCGACGACGGTGCACATGCTGACGACGCTCCTCCCGCCCACCGCGGGAAGAGCGAGCGTCGCGGGGTACGACATCGTGCGTGAGGGTGCCGCGGTCCGTGACGTGATCGGCGTGGCCCTTCAGGACGCGGCACTCGACCTGCTGCTCACGGGCCGCGAGCACATGAAGCTTCAGGGTGGCCTGCACGGCTTGTCGCCGGGCGAGATCAAGCAGCGCGGAGACGAGCTGCTCGCACGGGTCGGGCTGGCTGAGGCCGCCGACCGCCGCGTCGGCGGTTACTCCGGCGGCATGAAGCGCCGGCTTGACCTGGCACTCGCCCTCGTCCACTCGCCGAGAATCCTGTTCCTCGACGAGCCGACGACAGGGCTTGACGTGCAGAGCCGGGCCGCCCTCTGGGACGAGGTCTCGGGTCTCGCCCGTCGCGAGGGCGTCACCGTATTCCTCACGACCCAGTACCTCGAGGAGGCCGATTCCCTGGCCGACCGGGTGGGGATCATCCATCGCGGCAGCATCGTCGCCGAGGGGACGCCGGCCGCGCTCAAGGCTCAGATCGGGCGCCCCACGCTCGAGGCCGTGCCCGCCGAGGCCGATCAGGTAGAGCGTCTCGAAGGGATCCTGTCGCGCTTCGGCGATCCGCTGCCGGTCAGCAATGGCTCCGTCGCGATCCGACTGTCCGACGGCACCGAGGAGCTCGCGGACGTGGTGCGGGGCCTCGACGGCGAGGGCATCAAGGTCGCCGACCTCCAGCTGCACGCTCCAAGCCTCGATGACGTCTTCCTCGCCAAGACCGGCCGATCCCTGGAGGGCGCCGGCGACGAGCAAGTCGCGGAGGAGGACACCGGCGAGGAACATCTGCAACGGCACCAGCCAATTTCGGGGGCCAGCGCCCCCTCACCAGAAGACCCTGCCGAGGCGGCGAGATCATAGCCCGGAGCATGTCCGCCCGGTCGACCACACCCGCCCTCCGCACTCAGGCCAGGTACCTGGCCTGGCGCTCCGTGGTCCGGACGATGCGGCAGCCGATCGTGATCGTGCCACCGCTCGTCTTCCCGCTGTTCCTGCTCGCCATCAACGCGTCGGGCCTTGGCGCGGCGACGAACATCCCGGACTTCCCGACCAGCTCCTACCTGGCGTTCGCGCTGGCCTTCCCCTTCATGCAGGGTTCGATCTTCGCGACCAACACGGCGGGCACAAACGTCGCCCAGGACATCGGGTCCGGTTTCTTCAACCGCCTGGCCCTGACCCCGATGAGCGGTCCCTCGCTGCTCGTGGGCCAGCTCACGGGCGTCCTGTTGATCGGGATGCTGCAGGCTGTCGCGTTCCTGGGCGCCGGGCTCGCGGCAGGGGCGAGCCTCCAGTCGGGCGTGCTTGGAGCCGTGGTTCTGTTCGCGCTGTCGCTCTCGATCGCCGCCGCCTTCGGCGCCATCGGGCTCTTCGCCGGGCTGCGGACCGGCTCCGCTGAGGCCGTTCAGGGCCTCTTCCCGCTGATGTTCATTCTCCTGTTCCTGAGCTCGGCCGCCCTCCCGCGCGATCTGATCGCCTCCGACTGGTTCCAGACCGTGGCGACGATCAACCCGGTGAGCTACCTGATCGAGGGGCTTCGCAGCTTGATCATCACCGGATGGGACGCCGAGGCGCTGGCGCTTGGCTTCGGCGTGGCGTTCGCAATCTTCGCGATCGGACTCTGGGCCTCGACACTGGCCCTGCGCCAGAGGATGGTGCGCACGTGAGCCGGCGGGCGCGCTATTGGGCCGTCACGAAGACCGTGGCGTGGCGGAACCTGCACTCCGTGATCCGGGCGCCGGCGCTGCTGCTTCCGATGCTCGCCTTCCCGCTCTTCTTCTACATGGCGTTCGCGGGGGGGCTCTCCGCGGTCGGCAGCCTCCCGGGCTTCAACTACTACAACTACGACGCCTTCCAGTTCGTTTTCGTGCTGCTTCAGTCGGCGGCGTTCGGCGGCGTCTTCATCGGCTTTTCGATCGGGGCCGACTTCGATTCGGGCTTTACCCGGCGCCTGCTTCTCGCGGCGCGGGACCGCTCCGCCGTGATCGCCGGGTTCGGGATCGCGGCGGTCATCCGGGCCGTGTTCGTGTGGATCGTGGTCTTCGCGATCGCGCTCGTGACCGGAATGCAGATCGACGGCAACGGGATCGACCTCGCCGGCCTCGTAGGCCTGGCGCTCGTGGTGAACGTCGCCGCGTTCTTCTTCGCCGCCGGCGTCATGACCCGCCTGCGCACCCTTCAGGCGGCGCCGGCCATGCAGCTCCCGCTGTTCATGATCCTGATGACCGCGCCGGTGTACGTGCCGCGGAACCTCCTCGAGGGCTGGATCTCGTCGGTCGCCACGATCAATCCCATGACCGCGATCATTGAGGCGGGCCGCAGCCTGATGGCGGGCGATCCCTTCCACATCCTGCTCGCGTTCGCCGCGGCGGCCGGCCTGGGAGCGCTGTTGGCCGTGTTCGCCCTCCGCGGCCTCCGCAAGGCCGAAGCCGCAGGCTAAATCACTTGCGGCGGCTTCGCCGTCTGACCTGCTGCTGCGGCGACAAAGTCGCCGCCGTTAAGAACCGTCGGACAGCCGGGCGCGGTAGGCCCGCGTCTTGGCGCGGTTGCCGCAGACCTCCATCGAGCACCAGGTTCGCGACCGGTTGCGCGATGAGTCGTAGAACGCCCACTGACAGTCGTCTGCGGCGCATGCCTTGAGCCGTTCCCACGCCCCCGCGGCCTGAGCGTCGGCGACCGCCGCCAAAAGGCGCGCGAACAGCCCTGCGACGCCCGCGCCGGCCGGCCGCGGTGTGGCCTTCCCGGCCGCGTCGATCTCCACCTGGATCAGGCCCTCCCGCGCAGCGTCCCGCAGCGCCCGCAGCGCGCTGCGGTCGAGCTCCGCTCCGTTGTTCGCCAGCAGCAGAAGTCTCAATGCCTCTCGAAACTCGACGGCGCGTTTCACGTCCTCGGGCCCGAGCGCGTTTTCACGAGGAATCCCGTGTTCATCCATCCACGAGCCAAGCGCCGCTGGCGAGTCCAGTTCCTCGACGTCCGGAACGCTGGTGTTCTTCTCCAGCGTGTTCACGAAAGAGCTGACGAGCTCGACGTCGTCCGGGGGCTTTTTCGCTTCAACGGTCATGGTTAGACACCATCAAACTCGGGTAGCCGGTTGACACCATCAAATCGTTTTTGCTAGTGTTGTAACCAGCTAGTGGTCTTTACAGGTTAGCACCGAGAGGAGGTAGGTCATGCACCCCGCACTAATGATCGCCGTGATGGAGGAACGCGATCGCGAGATCGCCCGCCGGACGAAGGATGCGTGGAAGCGGCCCGTCCAGGAGCCGCGGCGACGCTTGCACCGACGCGCGGCACGGGAGCACCAAAGCGGCCGGGGCCGGCTGTCTGCCGCGTTCGCTCGGAGCGTGGCGTTCTTCAGCTGATTGGGAAGCTTGCGGCTAGTTCAGCCGCTCGACGATCATGGCCTTGCCCTGCCCTCCGGCGACGCACATCGTCTCGAGCCCGACCTGATGGTCGTCCGTCTCCATCGCGTTCAGAAGCGTCGTCATGATGCGGGCACCGGTCATCCCAAAGGGATGACCGAGGGCGATCGCGCCCCCGTGCGTGTTCAGCTTCTCGAGGGAGATGTCGCATTCGGCCATGATCGGGATCACCTGGGCGGCGAACGCCTCGTTGAGCTCGACCACATCGACGTCGCCCATCGTCATCCCGGACCGATCGAGGACCTTCTTGATCGCCCCGATCGGCGCCACTCCCATGTACTCCGGCTCGTTGCCGAAGGTGGCCGCGGTAACGATCCGGGCACGGGGCTCGAGTCCTAGCTCCTTCGCCTTCGTGTCGGACATGATCAGCACCGCGGCCGCCCCGTCGTTGAGGGGGCAGGAATTCCCCGCGGTGACGCCGCCACCGCCGAACGCCTCGGGAAGCTCGGCGAGCTTCTCCAGCGTCGAGCTTGCTCGCGGGCCGTCATCCTTCGCCACCTCGGTGCCGTCCTCCAGCTTCACCGGGACGATCTCCCGGTCGAAGAACCCGGACTCCTGCGATCCGACAGCGAGCTCCTGAGAGCGCTGCGCGTACTTGTCCATGTCCGCGCGGCTCACCTCGTAGCGCTCGGCGACGTTCACCGCCGTCAAGCCCATCTCGATGTAGGCGTTCGGGGTGCCGTCCTTGCCTTGGAGCTTCTCGTTCTGGTCGGCCGCACCCGCCGGCTCGGTCCGTTCGTTGTAGCGGCTGACCCACTCGACCCCCGCGGCGATGTACGCATCGCCCTCCCCCGCCTTGATCGCGTTGCCGGCATGGCGAATCGCGTCGAGGCTCGACGAGCAGTAGCGCGAGATGGTCACTCCGTTGACCGTCTGCGGAAGACGCTCGGAGAGCAGGACGATGATGCGAGCGATGTTGAACGCCTGAAGCCCCTGGGGCATGCCGCAGCCGCAGAACACATCCTCGATCGAGTCCGCGCTGACGTCCGGGTTGCGCTCCAGCAGCTGGTCGACGACGTAGGCGCCCACCTCGTCGGGGCGCAGCTGGGCGAGGGACCCCTTGAACGCACGTCCGATCGGGGTGCGAACGGCGTCGACGATCACGGCTTCCGGCATTGCGAGTCTCCCTTCGGGCGGCTAAGCCGCCACAAGTCGTTAGTGCGGGATCGCAGAGGATATGGGTGGAGGCGGGAATCGCGCCACAACGCACAGAAGGAGGCGGATGAGGCCGTAAGCTGACGCCGTGGCCGACGAGACCGTGACCGAGACGGAGATCAGTGCCCAGCGAGCGGCGGAGCTCGCCGAGTCGGGCGCGCTTTTGGTCGACGTCCGGCGACCGTACGAGTGGGAGGCCGGCCGGATTGCCGGGGCGCGCCATCTCGAGATGAACGATCTGGCGAACAACGCCGAGTCCGTTCCCCGGGACCGGGCCGTGGTGTTCTACTGCCGCTCCGGCAACCGGTCGGCGCTGGCGGCCGCGGCGTTCAGACAGGCGGGGTGGGATGCGTACAACCTCGAAGGGGGCCTGCAGCAATGGGTGGAGTACGGACTCGAGCTCGATCCGCCTGATGGCGAGGTCGCCCCGCCTCAGCCCGGCAGCTAGTGGAGGCGTCGCCGGACCCGCAGAGCCGGATCGAGGGGCTTCGCGCCTGGCTCGCACAACTCGACCGGAGCGTTGGGATCCGCACCTACCTGCTCGGAGCGGTCGCAGTGCTCGCCCTTGCCGCAGGCGTCGTCGCGCTGGTTCTCGTGCTCCAGCTCAAGCAGGACTCGGCGTCGAAGGATGACGTCGCCGCGCTCGGGGACCAGATCTCGACAATCCAGGACGAAGCGGCTCAGGCCGCCGAGCGCAAGATGCAATCGCTGGAGGACCGTGTAACGGAGCTGGAGGGGCAGCTCGACGGGATCTCCGGCGACCAGTCGAGCCTGAAGCGCCGGATCCATGCGCTGAAGGAGGAGGTCGCGACGGTGGGCAACGGTGGACTGGGCGGCTCTCCCACAAAGACCGGGGGCACCGGCGCGGGCACGGGAGGATCTTTCGGTGGCACGGGCACGGGTACGGGTACGGGCACCGGCACGACCGGTGGTGGATCGGGAGGCTCGGGCGGAGCGGACTCGGGCGGCGACGGGACCGGAAGCGGCGGCACGTCGGCGGGCGGCTGACGCCGCGGTCCGTACGATTAGTAGCAATTCGCACTAGATTCCTACGCACGCGTCCGGCGAGTCCTCTACGGTCGGTTGCACGCCTAGGCGAGATCCCTTGTCTTTGGCGTTACGCACACACGCGGTTCCTGAAAGGAGACCTCAGATGCCAACCGGCTACTGCGTGAAGGAACGCAAGAAGGTGGAGATCCAGGATCCACAGCAGGTGACCATGAAGAACGGTCGCCCGGCCATCCAGGGCACGTGCCCTGACTGCGGCACCAAGATCTTCAAGATCGGCAAGCTCTAGACGGACCTTTCAGCAACCGACTAGCGCCTGCGTCGGCGCCGGGCACGTCCCGGGGTCGTCGCAGTCGTTCAGACGGCCGCTAAGCCCGCCTGGCGGCGGCCGAACAGATAGCCGACGAGTGCCTGCACGATGTCCGGGTCGAACTGGGTGCCCGCGTTCGCCGTGAGCTCGGCCATTGCGTCAGCGTGCGGCATCGCCCTGCGGTAGGGGCGATCGGAAGTCATCGCGTGGTACGCGTCGCAGGCCAGGATGATCCGGCTGCCCACGGGGATCGCCGTCTCCGCCAGCCCATCGGGATAACCGCCGCCGTCCCAGCGCTCGTGCTCGTGGCGGACCATGCGCGCGATGGTCCCGAATCCGGGGATCGCCCTCAGGATCCGCTCGCCGATCACCGGATGCTGGCGCATGATCTCCCACTCGCGCTCGTCCAGCTTGCCCGGCTTGTGGAGAATCTCGTCGGGCACGCCCACCTTCCCGATGTCGTGAAGCAGAGCGGCCGTGCGGATCTGCTCGATCTCCTCCCCGCTGACCGCAAGGGCATCCCCCACGCGGGCGGTGAGGTCGACGACGCTCTCCGAGTGTTCGCCCGTGTAGCGGTCGCGCTCCTCGAGCGCGGAAGCGAGCGCCGCGATCACGTTCCCCTGGCCGAGCTCGGGGAGCTTCTCGCTCCGGTCACCGGCGTGCAGGATCACCTGGCTCCCACCCGCAGCGCGCGCCTGCTCCAGGGCCGCACCGGCGGCGGCGACGAAAGCCTCCGGCCGCTGCCCCGGCTGAAGCCCGGCAACGCCGACCGACACCGCGATCCCCCGGATCGCGCCCACCTCGATGTCCTCCAGCTCGATGAGGATGCGCTCGATGGCCGTGAGCGCCTCGACGGCCTCGGTCTCTCCGAAGAGGATGGCGAACTCATCGCTCCCCATCCGGCACGCGAGGTCGTTCATCCTCGTTTGGTCGGCGATCAGGTGGCCCAGGCTCGCGAGCACCGCGTCGCCCGTGGCGTAGCCGTGCTCCAGATTCAGACTTCGGAAGCGGTCGACGTCCAGCAGCGCGACGCTGAGGGGCCGGCCGTAGCGCTCCGCGCGCGCGACGTCCAGCTCGAGCTGGGTCCTGAAGGAGCGCAGGCTGAGCAGGCTTCCGGTGAGCGGGTCGCGGTGCTCCAGCTGGGAAAGCCTGCCCTCGAGCTCGGCGATGCGCTGGCGCGCCGCCGCGAGCTGCTCCGCGAGGCTGTTCCGGTCCCTGGCGCGCAAGTCGTCATCAGTATCGGCGCCGACGGGGTCGCGCTTGAGGCTTGAACGTCATGCGCGGGCGGCGGGGCTGTGAACTGCCCCGCCGGCGGAGGAGTATTACGAGCGTGTGGGCGCGACGACGAGATCGACATTGACGGCTGTGGCAGCTCTGACGCGGGAAGCGGACGTCCGCGAGGCCTACGCAGCGCACGCCGGCGAGCTCTATGGATTCGCGCTGCGGTCGCTCGGGGATCCTGGAATGGCCGAGGAAGCCGTGCAGGACACGTTCCTGCGCGCCTGGCGAGCCGGCGATCGATTCGACCCTCAGATCGGATCGCTGCGAACCTGGCTCTTCGCGATCCTGCGCAATGTGGTCATCGATCTGGGTCGAGCGCGCTCCGCCCGGCCCGTTGCGACCGGCGAGATCCCCGAGCGCGGACACGAGCCGTTCGAGGAGATCCTGGTCAGCTGGCAGGTCGAGGAGGCGCTGCGCCGGATCGGCGACCAGCACCGGCGGGTGCTCGTGGAGACGTACCTGCGAGGCCGGCCCTATGCGGAGGTCGCGGGGGAGCTCGGCGTCCCGGAGGGGACGGTCAAGAGCCGCGTCTATTACGGGTTGCGAGCCCTTCGCAATGCGTTGGAGGAGATGGGCTATGACGGCTGACGACTGTCGCATCTGGCGTGAGCGCCTGGGCGCCCTCGTCCTCGGTCAGTTGGGACCCGAGGAGCGGGCCGCGAGCGAGGCTCACCTCGAGGGCTGCGCGGACTGCCGGGCGGAGGCGGATGCCCTCGCCCCGATGGCTGGCGTGCTTCGGCGCGCCGACCCTGAGCGGCTCGGCCCCACCCCCGCCCCCCCGCCATATCTCGCCGATCGCATCGCCCGGCAAATCGCCACCGAGCGGCGGGTCACCCGTCGTCGTCGAGCGTGGGTCGGGCTCGGGCTCGGGGCAGCTGCCGCGGCCGCGACGGCAGCGGTCCTTCTCACGACTGTCTTCTCCGGGTCGCCGAGCGAGCGGCCGGCCAGCCAAACGGTGGCATTCCAGGGTCTTCCCAAGGGGGTGTCCATCAACGCCAGCCTCGAGCCGCGTCCGTGGGGCAGCGACGTCAGCGTCCGGGTGCACGGTTTTCGACCGGGGACCCTGTGCACGGTGTGGCTGCGCCGCGAGGACGGCACGCGCGTTCCGGCGGGGTCGTTCCGCTATGTCTACGCCGGGGATACCGACGAGCCCGAGCTAAGTTCGGGCTTGGATCCACCGGAGGTGACCGCGATCGGGATCGAGGCCGGATCCAAGACCTTCATCGCCCCGATCCACCCCCACGCCGGCGCGTCCGGCACGGCCCCAAGCTAGCCGGGGAAGAGAGTGGGAGCCCGCCGCGCCCGCAGGACGCGGCGGGCCTCCCCCCGGCCGGATCTGCGATAAACGCATGCATGGAGCGGCTCAGTCCCGACGACACGCGCATCCTGCGGCTCGAATCCGATGTCATCGCCGGGCACACCCTGAAGGTCGTCATCGTCGAGCCGCCGGAGGACGGCGATCCGCCGACGCTCGATCTTGTTCGCCGCAGGGTCGGATCGAGGCTCGCCGGTGTCCGCCGGCTCCGCCAGCGCCTGGCACCGACGCCTTTCGGTGTCGCCACACCGGCCTGGGTGGACGACACGAGCTTCGACATCCGCCGCCACGTTCGGCTCGCGTCGGAGCCGGTGCGCGACCGAGCCGACCTCGTCTCGCTTGCCGGCATGGTCATGGCCGAGCGACTGGATCACTCGCGGCCGCTCTGGTGCATCGACTTCGCCGGCCCCCTCGACGACGGCCGAACCGCACTGGTCATCCGCATCCATCACTGCATGGCCGACGGGGTCACGGCGCTTCGGATGCTCTCGCAGCTCCTGTGGGATGACGACGCGGAGGGCCCGCAGCCTGGCTCGACCATGACCTGGGAGGCGAGCCCCGAGCCGAACGCCGCGCGACTATTGGCCGCCGGCGTCGGCAGTCGCGTGCGCCATCTCGGCGGCGCCGTCTCGAGCGGCGCGCGAGCGGCGGTGTCCCCAAAGCGGTGGCGCGACACCGGTCGCGGCCTCGCCGCACTTCCGGGGACCCTGCGGCGCGAGCTGTGGCCGATCGGCGCCGACACCGCGTTCGACCGCCATATCGGCGGCGATCGCGAGCTCGCGTTCACCTCCTGCAGCCTCGCCGACCTGAAGCGAATTGAGCACTCGGTGGGCAGCGGCGTCACCGTCAACGACGTCGTGCTCGCGATGGTCGCCGGCGCGATCCGGCGCTGGCTCTCCACGCACGAGCGGCCGATGGAGGCGATGCGGGTGCAGATCCCGGTCAGCATGCATCACCGCGACGAGGACGGCGACGCCCTGGGGAATCGCGACTCGTTCCTGTTCTGCGAGCTGCCCATCTCCGAGCCCGACCCGCGCGCCCGGCTCGAGGCGATCAACGCCGAGACCAAGGACCGCAAGGAGCACCACGATCCGGACGAGCTGTACTCGTTCTTCCACAGCCTGTCCCACGTCCGCCCGCTCTACAAGGTGGCCTCCGGGTTCGCCTCGGGCCCGAGGGAGTTCGCGCTCTCGGTGTCGAACGTGCCCGGACCCAGGGAGCC
>DATFON010000016.1:0-7731 GCA_035265465.1 Solirubrobacterales bacterium | reverse complement strand
GCGTTAGAGAACGCCCACCGCGCCCATGAGGACATCCGCGCCCGTGGTACGACCGGCAAGCTCGTCCTGACACCGTGACCTGGACGGGCTACCTCGACCTCGCGGACCGGAGTTGGCCGGTGCTCCGGCGGTTGATGGGCGGGCACACCCTCGTCTACCGCGCTACGAACGGAGTCATCGGACACCACATTCCCGGCATCGCGCCCATGCTCCTGCTCGACCACGCGGGGGCGAAGAGCGGCGTCAAGCGCACCAGTCCTCTGCTCTACATCCCCGACGGAGACGACCTGGTGATCGTGGCCTCGAAGGGCGGCTATCCCAAGCACCCGGCTTGGTTCCACAACCTCCGCGCGAATCCCGATACGACGGTTCAGGTGGGCTCGGAGCGCCGCGCGGTGCACGCGCGCGTGGCCGAGCCGCAGGAGCGCGCGCGGCTGTGGCCACGCGTCATCGAGGCCTACTCCACCTACGACGACTATCAGCACCGGACGGGCCGCGAGATCCCACTTGTGATTCTGGAGCGACGAGCGGCGTAGGCCGCGAAGGAGCGAGCCATGAGCGAGGTTTATTCGAGTGGAGCCTGGACGGCGAAGGAGGGCGAAGGGGAGGCATTCGTCGAGGCCTGGACCGAATTCGCCCGCTGGCTCAGGACCATGCCGGGAGCCGGAACCGCGCGGCTGATCCGGGACCTGGACGAGCCGCGGCGCTATCTGAGCTTCGCGCCCTGGGAGAGCGCGGAGGCCATGCATGCTTGGAAGGCCGATCCTGAGTTCGGGGAGCGAATCGCTGCGGTGCGGGAATACGTCGCGGAGTTCACGCCGAGCGAGCTCGAGTTAGTGGCCGAGGTGTAGGGCGCTCAGGAACCGAGCCCGAATTCCGGGGGCGGGCGCAGCCGGGCCCGGCAACATCTATTCACTTTCCTCAACGTCCCACTTCGGCAGGCGGTTCCGATCCCGCCGTTGCTCGTAAATGTGTGATGGACCAGTGATGTTCGGCGTAGTGTTCTTGCCGTGTACTGGTGGAAGCGCATAGCCATTGGTGCAGCCGTATTAGCCGTCGTCGCGGTCGGTTTCTGGCTAGGAACGCTCCAAGGAGGCACGACCCCCGAATCAGGTACACCGGCGCTCCAAGTTGCGGAGACCACAATGAGTGAAAGGCACGACCTGACTTCGTGCAGCTCTCCCGCAGCAAGGCGCTTGGACCTCAACGTAGTCAGCATCTCCTGCGACCGCGCGCTCCGCGTCGTCGCAAGGTTCTCTGACCACGTCATGATCAGCTACTTGTCCGAGAACCACGGCGTCCTGTTCCCCGACCACGGCTGGACGTGTTGGGCGAAGCCGAATTTCGAGGGACCTCGGGGTGGCGTCCAGAACTTCTGCCTCCGAAACGGCTCAGCGATCGTTTATTTCCAGCGCGAGTAGTCGCAGACCAAGCAGCATCAGGGCTTAGGTCGCGTGAGCTCCCGGAGCCGCTGTCGACCTTCCGCCAGACTTCGATTCACTTTGGTGTACGTCCAGCCGCAGAGCTCGCAGATCTCCGCGTAGGAATAGCCGTGGGCCTGGAGGACGATGGCCAGCCGCTCGTCGGGCTTCAGCACCGCAAGCGCTCGAGCGGCGGCGGCGACCCGGTCGCGCCTCTCCGCATGCTCCATCGGGCCGGGTCGCTCGCAGAGGAGGCTTCCGAAGAGGTCGTGAGCGTCGTCGCGCCACGCAACGAGAAAACGCTCGCGAGTCCGCCTGACAGCGAGCGCCTCCCGGCGCGTGACGACCTGCATCCACGCGATGAGCGCGCACGGCGGGCGATCGGGCGCCTTCGTCAGCAGGATCTCCACGGCGCGCTGGAAGGCGTCCTCGGCGTCGTCTGCGCAGAGCGAGAAACGGCGCGCCGTCCGACGAAGATCGCGCTCGGCGGCGTCGAGCACGGCGAGCGCGCGGTCACGGCGACCGCATGAATCGAGGGTCTCGTCCGTGGCCACACACCCGACAACCCCCCGCACCTGCCCGCCGCCCTCCTCACCGGCGCGGTTGAAGCAGGGCGCCCGCCGGATCGCGCGGCCGCATCCCCGCCGCGAGCGGTCGCGTACCCTGCCGGATTGAGATGAGTACCTGCGTCGTCACAGGGGGAGCGGGATTCCTGGGATCCCATCTTTGCGACCGGCTGCTGAGCAAGGGCCATCGCGTGGTCTGCATCGACAACCTCGACACGGGGTCGCTGCAGAACATCGAGCACATCCGGGACACCAAGTTCACGTTCATGAACCAGGACCTGACCGAGCCGGTGTTCCTGGAGGACGAAGTGGACTTCGTCTACCACCTGGCCTCCCCGGCCAGCCCGATCGACTACGCGCGGCTGCCGCTCCACACGCTGAAGGTGGGCTCGTACGGCACGCACCACATGCTCGGGCTCGCGAAGTTCAAGCGGGCGCGATTCCTCCTCGCCTCGACGTCGGAGGTCTACGGCGACCCGCAGATTCACCCCCAGCACGAGGACTACTGGGGGCACGTGAATCCGATCGGCCCTCGCGGCGTCTACGACGAGGCGAAGCGCTACGCCGAGGCGTTGACCATGGCGTACCACCGCCAGCAGGGGGTCAACACCTGCATCGCCCGGATCCACAACACGTACGGCCCCCGGATGAGGCCGCACGACGGCAGGGCGATCCCGACCTTCCTGCGCCAGGCGCTACAGGACAAGCCGGTCACCGTCTTCGGAGATGGAAGCCAGACGCGCAGCTTCTGCTACGTCGACGATCTGATCAGCGGCCTGGTTTCACTCGCCGAGTCGGAGTTCCATCTGCCGGTGAACCTCGGGAACCCAGACGAGATGGCGCTCATCGACTTGGCGAAGACCGTCATCGACGTGACCGAGTCCCGGTCCGAGATCGTCTTCGAGGCACTCCCCGTGGACGACCCGACCATCCGGCAGCCGGACATCACCCGCGCCCGTCAGGTATTGGCCTGGGAGCCCGAGGTCGAGCTTCGCGACGGGCTGCGGCGGACGATCGAGCAGGCCGGCGTCGAGCGCCTCGTCGGCGCCACGGATTGAGCGACGTCCGGACGCAGCCGACGGCGCCGCTGCGGATCGCACACCTGACGGCAACCTTTCCGCCGTACCCGGGAGGCGCCGGCAACACCTGCTACCGCTTCGCGAAGGGCCAGGCCGAGCGCGGCCACCACGTCGAGGTCTTCACCGCACCCGCCGAGGGCGAGCCCCCGGATCCCGGGCGTGCCATCGTGCATCGGATCGACCCGGTGCTTGCGATCGGCAACGCTCCCCTGATCCCCGCCATGGCGGCGGTCGAGGGGTTCGACGTCATCCACCTCCACTATCCGTTCATCTTCGGTTCCGAGCTGACGCTGCTCGGACGCCTCACGCGCCGGCGCCGGCGTCAGGCACTCCTGGTCCACTACAAGAACCGCCTGGTCGCCAAGGGGGCCCGTCAGATCCCGTTCGAGACGTACGAGCACACGATCGCTCCCCTCCTGATGAGCGCCGCGGACCGCGTCTGCGTCCTGTCGCCCGACCATGCCGCCTCGGTGCCCTACCTGCGCCGGATCGGCCAGCGCGATCCGTCGAAGCTGATCGAGATGCCCAACGGGGTGGACACGCGCCTGTTCGCCCCGGGCCCGGACGAGGCTGGCGTGCGAGCGGCGGAGGGCATTCCGGAGGACGCGGTCGTAGCGGCCTTCGTCGCGACGCTCGACCGCGCGCATCACTTCAAGCGGCTTGACATCGCCCTGCAGGCGATCGGCGCGCTCGACGATGAGCGCGTCCACCTGCTCGTCGCGGGTGGCGGCGAGCTGCTCGACGATTTTCAGCGCCAGGCCACGGCCGCCGGAATCGCCGAGCAGGTCCACTTCCTGGGCCGCGTCCCGCACTCCCGGCTGCCGGGCGTGCTGCGGGCGGCCGACCTGCTGCTGCTGACCACGGAGCCGCCCGAGTCCTTCGGCATCGTCCTGATCGAGGCCATGGCCTGCGGCCTGCCCACGATTGCCACCGAGTATCCGGGCGTGAGGGCCGTCGTGGACGAGGGCGAGACGGGCATCCTCGTCCCGCCTGGCGACCCCGAGGCGGTGGCTGCGGCGATCCGACGGATGGTGGGATCCGGAGCATCCGGGCGCGTCGAGATGGGCATCGCCGGTCGCGACAAGGCGGAGCATCTGTGGAGTTGGCCCAGCCTGCTCGACCGCATGGATGCCGCCTACTCCGAGGCGATCGCCGCCCGGCGCCGGAGGGTCGGTTGAACCTCCTCCTCGTCGCCTACTTCTATCCGCCGTGCCGCGACACCGGCGCCCACCGACCCGCCGCCATGGCCAAGTGGCTGCGGCGGCTGGGCCACCGGGTGACGGTGCTGACCACGTCGGCATACGGCCAGGGAGATCCCGCCGGCGAGGAGGACGTGGTGCGCTCGGCGGACCTCCAGCGTCTTCGCGCCCGACTTCACGGCCGCGATCGAGTCGACGCCCTGTTCGACTCCGACACATACTCGGGCCGCCCCCATTTCCTCAGCCGGATCGTGGTCCCGGAACCCCTGGTGGCCGCCTGGGCGCCGTTCGCGCGGCGCGATGCCATTCGCCTCAACGCCCGGGAGCGCTTCGACTGCGTGATCACGAGCTCACCGCCGGAATCCGTGCACCTCGTGGGCCGAGCGCTTCGGCGCCGCGGCGTTCCCTGGGTCGCCGATCTCCGGGACGGGTGGACCTTCGAGCCGATCCGCCCCGAGTTTCCCACCGCCCTCCAGAGACGCCTGGACGGCCGGCTGGAGCGTCGCTGGCTCGGAGACGCCAACGCGGTGGTATGCGTGAGCCGGCCGGCCGCCGACGACCTCCGCGGGCGCCTGGGCCTTGATCCGCAGCTGATTCCGAATGGCTGGGATCCGGATCTCGCCGCCGACACGACCGCCACCGATGCCGCGGACCGCCTGCTCGACCCGGATCGGATCTCGCTCGTCTACACCGGCCGGTTCGGCAGCTACGGCCGCGACCCGACCGCCCTGATCCGAGCGTTCGCCGTCCTCGCGAAGGAGGTTCCGGAGGCGGCAGCCAAGCTCGAGCTTGTCGTCGCCGGCCCCCTGACCCACGAGGAGGCCCTGCTCATGCGGAGCGACGTCTCCCCCGCCAAGATCGTGGTCGCGGGCACGCTGGCCCGCCCGGATGCGCTCGCGCTGCAGCGGGAGGCCGACGCGCTGCTTCTGCTCGCCTCAGCTCGCCGCACGCAGCTCCTGAACTTCAAGCTCTTCGAGTACCTGGCCGCCGGACCCCCCATCCTGGCGCTCGCCGCGGGAACCGAGGCCGGCCGGGTCGTTGCCGAGGCCGGTGGCGAAGTCGTCCCGGCCGATGAGGTCGACGCGATCGTCGCGGCCCTGCGGCGTCTCGCCGCGGAGGAGGTGCCGCCCTCGGATCCCGAGGCGCGCGAGCGCTACTCCTATCCGCGAGTGGCCGAGCGGATGGCGGCAGCCGCGCAGCGGGCGGTCTCGCGCGCCCTGCAAGACTCGTAGCGATGGCCTCCATCCTCATCTACGCCGACACGCTCCGCTCCCCGGAGATGCGCCACGAGGTGCCCGCGGAGATCATGGACCCGTTCCTCTACGCGGAGGTGGACGGGCACCGCTACGCGGTCGTTAGTCCACTTGAAACGCAGACTGTCAGCGAGAGGGCGCCGGACGTCGAGGTAATCGGGCCGGAGCAACTCGGCTGGGACGAGCTCGTCGAGCGCCACCCCGATTGGGAGGAGGCGGAGCAGGAGCTGGTGGTCAGGGCGTGCAGGCGAATGGGCATCAGCGAGGCCGTCGCGCCATCGACCTTCCCGCTCGAGCTCGCCGACCGCCTGCGCGCGGCCGGGGTCGACTTGACGGTCGACCGCCACCTGTTCGAGCACCGTCGCCGGGCGAAGAACGCCGCGGAGCTTGCCGGGATCGAGCGCGCTCAGCGGGCCGCCGAGGCCGCGATGGCGGCCGCCGCCGCGGTGCTTCGCGCCGCTGAGCCCGCCGGCGCGGAGGTTCATGTGGACGGCGAGCCACTCACGAGCGAGCGGCTGAAGGAGGCGATCGCCGGCGCGCTTGCGGACCACCGCGTCACCTGCGAGGAGCCGATCGTCGCCCCAGGCCCGCAGGCCGCCATCGGACACGAGCGCGGATCGGGTCCGATCGCGACCTCCCAGCCGGTCGTGATCGACCTGTGGCCGCAGGATCGCGAAAGCGGGTGCTACGCCGACATGACGCGCACTTTCGTCGTGGGCGAGGGGACATCCGAGATCCGCGAGTGGCACGCGTTGTGCCATGACGCTCTCGATCGGGCGCTGGCCGAGATCCGTCCCGGCGCGAGCGGCAGGAAGGTCTTCGAGGCGGTATGCGACCTTTTTCACGAACACGGCCTGCCGACCCAACTCTCGAAGCCTCCAGGCGAGACGCTCAACGAGGGGTTCTTCCACTCTCTGGGGCACGGCGTTGGGCTGGAGGTCCACGAGGCACCCAGCCTGGGGCGCACGCGAGGCGACGAGCTCGTGATCGGCGACGTCCTCGCTGTGGAGCCCGGGCTCTACCGCCCCGACATCGGCGGCGTGCGGCTCGAGGACCTGGTGCTCGTGACGGGGCGCGGCGCCGAGACTCTCACTCACTATCCATACGAGCTCGAGCCGTAGACCTATCCTTCCCCTGTGGCCACTCGTCCGACCGAGAAGCCCAAGACGCCCGGATCCGGCGACGACGAGCGCTCCGAGGAGCAGGTCGAAGCCGTCGAGGAGGACCTCCATCGCTTCATCGCCCCCGTCGTCGGCCCGGAGGATCCGCGGCGCTTCACCGACTCGGGCATCGAGGTCGACCGGCTTTACGACTCAGACGACGTCGCGCCGGCGCTGGAGGAGCGGCTGGGCGAACCGGGCTCGTATCCCTTCACCCGCGGCATCCACCCGGGGATGTACCGCGACCGGCTGTGGACGATGCGCCAGTACGCGGGCTTCGCCAGCCCCGAGGACACCAACGAGCGCTACCGGTACCTGATCGAGCACGGCTCGACTGGCCTCTCGATGGCCTTCGACCTGCCGACGCAGCTCGGCCGCGACTCAGACGATCCGCTGTGCGCTGGGGAGGTTGGGCGAACCGGTGTTCCGATCGACACGATCGAGGACATGCGAATCTGCTTCGACCAGATCCCGCTGGACGAGGTCTCGACCTCGATGACGATCAACGCGCCGGCGGCGATCCTGCTCCTGCTCTACGAGCTCGTCGGCGAGGAGCAGGACGTCGGGGCGGAGAAGCTCCGGGGCACCGTCCAGAACGACGTGCTCAAGGAGTACGTGGCGCGCGGCAACTACATCTATCCGCCCGAGGCCACGATGCGCCTGACCACGGACATCTTCGAGTACTGCCGCAAGCACGTGCCGAGGTGGAACACGATCTCGATCTCCGGCTACCACATCCGCGAGAAGGGCTGCTCGGCCGTGCAGGAGGTGGCCTTCACCCTGGCCAACGCGATCGCCTATGTCGAGGGGGCGCTGGCCCGCGGGCTCGCCGTTGACGACTTCGCGCCGCGGCTCGCCTTCTTCTTCAACTGCCACAACAACGTCTTCCAGGAGATCGCGAAGTTCCGGGCGGTCCGCAGGATGTGGGCGAAGATCATGAGCGAGCGATTCGGCGCCAAGGACACGCGCTCGCAGACGATTCGCTTCCACACCCAGACGGGCGGCGTCACCCTTCAGGCACAGCAGCCCGAGGTCAACATCATCCGCGTTGCC
>DATFON010000015.1:0-32375 GCA_035265465.1 Solirubrobacterales bacterium | reverse complement strand
CGACTCGGCCGACGAGAACGACCTCGGCCAAGAGGAGATCTACATCGCGCTTGACGGCTTGGCCACGCTCCTCGTCGACGGCGAGGAGCATCGCTTGGAGCCCGGCGTGTTCGCCCGAGTCGGCCCCGGCCAGAAGCGGCGTATCCTCCCGGGCGCGGATGGCTTCCGCATGGTCGCGGTGGGCGGCCGCCCGAACGGCGAATACAGGCCGCCCGCCTGGACGGAGCTCGGCGGGCCGCTTCCAACGGCACCGCGGTCGGGGGAGCAATCGAGCGTCGATAAGGGGCCGCCGGGCGACGATCGATCTCGCGGTTGAAGCCGGCGCGTGCCGTGTCGCAGTCGGCGTCGGTCGGCCCGACGAAGGCCCTCGGCTCACCCCTTGACGACGCCGATCGGTCGCAGCCGCGCAACGCGCGCCGCAAGGCCGGCCCGCTCGACCACCTCGACCACCCGCTCGACGTCCTTGTAGGCCTCCGGCGCCTCCTCGGCCAGGCCGCGAGAGGATGCGGCGCGCACGGCGACGCCCTCATCCTCGAGACGGCGGCGCAGCGCAGCGCCGTCGATCTGCTTGCGGACGGCCGTGCGTGAGAGCCTGCGGCCCGCGCCGTGGCAGGTGGTGCCGAATGCGCGCTCCATCGAGCCGGCACGCCCGGCGAGCACGAAGGAGGCCGTGCCCATGCTCCCGGGGATGAAGACCGGTTGGCCCGCCTCACGGTAGGCGGGCGGGATCTCGGGGTGGCCCGGCGGGAAGGCGCGGGTCGCGCCCTTTCGGTGCACGCAGAGCTCGCGGTCGCCGTGACGCTCGAGCTTTGCCACGTTGTGCGCGACGTCGTAGACGGTCCGCGTGTCGCGCGCGGCGTCGCGGCTCAGCACGGTGGCGATCGCCTCGCGGGCGCGGTGCGCCATCGCGGCTCGGTTCGCCCAGGCGAAGTTGGCGGCCGCCGCCATCGCCGCGAGGTAATCGCGCCCTTCGGGCGAGTCGATCGGGGCGCACGAGAGCTGGCGGTCGGGAAGCTCGATGGCGTAGCGGCGCAGCGATGCGGACATGCGCTTGACGAAATCGGTGCAAACCTGGTGTCCAAGGCCGCGCGAGCCGGAGTGAATCAGCAGCGTCAGCTGGCCCTCGCGCAGCCCGTACGCCTCGGCCGCCCCGGCGTCGTAGGTGCGGTCGACGCGCTCCAGCTCCAGGAAGTGATTGCCGGACCCAAGCGTGCCGAGCTGTTCGGCGCCGCGCCTGTGGGCGCGTTCAGACACGGCCGCCGGGTCGGCGCCTTCGAGCCGACCGTGCGACTCGGTGTAGCGCACGTCCTCCTCGGTGCCGATGCCGAGGTCCTCCACCAGCGCTCGTGGGCCCTCGGCGAGAACCCGATCGAGGTCGGCGCCGCGGATACCCCCGCCCGAGCCCTTTCCGCCGGCACCCACCGGGATCCGGCGCGAGATCTCGTGCACGAGCGCCTCGCGACGCTCCCCGAGCTCGGCCGCGTCGAGCGGCAGGGCGAGCAGCCGCACGCCGCAGTTGATGTCGTACCCGACCCCGCCTGGCGAGACGACCCCGTCCGGCGGCTCGGTGGCCGCCACGCCCCCGACGGGGAAGCCATAGCCCTGGTGGATGTCCGGCATCGCCAGCGATGCCGTGACGATCCCCGGCAGCGTCGCGACGTTCATGAGCTGCTCGAGCGAGTGGTCCTGCTCGATCGCCGCCAGCAGCTCGTCGTCGGCGAAGACCCGCGCCGGCACGCGCATGTCAGCCCGTGCGCTAGCCGGGATCTCCCAAAGCTCGTCGTCCACCCTCTGGATCGGCAGCTCAGACATCGAGTACCACCGTTGCCCGGTACCCAGAGCCCGCGGACTCGAACGCCAGCCGGTGGTAGGTAACCGCCTTGACGATGGGGCGTGGATGGCCGTGGCGCCCCTCGACCGCGGCCTTCACCGTGTCGCCCGCAAGCTCCAGGTCCCGCAGCTCGATTGGCTCGAACCCCTCGACCTCCGCCAAGAACACGAGCTCCTCCAACCAGCCTGCGAGCAACGCGGGCCGGTCGGGGGCGCTCACCTCGATTGCGCGGCGCTCCGCACCGTTTCCCTCGATCCCCAGCAGGTCGGCAAGACCCGCCAGCGCGTCGGCGAACACGTCGCGCTCGCTCTCCGCAGTAATCGCAAGCTCCACCTCGCCGATGTGCTCGACCCATTGATACATCCGGTATGGATGGTGGCGCAGGTGAGCGGCAGACGATTCGCTGTTTGCCACACTTGGAACGTGGAGGCATCCGCGGTCCAAGGCAGCCCCGCCCGCACCGCCGATCCGTGGCGGGACACGGACGTGATCGACGAACGCGCACCACGCTTCAACCAGGCCGTGGTTGGGACCGTGGCGCTCTTGGGAGCGGTGTTCGGGTGGCCGCTCGCGTGGGCGTTGATGGGAGCGCAGCTCTTAATCGGGTTGACGCTCGGGCGGCGGTTCTGCATCACGTGCGTGGCGTACTTCGAACTGGTCCAGCCGCGCTTTGGAGAAGGCGAGCTGGAGGACTCCCGCCCCCCGCGCCTCGCCAACGCGATCGGCACCGTCTTCCTGGGAGGAGCGGCGGCCGCTTGGTGGCTCGGCGCGCCGGTGGTCGGGACGGCGCTCGCCTCGATTGTCGCTGCGCTGGCTCTCCTCGCGGCGGGCACCGGGCTGTGCGCCGGCTGCGAGCTCTACAGGTTGACGGCCCGCCTCAGGGGCATCTCACCCCGCCACCACGGCCATCTCGACCCATCCGACTTCGGTCTCGATGACTCCGGGAGCGCCTATGTGGAGTTCAGCCACCCCCTCTGCTCGGAGTGCTCACAGTGGGAGCGGCGCCTGCGCGCCGAGGATGAGCGACTGGTGACGATCGACGTTCGCGAACGACCCGAGCTGGCACACAAGTACGGCGTGGGGATCGTCCCCACGGTGCTGCGAGTCGCCGGCGACGGCACGGTCCTCGAGCGGCTGGCTCCCTGAGCCCTAGCCGGGGCTTCTCGGCCCAGTAGGCTGACGGCGCACGGGCCATATGGCCGTCGACCTGGTCATCGAGATCGAGAACGCCCCCGGGGCGCTGGCGCGGGTGGCCGCGGCGATCGGCGATGCCGGCGTGAACATCGCAGCCGCCACGTGCGTCGGGCCAGGCGAGCGGGCCGAGCTCCATATCCTCGTCCCGCATGCCGAGGCTGCGAAGCACGCCCTGGCGATTTCCCACGTCGCGGTCACCCGCGAGCGCGAGGTCGTCGTGATCGATGTCGCGGACCGCCCCGGCGTGTTGGCGGACCTGACTCGCAAGATCGCCCGGGCTGGGGTCAACCTCGATCTCGTGTACGTCGCCACGCAAAATCGCGTGGTCTTCGGGGCGCCCGACCGCGCTGCCTTGCGGGCCGCGCTCGACGCCCCAAGCTAACGGCTGTCTCGTAGCGGGGCTGGCCGGGCCGCTGTGCCTGCGCTCAGTCCTGACCGCGATACATCTCGGCGACCAGAAAGGCGAGGTCTAGCGACTGGCCACGATTGAGCCGGGGGTCACACGCCGTCTCATAGCGCTGGTGCAGGTCGGCGTCGACGATCTCGTGGCCCCCGCCGACGCATTCGGTCACGTCGTCGGCGGTGAACTCGATGTGGATGCCGCCCGGATGAGTGCCCAGCGTCCGGTGGACCTCGAAGAAGCCGGCCACCTCGTCGAGCACGTGATCGAACCGACGGGTCTTGTGCCCGCTGGGCGCCTCGAACGTATTCCCGTGCATGGGGTCGCAGATCCACGCGACCGGCGAGCCGAGCTCGGTGATCTTCTCCACCAGCGGCGGCAAAACCTCCCGGACCTTGCCGGCGCCCAGCCGGGTGATGAACGTCAACCGGCCGGGCTCGTGATCGGGATTGAGCCGTTCGACGAGCGCAAGGGCGTCCTCCGGTGAGGTCGTCGGGCCGAGCTTGACGGCGATCGGATTGCGGACATGGCGGAAGAACTCCACGTGCGCACCGTCGGGATCCCTGGTGCGCTCGCCGATCCAGACCAGATGGGCGGAGACGTCGTACGGCAGTCCGGTGCGGGTGTCAATGCGTGTCAGGGCACGCTCGTACTCGAGCAGGAGCCCCTCGTGGCTGGAGTACAGCTCTACCCCATGGAGCTCCTTCGGGTCGGCGCCACACGCCCTCATGAACGAGAGCGCGCGGTCGATCTCGCCGGCGACCTGCTCGTATCGCCGCCCGGCCGGACTCTGCGCCACGAAGTCCTGGTTCCAGGCGTGCACCTCGTGCAGGTCGGCGTAGCCTCCGTGGGTGAACGCCCGACAGAGATTGAGAGTGGTCGCCGCGCAGTGGTAAGCGCGGAGAAGCCGCGCGGGGTCGGGGCGGCGCGCCTCAGGCGTGAAGTCGAGGCCGTTCACGGCCTCGCCGCGGTAGGCGGGAAGCTCGACCCCGTCCCTGGTCTCCGTGGGACGCGATCTGGGCTTCGCGAACTGCCCCGCCATCCGGCCGACCTTGACCACCGGGATACTCGCCGCGTACGTGAGCACGACTGCCATCTGCAGCACGGTCTCGAGTCGGTCGCGTACGGAGTCAGCCGTCGATCCGGAGAAGGTCTCCGCGCAGTCACCCCCCTGAAGGACGAACGCCTCGCCATTGGCCACTGCGGCCAGCCGCTCCTTGAGCTGGTCGCACTCGCCGGCGAAAACGAGCGGCGGCTGTCCCGCCAGCTCGGCCTCAACGGCACGGACGTGCGTGAGATCCGGCCAGTCCGGCTGCTGGGCGATGGGAAGCTCGCGCCAGGTGTCGAGCTCACCGGATGTGACGGAAAGCGCGCTCACGGGGGTCCAAGGCTAGCCCTGTCGCGTCGGCTCGCAGGGGCCACGTCGAAATCGCCGGTCACACACGACGCGGTCACGGCTCCGCACGCCGCCGTTCCCAGATACGCGAAAACCCCGCCTGTCGGAGCTCTTCGAGGCACCGCTACCGGGATTCGAACCCGGGTTTCCGGGCTGAGAAATGGCGCGAAGTCGTTCGGTCGGCTCATCTCATGCGTGGACAGGTCCGGCGAGATGCGCTGACGTCGCCTCAGGTCGGGGCGGTTCGGGACATATTTCGGGACACGCCTTCGACACGGTGAGAGCCCAGCAGTGCCGGGTTCACGCGGAAGCGGCTGGGCCGCGCTACTTCCGTGGCAGCTTGAACTCCAGCTTCCACTTGACGTTCCAGCCGGCTGTCCACGTCCCGTCGCGGCCGTAGTTGTCGTCGCCCGAGACCCCGCCCTCGAAGGCGCGCCTCTTGCCCTTGATGACCACGTGGCGCTTGCCGTCGAGCAGCTTGGCAGCCGCACCTTTCATGTCCCCGTCCGAGGCCGGAATGAAGGTACGCGGAAAGTACGTCCCGCCCTCAAACAGGTCCTGCGGGTAGATCATCGACGGGACGCAGTCGATCGCATCCTCCTGTACGGCGCCCTTGAGAACGAGGCTGTCGCCCGCGAGGCCGGTGGCGTCCTGCTCGTTGCCTCCGCTCAACCACCAGATGCTGACGTGCGCCCGGTGGTCCTCGCTCACCCCGCCGGGAAAGTACGGCGAGAGGAGCTCATCACGCTCGACGCGGTCGTAGAAGCAACCATCAGCCGCCGGATCGCCGTATCTCCGCCGGCCCACTCGTACAGGCTCGGGGTCGGGTTGTCGGGCTCAGACATCGAGGTCGAGGTGGGCAGGCTACGGGCGCTCGCGGGTCATCGTCTCCTTGTAGCCGCCACCGGGCCACTCCCAGGCGCCCTCGATCGTGTTGCCGTCCGCGCTGAACGTGCCTGTATACACGGCGGGGGAGCCCTTCTCCCCCATCCAGATCGTCATCGTGTCGCCGTCGAGCTCGCACACGTAAGCGAGCGTGTCCCCGTGGTTCGTGTATAGGCGACCGGTGATCGCATCGGCCGGTTCGGAGCCAGGCGCGCGGTCGTGGCCGATGACCTGAAGGTACTTCTGCTCCGTTCCTTCTCGGTGCGTCCAGCCACGCTGGATCAAGAAGAAGCCGCCGTCCATCCACTCCCAGCTCGTTTCGCCCTCAGTTTCGCCGGAGACCTTCCAAGCTCCGACGAGGCGATCGCCAAGCGCCTTCAGGTCCGCGGGCGGGGCCGGTGGCTTGACGGCCTCGGTGTCACTGCTGTTCGACATGTGGTTCTCCTTTCTGACGAACAGGCGGGATGTCATTCAGCCGATGGGACACCGGTGCGCTGGGTCATGCTGAACCAGTTCCCGGAGTTGTCCCGGAACGTCGCCTCGATCCCGTAGAAGCGCTCGGACGGCTCGGAGAGAAAATTGACCCCTCGCTCACTCAGCTCGGCGTAGGTCTCGCGGCACTCGTCGGTCTCGAACGCGCAGGCGCCGAGGACCCCCTTCGCCACCAACTCCTTCACCTGCTCCGCGGTCTCCGCGTCCATCATCGGCGGTCCGGGCTCGAGCAGGATCAACTCATGGTCCGGCTGCTCGGGGGTGCTCATCGTGAGCCAGCGGAAGTCGTCCATTCGTGCGTCGGTGTTGACCGCGAAACCGAGCTGCCGAGTGTAGAAATCGAGCGCCTCGTCCTGGTCGAGGACCCAGATGGTGGTGTGCGAAAGCCTGGTGATCATCGTTTGCGGCTCCTTCGAATCGAGTTGTCGGAACGACGCTAGCCCGGCGCGCTCTATGGCGCTTCTCGAAAGCTGCTCGATTCGATCGGCCGCGTGTACATGAGCGTGAAGCACAGTGGAATCGGTGGCGGTCGGCCGGCGCGCCAGCGGCGGGCGTACTCGATCGGCGCCTCGCCGACCAGCTCGCTGAACGCCGAGCTGAACGAGCCGAGGCTTTGATATCCGACCTCGATGCTGATCGCGGTGACCATCAGGTCGGTCTCGCGCAACAGCTCCTTGGCGCGCTCGATCCGCCGACGCTGGAGGTACTTGTGGGGTGTCTCACCGAAGGCCCGTTTGAAGCTGCGGCTGAAGTGCGCCGGGGAGGCGTGGGCGGCGCGGGCAAGGGTCTGGACGTCGAGCTCCTGGTCGTAGTTTCGGTCCATGAGATCCTTCGCCCGCAGCAGGTGGACGTAGGTCGGGATGGGATCGGGCATCCGGCCCAGGACCTTAGGGGATCAACCATGTGAGATGGCGAGGCCGAGAAGCTGACTGACCTTCGGCCCCGAGTCGTGAACCGCACGTAAAAGGGAGGAACAGATGTCCGCAACCGTTCTCTACATGTCCATGTCCCTCGACGGGTTCATCGCCGGGCCCAATGCGGGACCGGGTAACGGCCTCGGCGATGGCGGGGAACGCCTGCATGATTGGGTGATTCCGGGCGGCGGCGGGGTCGACGACGTCGACGCCGTCCGCCGTTCGGGCAGCGTCAACGGCAAGGTCGTCGACGAGTTCATGTCCACCGGCGCGGTCGTCGCCGGCCGGGGGACCTTCGAGCCTGCCGCTGGCTGGGACGGCGACCACCACGACGGCGTGCCGATCTTCATCTACAGCCGCCGGGAGCCCGGCATCGACATCAGCCAGTGGCCGCTGGTCACCTACGTGGACGACGTCACGGCCGCGATGACTCAGGCCAAGGAGGCCGCGGGCGACAAGAACATTCTGGTCCACGGCGCCGCAGTCGCCCAGCTCGCGCTCGCCGCCGGCGTCCTCGACGAGATCGAGCTCCATGTCGTCCCGGTGCTCTTCGGCCAAGGGCGCCGTCTGTTCGAGGGCCTCGATCCCGAGCAGATCGAGCTGGAGCGCACCCGGATCCTCGAGGGGGAGGGCGGTGTCACCCATATGCACTACGTCGTCCGACGGTAAGCGGCGAGCAGGGCGTCCGACATGCGTGAACTCGTACGTCCGCCTAGCTGTTGACGCTGCTGTTCTTCGGCACGAACCTGCTCGCGCTGAACGTCGCGCCCTGCGGGTCGCCGATGACGGTCAGCCGAATCGTGTACGTGGATGTAGACCAGGGGGCGTCGAACGGCGGGACGATCACCTTTCCGCCGAGTTCGGTGGCCTTCGCGGCGCTGGCGTCGACGTCGTCGGTCGCGAAGGTCACACTCCAATGTCCCGGGGTTTCGGGCTGGTCGTCAGCAATTGGAATGATGGCCGCGACCACATCCTCGAATCCCTGGGGTGCCCCCGCCCCCGCCATCTGCTTCCGGAGGCCCGGGTGGTGCTCGCGCTCCAGCCAGTCGCCGTAACCGGGCAGCGTCCACCCTTCAGCCCCGGCGCCGATGGATCCCGTCTGCCACCCGAATACCGATCCATAGAACGACCTCGCGCCTTCGAGATCACGGGTGTTGAGGCCGTTGAACACCGGTGCGCCCGGATCGTTGACCAGCTGGGCGCCCTTGTGCTCCTTTGCCTCCCAGACGCCGAACGCCGCTCCCTCCGGATCGGTGAAGACGGCCATCCGGCAGGCATCCATGAAGTCGAAGGGCTCCCTCATGACGCTTCCGCCGGCATCCCGGACCTTGGACGCCGCCTCGTCGGCACTATCGACCCAGAGGTAGGTGTTCCACGTCGCCGTCGGCGGCGCTGCCTCCGGGGTCGATCGGACGGCGGCGACATCGCCACCCAGCAACTCGCCCGACAAATCAAAGATTGACGAGCTCGGCGCCTCGTGCCGGGCGATGAAGTAACTGCTCTCCGAGCTTGCCGGCGTCACCTCCTCGAACTCCCAGTCGAAGAGGCGGCCATAGAAGTCGAGCGCCGCCCCCGGGTCGGGCTCGCTCGCATCCACCCAGCACGGGACGCCGGGAATGTATCCGTCGCGTTCGGGCATTATTTCTGCGGGTCAGTCAACCGCGGTTGCCTCCAGCATGACGAGGAGCTGTGGCGTGAATAGTCGCGTGACGCCGAGCAGGCGGGTCGCAAAGCGACGATCCGAGTTCCCGAAACGGCCGATGAGAGTTGACCAGTGCTTGACCAGCTCGTCGAAGTCCGTCGTGTAGACATTGAGCCGGACGACGTTGGCGAGGGTCATGTCGGCATCGGCCAGGACGGCCTCCAGGTTGTCGAGGGATAGCTCGAGTTGCGCGGCCATGTCCCCCGGATGCTGGGGGTTGCCGTCGGTGTCAACTGCATCTTGTCCGCTGCAAACGAGCTGTCGCTGGTGACCCTCGATGAGCACGGCTTGGTCGAATCCCAACTTGAGCGACCACGGCACGGGGTTGATGGACCTTCGTTCCATTGATGCTCTCACTTCCAATTCGTTGATGGGTCGGCGCAACCTATCTGCCACAGCACGAGCCCCCGCCCCTCATTAGCGCGAATTGCAGCAGTGCAAGACGGCACGGCGCTTGCGATCGGAATGGAAGGCGAATAGAAGCGTTGGGTCGAGCACGGCGTCGGGGTCGTGGACAAGGGTGGTCGGAGGGAGTTGACTGCCGACGGTCGGCGGACCCTCAAGGCCACGACAGCCGCCAAGCGGACGGACCACAATCAACCGCCGCGCCTGCAACTCACCCGCCGGCGTTGATCCAGGTGTTGACCCGACGTCGATTTCGCGCCTGGCGCTTCCTCCAACAAAGTGAAAACCCCCGCATCCCAGGGGTTTACTGAGGCACCGCTACCGGGATTCGAACCCGGGTTTCCGGACTGAGAATCCCTCAGGACCCGTGACAGCACGTATCGCGCAGTATCAAGTTCTTTCGTGAGAGCAGGGAGAACGTCTCGACCCGGGGGAGCCCTCATACCGTCCCGTATCAGCCCGTTATCCGCCGTTGGGTTGCAGTTTGGGTTGCAGTCACGCCGCCAGGCGGCAACTCGTGGCGGCGGCGCAGCTTCTCGAGCTGCAGGGGCGTCCTCCACGGTGGGGAGCCGTACCCGAGACTCGACTAGGCGGGGCGCCGGATCATGAGATCGCGCACTCCTTGAGCCATCAGCCGAACCTCGTCAGCCGAGAACTCGTCACGCCTTCCACGGGCCGCCTTATACCGCAGCTCGAGCCAAGCCGTCACCTGCATCTGCTCGGAGAGGTCATAGACACCCTCACCGCGCAGTTTGGTGTTTAACGACTCGGCTTTGACTGGCTCGCCACCTGAATTCGCCGTCTCGATGCCGTAGGCGTCGGCCAGTTTCCGCAGGTACTGTTCAAGCGTCGCGCCAGCGAGGATTCCAGCGGACACTGCGGCGTACCGCTGATCGGATTCCTCAAGTAGGTCCACGGCCATATTGAGGAAATCTAAGAAGACGCCGCGCCGTATCGACTCCTCGATCTCGATGAGGTTTCCGGCGGCGGCGGCCATGCGGGTTGCGGCAACCCCGTATCGGGGGTCGGCATCGGGATTCCTCGACTCCTCCACGAGCCGGTGGTAGTCGTCGAGCAGCTCTTCCATCTGCGCCAATATTCGATCTAGTTCCATCAAGGGTCAGAATCTCCCGTTCCCAGACACGTTCCACCTAGCCCGAAGCGAGGGGTCGCAAACGGTGATCCGGGTCTATTTGCGCCGTGACGGGCACTGACAGCTAGGGACGTTTAGCCTGCTAATCGCGGGAATCGGCAGGTCGTCGTGCCGTCTGATTCCGTCCCTTTTCGCCCCGTTGGTTAGCAAACGGTTGGCAAATCGCTCCCTCAACGGCACTCGTTCCGCAACTTCAAGCTGGGCACGTTGTTCCGACCTTTGCCGACGAGTGGACGCGTTGGTAGGGGACCCCCGGCGGGGGGCTCTCGAGGCGCAGCGTGAGGCGGGCGCTGGTTAAGGCGCCCCCCGTCCCCCTCACTCACGCTGCCGGCGGCAGCTCGTGGCGGATACTCGGCACCAGCCGTCGCGCGCACTTCACGCAGCGCCAGACGTCGTCCTCGTCCAGCGCCGCTAACGGCCACTCGCACCGGCAACGCTCGTCGGCGTAAGACGCGCGCTCGAGTCGCTCGCGGACGGCAAGAATTGCGGCGTCGTCTAGCGAGTCATCGGGATCGCGCTCCTCGCTCGCGCGCTTGCGACAGCGATCCGAGCAGTAGATCGGCGCCGCGCCCGTTCGTCCCGGAGGACGGGGCGGGATTCGGGCTCCGCAGCGACGGCAACCGCTCACATACCAAGGCTAAGAACGGCGGGGGTCGGAATTCAGCCCCCCTTGACCGGCCCCGCTTCGAGTGAGAGGCTCGGCTTCCATCGGCGGACTGCCGAACCTGCCGACTCGCCCTGACGGACCTGCCGACGACTTGGCCTCCGCCCCATCTCAACGGGAGGTTCCCATGCGTCAACGGCTTCGTTCCCACCTGACCTACGCGAACGTGATGGTCACGATCCTCGCGTTCATCGTGCTCGGGGGCGGCACGGCGCTCGCCTCCTACGTGATCTCCTCCAACAGCCAGGTCGGGCCCGGGACCATCTCCGGCCATAAGCCGCCGAGCGGAGCTCACTCCAACATCATCTCGGGATCGCTCAACGGCCAAGACGTCGCCAACAACTCGCTGACCGGTGCCGACATCGCCGACAAGAGCGGCGTTGACACGTGCGTTTCGACCGTCCGGCTCGGCAACCTCTGCTTCAGGGCGGAGAACTTTGCGCGGCCGTGGGCCCAGGCAGCCCGGCACTGCGCAAACCTGAATCTGCGGCTGCCGTCGTTTGGCGAGGCCGTGATGCTGGCAACGACGTACGACCTGCCGAACGTCGACACCGAAGTCTTCTGGACGGATGAGATCTACTACGACTCGGCCAGCAATAGCCTCTACGCGTATGCCGTGGCCGACGCCCCCATCTGGGCACCGTTCAACATTTCCACGGCCCGCGAGACCGCTTGCGTGACGACTCCGACCAACTGACTGGGCGAGACGCTCGAAGCCGCCGGGCTGCGGGAGTAGGGGCCGGAGAATTCGGTTTCTTTCACGGCGAGCCATCCGGGGCTTGTCAGTGCGACGTCGTGTAGGTCGCACCCTTCCCCCCCATAGTTTCCCGGTGCGTGTGTGGCGTGCCATCCGGCGGTTTCTCACAATGCGTGATCGTTCGCACACACCCTCCCCTTGACTTTCAGCATTCGAATGAGACGCTTGACCCTCGCACCGGCGGATCGCCGAACCTGCCGACTCGCCCTGAAGGACCAGCCGACGCATTTGGCCTCCGCCCCACGACGGAACGGGAGGCAAACAGATGCGTCAACGGATTCGCTCTCGGCTGACGTTCGCAAACATTGTTTCGCTGATCGCGCTGTTCGTAGCGCTCGGCGGCACGGCGACGGCGGCCCTGATCATCACCTCGAACAGCCAGGTTGCCCCGAACACCATCTCGGGCCACGGCGGCAGCGCCGCGAATAAGAACATCATCGCCGGGTCGGTCAACGCCACCGACCTCGCCCCCGCGGCAGTCACAAACGGCAAGCTCGCGAGCAAGGCGGTAACCGCGGGCAAGCTCAACATCCCGGCTACCTTCACCAGCGCCGGCCTTCCCGACGCCTACGGGGGCTGCGGGTCGCTCACAGGAACGTGGGCCAATTTGAGCCCGGACGTCAACCAGAGGGTCGGCTACTACCGCGATCCCACTGGCATCGTCCACCTTCGAGGCACCGCGGTACCGTGCGGCATCGGCTACGGGGTGATCTTCACGCTTCCGCCCGGCTACCGGCCTCAGCGGAGGACATATTTCCTCGCCGCTCGGGGCGCCACACCATTCAACGTCGATACGGTCATGCGGGTGACGATCTTTGAGAAGGACCAGCAAAATGACCCCTGGGCCCCCGCCGGCGGCGTTTGGCCCCAAACTGACGACTACGTCTCGCTCGACAGCATCAGCTTCCGCTGCGGGCCCTCGGGCGTGAATGGCTGCCCGTAGGGCGGTGAGGTGCAGCGTTGTCTTGCGCGATCGTGAGGCTCCGCAGCGCCATTGTCGGGGAGGGTTGCAATCGGGTAGCAAATCGGCATTTTCGGCCCCCCGCAATGCTCCTCGCCGTCCGTTAAAAACCTTGCCTTTGCAGGGGTTTTCCGGAGCACCGCTACCGGGATTCGAACCCGGGTTTCCGGACTGAGAATCCGGCGTCCTAGTCCCCTAGACGATAGCGGCGGGTAGGCGGGCGAGGATAGCAACGGGCCCCTGATTTACCGCTTGGAATCTGGGATTGAGAGGTGCGGCTGAGAGGATTCGAACCTCCACGTCCTTTCGGACACGGCGACCTGAACGCCGCGCGTCTGCCAGTTCCGCCACAGCCGCCTGTGGGGGGTCAAATCTAGCGTGCCAAGTACGCTTGGTCGTAGTGACGGCAGGGTGGCGTCAACAGTGAAAGTCGGGCTCGTGCTCGGCGCCGGCGGAATCCAGGGCGGCGCCTGGCTCACGGGCGCGCTCGATGCCCTCGCCGAGGGGACCGGCTGGGACCCCGCCTCCGCCGACTACGTCGTGGGCACCTCGGCCGGCGCGATGATCGGCGCCCTTAGCGCGTCCGGGATCCCGCCCTGGTTCATGGTCGCCCACTCGCGCGGCGAGGTCTTCGACGACGTCCGGGACGCTCGCGGTCGCCCCGCGGCCGAGTCCGATCGCGCCGCCGGTGCCGGATTCCGACTCGAGCGCACCTGGCCGCCGATCGGCCCAGGCTCCTGGCGCCTCGCCCTCCGCACCCTGACGAACCCACGCCGCTACACGCCCGCGACCGTCGCCACCGGTTGGCTCCCGCGCGGCATCTTCTCCGTGGACGGCCTCAAGGAAACGATCACCGGCGTCGTCCCGAGCGGCTGGAGCCCCCACCCCAACCTGTGGATCGTCGCCTGCGACTACATGACCGGACGCCGCACCCCATTCGGCCGCTCCGACGCCCCGGCCGCCGACCTAGCCGACGCCGTCGCCGCCTCGTGCGCCATCCCCGGCCTCTACCACCCCGTGACCATCGGCGGCCGCCGCTACGTCGACGGCGGCATCTACTCCGCCTCCAACGCCGACATCCTGCGCAATGAGGACCTCGACCTCGTCATCTGCCTGAATCCCACCTCCACCCTCCACCCCATCCGCGCCATAAATCCTCGCGACGTCTTCAACATCGTCTTCCAGCGCGCCTCCGGCCGCCGCCTCGGCAGCGAGGCGAAGAAGCTTCGGGCCGCCGGAACCGACGTCGTGCTGATCCAACCCACGGACGAGGACCTCGAAGCGATGGGCCCGAACCTGATGCGAACGGGCAACCGCAACGAGGTCATCGAGGTCGCCCGCACGACCGTCGCCCGCCAGCTCGCCGAGCCGGCCAACCGCGAGCTCCTCGCCTCGCTCCCCGCCGGCCGCCCCGAGAAGGTCCGTCGTCCCGCCGGGCCGCCCTCGGAGTGGCCCCCGCTCGCCGAGCTGCAGAGCCAGCCGGCGGCTTAGCGGGGTCCTACAACTCGAAACGCTCTCCGACCAGCTCCTCGCTCAGCTCCCACAGCCGTCGGCGCGCCTCGGCGTCTTGGGCCTGCGGATGCGGCGCGCCCTCCTCCAGCTGGTCGAAGTAGCGGCCGCTCACACCGTCGAGCTCGGGATCCGCGATCAGCCGCGTGAGCGACTCGACCCCCTCGGCGACCTCGCTGCGCGGCTGCCCGTAGCTCGCGCGCACCATCTGCGTGTCCATGAACGTCGCCGGGTGAAGCGCGTTGACGGTGATCTCGCCGTCACCGGCCCCTCGAAGCCGCTCTGCAAGCTCGAACGTGAACATGATCTGCGCCAGCTTGCTCTGAGCGTAGGCGCGAGACCCCTCATAGCTCGCCTGGGCCATGGGATCGTCGAAGTCCACGGGGGCCTGGCCGATGGAGGCGACGTTCACGATCCGCGCCGGCTCGGAGCTCCGCAGGAGCGGCAGGAGCTCAGCCGTCAGCAGGAAATGCGAGAGGTAGTTGACCGCGAAGGTGAGCTCGAACCCGTCATGGCTCTCGCGCCGCCCGCCGATGACCGCGACGCCCGCATTGTTGACGAGGACGTCGAGCCGGTCGACGTCTCGCTCCACGCACCGAGCAAGCCGCCGCACCTCATCCAGCGACCCGAGATCCGCGAGCAGCCCGCGCACGGGAGCGCCGCGATCCGCGCCCAGCTTCGCCAGCGCCCGCTCCAGCTTTGGCGGAGACCGCCCGTGCACGAGCACCGCTGAACCCTGCCTCGCAAGCCGCTCAGCGGTGGCCTCACCGAGGCCGTCCGTCGACCCCGTGATCAGGATCGTCTGCTCGTCAAGCGGCCGCACGTCCCAATCTCTATCCGATCCGTGCCCACCTAGGGGCGACCGAATCCACGGGCTGCGAACCTTTGGCGCTCATGGTCCGCCGTCTGTTGATCCTCGTACTGGTGCTTCTCGCGCTCCTCGGCATCAGCCAGCTGGTGATCCCCCCGATCGCGGAGCACCGCGTTCAGGATCGGCTCACCGCGGCCGGTGGGACCGCGGACGTCTCGATGTCGGCCTTCCCGGCCGCACGGCTCCTGTTCGGCGAGGGGAGCCGAATAACGGTCACCGGGAGCGGCCTGGACCTCACCGCGCAGCAGGAGAGCGGTGCGGTCTTCTCGCACCTCGACGGCTACGATCGCGTCGCCGTCAACCTGGACCGCTTCCGCGCCGGGCCCTTCCGGCTCGGGAGCTTCGATCTCACCCGCGTCGGGCCGGACGCCCCTTACCACCTCGTCACGCGAGGCAGGACGACCCCAACCGACCTGGCCTCGTACGGCGCATCCCAACTGGGCCTGCCGGGGGGGCCGCTCTTGAGCTACCTGGGCGACGAGGTGCTCGGCCGCAAGCTGATCCCGGTGCAGCTCGATATGGACGTCGACAGCGAGGGAGGCCGCATCGTCGTGACGTCGGGCACCGGCACGATCGCCGGCATTCCCACCGGCCCGCTGGCGGAGCTGATCACCTCGGTCGTGGTCGTGCAGCTCTAGGGCGTCAAGCCGGCGGCTTGGATCCGCCGCTCGGAGCGGCCGTGGCGCCGGCGTCGCGCCCCTTGAGGAACTCCTCCCCCTCGATCCCCACGCGGGGTAGGCGCGACATCCACTTCGGGAACCACCAGTTGGCACGCCCGACCAGGACCATCGTCGCGGGGACGAGGACACAGCGGACGATCGTGGCGTCGATCGCGATCGCCACCGCGAGTCCAAGCCCGAACTCCTTCACCACGGGCTGGCCGTTGAGGATGAAGCTCGTGTAGACGGCGACCATGATCAGCGCCGCCGAGGTGATCACCCGGGCGCTGACCGCAAGCCCGTCGACCACCGCCTCGTGATTGTCACCGTGCTGCTCGAAGTGCTCCCGCATGCGGCTGAGCAGGAACACCTGGTAGTCCATCGAGAGGCCGAACAGGATCGCGAACATCAACAGCGGCACGTAGCTCACGATCGGTGTGGGTCCATCCAGCCCGATCAGGCTGGCGCCGTGGCCCTCCTGGAACACGAACGTGAGCACCCCGTAGGCGGCGCCCACGGACAGCAGGTTCATGATCCCGGAGGTCAGCGGCACGAGGATCGAGCGGAAGGCGATCATCAGGAGCAGGAAGCTCAGCGCGATCACGACCGCGATCACGAGCAGCAGCTTGTCTGCGATCCGATCGGCCAGATCGATGTAGGAGGCGGTCTGACCACCGACGTAGGAGGTGAGCGTGGTTCCCTTCTCGGCGTCAGGGATCACCGAGTCGCGCAGATGGCGCACCAAGTCCTCGGTCGAGTCGGCGGACGGCGCGGTTGTCGGGATGACGTTGAAGACTCCGGCGCTGCCGGACTTGTCGACCGTCGCGGGCGAGACGTCCTTGACCCCATTCGCCTTGGAGATCTTGTTCTCGAGCTTGACGAGGCGCGGGTCGCTCGCCTTCGTCTGGAGGAACTGCTCCTGCTGGTCGGCCTGCTTCTGTTGCTTGGTCTCCGGCTGCGAGGACACCTGCTGCTGCGCCTCAGACTGCGCCTGGTCCGGCGGAACCCCCTCGGCCTCAAGCTGCTGCGTCGCCTGCTGCACCGCCTGCTGCTCGGACTGCTGCTGCTGGGACTGAAGCTGGTTGAGCTTCTTCTGGTCGTTGTGCGCGGGGTCCGAGCCGAAGTCGACCGCGATCAGGAACGGGCCGTTGACGCCTGGGCCGAAGCCCTGCTTGAGCAGGTCGTAGGACTGGCGGACGGTGGTCGACTCCGGCATCTGGCCGTTGTTCTGCTGGCCGAGCTGAAGGTTGAGCACAGGGATGGCGAGCACGACCAGGATCGCGACGGCCAAGAGCATCGCCGGAACGGGGATCCGGCCGACGAACCGGGCCCACCGAGCCCATCCATGTGGCCGGTGATCGTGCGGAGGCGGCTTCACGAACGGGATCCTCAGGGAGTCGATCCGCTTGCCCATGATCGCGAGCAGTGCCGGGATCAGGGTGACCGCCGTGAGGATGGCGATCAGCACGACGACCGCGGCGGAGTACCCGAGCGCGCTGACGAGCGGGATCTGGGCCACGGCGAGGGAGACCAGCGCGATGACCACCGTTCCGCCTGCGAACACGACCGCGCCGCCGGCGGTCGCCACGGCCCGGGCCGCGGACTCCTCGACCGGATAGCCCTCTTCCATGAATCCCTTGTGCCGGGTGACGATGAACAAGGCGTAGTCGATCCCGACCCCCAGCCCCAGCATCGTCCCCAGTGTCGGGCCCACGGTCGGCACCGATATCCCGTGCCCCAGGAGCCCGATTGCGGCGAGGCCGGTGCCGACGCCGACCAACGCCGTAATGATCGGCAGCGACATCGCGGTCACGGTTCCGAAGAAGAACAGCAAGATGATCACTGCGGCGATGAGGCCGATCACCTCGCTGGACTCGACGTCCGGCTTCGATACTGCGTTACCGAGATATCCGCCCTCGGCGACCTCGAAGCCCGCGTCGGTGGCCGGCGAGGTGTGGTCGATGATCTCCTCGGCCTGCTCCTCGGTCAGGTCGGCCGCGCTCAGGCCGATCGTCACCGAGATGTAGCCGATCTTCTTGTCCTTGCTCAGCAGGGACGATCCCTGTGAGCTCACCGGGCTGACCACGTCCGACACGTGCGGGGCCTTCTTCAGCGACTTGACAGTCGCGTTGACCACCTTCTTGTTCGTGGAGGACGTGAGCTTGCCGTTGGGCGCCTGCAGCACGACCGGGTTGGTCCCGTTCGCCTGATTCGGGAGGTCGGCATCGAGCAAATCCGTGGCACTCGTCGAGCCCGTGCCCGGAAGGGTCAGGTCGTTGCTGGTGTTCCTGCCGAAGTGGTTCGCCAGCAGGACGGTCGCGATGAGGATCGCCAGCCAGAGCGGTAGGACCACCCACTTGTGGCGCACGCAGGCCCGGCCGATTGCGTACAGCCCGGCGCTCACAGAGACGGCCCCAATGGGCGATTACCTACCGCGGCGATCACTGAACGAACTCCTCCCTCGAGCGGACCCATGCGTGTCTCGCCGATCCTAACCCGCCCTGCGGTCGCGAATGGTGAGGGATTTGGTCCGCTGTCCATGGCATCCATACCGAAGCGATACTCAATATCGCTTCGGCACTGTACCATATTGAATATGGTTAATCGGCCCCCACCGGGCGATGCTGGAAGCGCGGTGATCGGCTACGGGGATGGCGGGCGAATGTCACCCCTCCCGGCGCCCCCGACCCAGGCCCGCGGAGTCGACAAGCGCGATCGCCTGTACGAGGCGGCGATCGCCCGCTACGACCAGACCGGGGTGGCCAACACCAAGGTCGAGGACGTGATCGCCGACGCCGGTGTGAGCTGGGCGACCTTCTTCCGCTACTTCCCACGCAAGGAGGACGTCCTGATCGAGGGAGCCGCCCGGCACTTTCGCAATCGCGTCCGTGCCGTCGCCGAGCGGGGGCTGCGGGACCGCCGGCTGCGGGTGCGCACCGTGATCGAGCGCACGTTCGCGGCCCTGCTGGAGCCGGCCGAGCTCCCGCCGGCGCTGCACAATGCCGCGATGCTCGAGGTCTTCGCGAATCCGCCCCGCTTCGCCGCATTGGTCGGCGACCATCCCCAGCCCGTGATCGGGCTGGTGGCAGAGCTCCTGGTCGAGGGCCGGCGTCGCGGGGAGGTGCGTCCCGACGTAGATGCCTCACTCGCCGCGATGGTGCTCACCGCCGGATGCATGTTGCCGGCGGCCCAGGCCGCGGCCGCCGGAGCGGATCCGGTCCAGGGTGCGAGGATGGCGCTCGAGGTCCTGTGGGGTGGCCTCGCGGATCGGGACGGAAGTCGAGCTTGAACGTGGATTCGGCACAAACCGCAGGCTGGAGGGCCCCGTGGCTCGCGGCAGCCGTCCCCGCGGCCATCCTGGCCGTCTGCACCGTGGGGGCGCCGGCTTTTGCCTCGTCGAACCACAAGCTGGCGATCTCCCCCGCCCGCGGCACGCCCGCGGCCTCGCCGGAGACCCAGATCAGCATCCTGGGGGTAAAGCCGCGCCGCATTCGCTCGGTCCGCGCCACCGGAACGGCCACCGGCTCGCATCCCGGCAGCCTGCGCCGATACTCGGACGCGCGGGGCGCGAGCTTCATCCCCCGCGAGCCGTTCACGGAGGGCGAGCGGGTCAAGCTCGTCGTGCGGATCAGACACCGACCGCCGGAACGCCGCTCCTTCACCATCGCCCACCTCGGCCCGATTCAACCGCCACTCAACCTCACCAAGCAGCAGCCGGGCAAGCTCCAGCACTTCATCTCGCGGCCCGAACTGCTCCCACCGCGCATCAACGTGCACAAGCGCGGGACAACCCGTGGACGCGTCTTCCTGACCCCGCTTCCGTCGCCCGTGGTTCACCCCGGGGGAGGCCTCACGATCAACCCGGTGGGACCGGGTGGCCCCATGATCAGCGACGGCAAAGGGAACCTCATCTGGTTCCGGCAGCTCGACCCCCCCAACGTTGCGGCGAATCTCCGGCTGCAGCGATACGGAGGCCGCCGGGTCCTCACGTGGTGGCAGGGTGGTGTGACGCCGTCGGCCTTCGGCCTGGGCAAGGGGGTGATCGCGAACCGTTCCTACCGCACGGTCGAAACGGTGCATGCCGGCAACGGATACGAGATGGACATCCACGAGCTCACGCTGGCCCCGGGTGGCCGCGCCCTGTTCACCGTGTACTCACCGATACTGGTCCATCTGCCGGGCACTCCGCCCGGCGAGCTCTCGCCGCTCCTCGACTCGATCGTCCAGGAGGTGGACATTCGCACCGGCCTCGTGATGTGGGAGTGGCACTCCTACGGGCACATCCCGCTCGCGGACTCCTACGCGACGCCCGAGCACAGTAGGTCCTACGACGCCTTTCACCTGAACTCGATCCAGGCGCTTCCGCGCGGGCGCATGCTGTTGTCCGCCCGCGACACGTCCGCGATCTACAAGGTCGATCGAGCGAGCGGGCGGATCCTGTGGACGCTCGGTGGCAAGGCGAGCGACTTCCGGCTGGGTCGCGACGCTGGATTCTGGCTCCAGCACGACGCGCAACTCCTGCCCGGGCACCGCGTCAGCATGTTCGATGACCAGGCCGGCCCGCCGCAAAAGGCACCGGCGTCCCGGGGACTGGTCCTGGCGCTCGACAGGCGCCGGGCCACAGCACGGGTCGACGCCACGTACCTTCGCTCCGATCACACGTCGGCGCAGAGCGAGGGGAGCGTCCAGACGCGTCCGAACGGCAATGTCTTCGTCGGCTTCGGATCGACTCCGTTCTTCTCGGAGTTCTCCGCGGGCGGACGGCTTCTCTACGACGCCAGCCTGCCCAAGGACGACGGCAGCTACCGCGTGTACCGCCATGGGTGGTGGGCGACCCCGCGGACCCGGCCGGCGGCCACCGTTCGCCGCACCAGCGCCTCGCGGGTGTCCGTGTTCGCCAGCTGGAACGGAGCCACCGCCGTCGACCGGTGGCAGGTTCTCGCCGGGCCGACCGCCGGCGCGCTTCATGCCATCGGGTCAGCGCCGAGCGATGGCTTCGAGACGCGCATTCGCCTGCCGAGCTCCGCGAGCACATTCAAGGTGAGCGCACTCGACGCCCAAGGGCACGTGCTCGCCTCGTCGCGTCGGACGCACGCTTCGTGAGCAGCCGAGGGCTAACCCGCGGCGTCCGCGAATGGCGAGGGCGCGGCCGAAGCGAGACCGTCCGCGGTCGCCGGATCCACGTCTTCACGCGCGACGGCACCAACCCCCCGCTCGTTCTCCTGCATGGATTCCCCTCCAGCTCCTACGACTGGCGCCGCCTGTTGGCCCTGGAGAGCGAGCGGGCCGCGCTGGCCTTCGACTTCCTCGGCTTCGGCCTCTCGGAGAAGCCGCGGGACCACGAGTACACGCTGGGTTGGCAGGCGGATCTGGCCGAGGTCCTCGTCGACCGCCACCTCGCCGGCAGGCCAGCACTCCTTGTCGCGCACGACATGGGCACCTCGGTCGCAACGGAGCTCCTCGCGCGAGACCTCGAGGGCAGGCTCCGGATCGACCTCGCCGGCGTGCTGCTCTTCAACGGCAGCATCGTCCTCGAGCGCGCGAGCCTGACGCGTTCGCAGCGCCTCCTGCGCGGGCCGCTGGGGCCACTCGCCGCGCGCCTCGCCAACGAGCGCGTCTTTCGCCGCGAGTTCGCGGCCCTCTTCAGCGCGACCCATCCCCTGACCGATGCAGAGGCGGCCGACCAGTGGTCGCTGCTGGCTCACGACGGCGGGCACCGCCTCGGGCACCTGCTCATCCGCTACCTCGACGAGCGCGTGCGATTCGCCGAGCGCTGGCATGGCGCCGTACGCGACTGGGGTGGTCCGCTGGCCTTCGCCTGGGGGCTGCGCGATCCGGTCGCGACGGTCGCGGTGCTGGACGCTCTGCTCGAGTTGCGGCCGCAGGCGCCAACCGACAGGCTCGGAGAGCTCGGTCACTACCCCCAGATCGAGGATCCGGACGCAATCGCGAAGTCGCTTCAGGCGGCGTTGGCGCGCTCCAGGCAGGGGGCCTGATGTCACGAGCCGCCGATCGGGGCGAGAAGCCTCCCAACATCGTGCTGGTGATCACCGACCAGCAGCGCTACCCGCGCCACTGGCCGCAGGATCCCGGATGGCTCGCGGAGCTCATGCCCAACGAGGCCGAGCTGGCCCGAACGGGCCTCACATTCACCAACGCCTTCTGCAACACCGCGATGTGCTCCCCAAGCCGCGCGACCCTGTTCACCGGGCGCTATCCAGCGGAGCACGGTGTCGAGCTGACCCTCACGGCCGGCGACCTGCATCCCGATCCGCGCAATGCGCCAGCTGTCGCGGCGAACATGGCCGACATCCTGCGCCACGCCGAGGCCCCAGCTCGGCGTGTTCTGACGGGGTTTGCTCGCGGCGCGCTGCGTCTCGGACCCCGCTCGGGCAACGAGTCGGTGCTCCCGGCTGGCATGGGCAACCTCGCAAGTCTCCTGCGGGAAGCGGGGTACGAGGTGGCGTACAAGGGCAAGTGGCACCTAACCCACCCCTCGGGGGACGGCAGCCTGCTCAGCGGTTGGAGCCAGCAGGACGAGACTCGCATCGCGCGTGACTACGGCTTCGCCGATTGGGAGGCCCCGGATGCGGGCGAGAATGCGAGGGCCGAGCACTTCGGCGGTGGCAACGCCGGGGAGGGCACCGGCTGGGACGACGTGTACACCTCGCAGGCCGAGCGCTGGCTGGGCCGTTCCGATCTTCCCGAACCGTTCTGCCTCGTCGTGTCGCTCGTCAATCCTCACGACGTGCTCGGGTACCCCGCCTCCTACCGGCGCGGCGGATACCGGCCCGACGAGTTCCGCCAACTCGGCGTCCAGCTTCCCGACACGGAGGCTGAGAATCTAGGCTCCAAGCCCGCCGTCCAGGCCCTGGCGCGCATGGGAATGACCGCCTATCTCGGCCCCCTGCGCAACCGGCGCGAGCAGCTGGACTACGTCAACTTCTACGCCCACCTGCACCGCGTGGTCGACCGCAAGGTGGGTCGCCTGCTGGCCTCGCTCGGCAGCGCGGAGGACCCCGGCTCGCTCCGGGCGCGGACGGTGATCGTCCGCTGCTCCGATCACGGCGAGATGGGCCTCGCGCACGGGGGCCTGCGGCAGAAGTTGTTCAACGCCTACGAGGAGACGATCAACGTGCCGCTCGTCGTCTCGAGCCCGGCGCTGTTTGGACGCCCGGCCACAACCGATGCGCTCGCATCGCTGGTCGACGTTCTGCCGACGGTGTTGAGGCTGAGCGGGCGGGACGTCCCGGGCGATCTGCGAGGGCGCGATCTGACGCCGATCATGGCGGCGGCCGGGGCGCCCGACGGCGAGCTTGTCGGCCGCGCGGGCGTCGATCTGTCCGCGGTGCTCGAGCACCCGGCGCCGGCGCCTTCGGTCCAGGACGCCATCCACTTCACCTACGACGACCACCAGGCCGGGACGGCCATGCAGGACGCGCCCGGGCAGCCCAACCGGATCCGCGCGATCCGCACCCGCGATGCCAAGTACGCCTTCTACTTCGACCCGCGTGGGCGAAAGCCAACGGAGTACGAGCTCTACGACCTCGAGCGCGATCCCCTGGAGACGGAGAATCTGCTCGGCGTGCGCTCCGGAGCCCCCCGCTCGCCTGCCGCACGCGAACTCCACCGCGAGCTCGCCGAGCGACTTGACCTGGCGATGGAGGAATGCCGCACGACGCCATTGGGCAAGTAGGGCGAGCAAGCGGGAGCAATTGGCGACTTCTTGTCGCTATGCGACAACAAAGCGCCAAATCCGCCCATTTACTGCTGGCGAAGCCAATCGGCGATCAGGCCGCCGATCTCGGGGCCGGCGTCCTCCTGGAGGAAGTGCGACGCGTTCTCGATCTTGACGGGAGCGCCAACCCCCATCAAGCTCGCGAACGCCTCCCCCACCTTGAACGGCAGCACCGGATCCGCGTCGGCCCACAGCACGAGCATCGGGCGCTCGCCGGCCTGGAGCGCCTCCTGCGCGCGCTTGCCCTCGGCACCGCCGGGCATGTCCGGGGACGTCGGGAGGATCAGCGGGAACGCCCGCCCCCCGGCCTTGGATTCTGCGGTCGGGAAGGGCGCGTCGTAGGCGGCGGCGACTTCGTCCGTCATTCCCCGGGCGACGGCGTTCCGCACCAGCATCGCGATCGGGACGTCCTCGGTGCGCTCGACGAAGTCGTGGAACGCCCACCAGGCCTCGGACATCGGCTGCTCGCCCGTGAACAGGCCGGTCTCCATGACGACCATGCGCGAGAAGCGCTCGGGGTGATCCGCCGCGAGCCGTAGACCGATCGGCCCGCCCCAGTCGTGTACGACCACCGTCGCATCCCGCAGATCGAGGTCGGAGAGCAGCGTCGCCATGAGTTCGGTGTGGCGGTCGTACGTGTACCAGCCGACGTCTGTGGGCTTGTCGGAGCGGCCGAACCCGGCGTAATCCGGGGCGATGCACCGGTACCCGGCATCCCGCACCGGCGGAATCACCTTGCGCCACAGGTACGACCAGGTGGGCTCGCCGTGGAAGAACACCACCGGCGGGCCATCCCCCTCGTCGAGGTGGCAAATCCGCAACCCGTCGACCTCGCGGTAGCGCGGCTCGAACGGGAAGTCGGGCAGCCCGTCGAACCGCTCGTCGGGGGTCCGGAATACGTCGGTCACGCGGCGGCGATCGCCTCGGCGGTCCGGTGGGCCAGCGCCATGATCGTGATCATCGGGTTGACGCCCGAGGCCGTCGGGAAGGCGCTCGCGTCGCCGATCCACACGCCCGGCGTGTCGTGGAGCTCGCCGAACGGGTTGGCGACGCTCGTGGCCGGATCCGAGCCCATGCGGCAGCTTCCCATCTGGTGCGCCGTGAAGATGCCGAACTCGCGCGGCGCCAGAGAGTGGGTGGTCACGGCCTCGATGAAGGCGTCGAGGTCGTCGCCGCGCTGCCAGGTCGGGGCGCTGCGTCCGATGCTGATGACTCGCTCGGCCCCGGCGGCCTCGTGCAGACGGATCAACTCGGCCAGCCCGCGCCGGAAGTTGCGGATGTCGAGCTCGTCCGACATCGGGTAGCCAACGACGGGGTTGCCGGCGGCGTCGATCGTGACTCGCCCATGGCCGCGGTCCCGCGTCAGGTTGATGAACGGCGCGCACCGGCTCCAGTCGAGCATCCGCTCCTTGTGGTCGCGGCCCGACCGCCAGGGGGTCGCGGCGGCGAACAACCCTGTCGTCGACTGCGCCGACTCCACGAGGAAGCCATAGCCGTCCTCGAGATCCGCGAACTGGTGCGAGATCGCCGACTGCGGCGGCCCCCACCACCAGCGCTGATCGTCCGGGTAAACGCCGGTGACCGCGCTGGTCGGATGCAGCCGCAGATAGTCGCCGGTCGCCGGCCCGCCGATTCCCGATCGCAGGAGGAGTGCCGGCGACTCGATCGAGCCCCCCGCCACGACCACCACGGGGGCCCTGACCGTGACGGGCACCGGCGCCCCGTTTGCCGCCGGCCCCGCCGGATCGATCCACAGGCCCTCCACCCCGGCTGCACGTCCGCCCTCCTCGATGATCCGCTGAGCCCGGCAGTTGACCACGACGTCGGCACCCCTGGCCGCCGCGTCGGCGAGGTAGGTCTTCTGGGTCGAGAGCTTCGACCCCGATTGGTCGCCGAAGCCCATGTAGCCGGCGCTGGCCGGATCGTAGGTCGAGCGGTCCGCGTTCCGGACGGTGGGGCGGAAGTCGTAGCCCAGCTTCCGGCAGGCCTCGCGAAGGCGCTCGTGCGGCCCGTTCAGATCGCTGCACTCGTCGTTGGCCCCGGTCCGCTCCAGCACCGCGTCGAGATGACGATCGAAGTCCGCGCCGTCAAGCCCCACCAAGCCGAAGTCGCGGGCCCACTCCTCTCGCACCCATGGATGCGTGCGCAGGCTGTTGGTCCAGTTGACCACCGTGCCGCCCCCGAGCGTCGCGCCCGCCTGGATCGTCACCTGCCCGTCGGCGGTCGGGAACGGACCGGCATTCATGTACAGCCGCTGGTAGGCGGGGAGCTCGAGCTGGTCGAAGTCGGCCTCGTTGAAGTAGCCGCCCATCTCGAGCACGCACACCTGCTTGCCGGCGCCGGCGAGCTCCCCGGCGATCACCGCCCCGCCGGCCCCCGACCCCACGACGCAGACATCCGCCTCGATGACCTCCCCCGATGCACTCGGCCTCCGGACGCGAAGCGGCTTGGGGACGTCGGGCGGAGCGGATTGGGGTCCGGGGTAGCCGATGGCGTCCCAGTTCGGATTGCGACCGGTGCCAAGCTCGGGGAGCGCGTAGTGAAGCGTTGTCGCCAGGCCACGGATGGCATTCATCCCCGCCAACGTCTCGGGCCCGGAGGCGCTGAATGCGTGAACGAGCTCCTCGCGTTGGGCGAG
The DNA here is from genome assembly GCA_035265465.1 of Solirubrobacterales bacterium. Lineage (GTDB taxonomy): Bacteria > Actinomycetota > Thermoleophilia > Solirubrobacterales > 70-9 > AC-56. The sequence continues at coordinate 6,206 of DATFON010000015.1, read as the reverse complement.
CGGAGCCTCGGGGGTCATGCCGTTTTCGGCCAGCGAGTCCAGCAGCTGGCGAAGCCCCTCGATCTGCTCGGCCGGGGCGTTGGCCTGCAGCAGCATGACCTCGATCCCCTCGGGCACCGCCAGATGCGAGGCGGCCCGGGCCCAGAACCCGGTCGGGTCGGCCTCACCATCGGGGGGTGAGAGGGACGGGACGAACGTGTCGCAAACGACGGCGAGGGTGCGACGCTGCGAATCGGTGAAGAGGTCGCTGGCGGCCAGCGCGCCCACGGTCTCGCCGATCTGCTGCGTGACCTGAGCGGAGTACGGAAGCATGTGCGCCTCGCGTGAGGCCGCGTAGCCCGGAGTGACCATCAGGGACTGGCGCTTCGTGTACTTGCGGATGCCGTCGGGGCCGTGGCGAGAGCCAAGACCCGAGGCCTTCCAGCCGCCCATCGGAAGCTCGAGCGCCACATAGTTCACCTGCGCGTCGTTGACGCAGCACACACCGGCCTCGACCCGGCGGGCAACCGCCTCGCCCCTGTCTGCGTCGCGGGTCCACACCGACGCCTGGAGTCCATACGGCCCGTCGTTGGCCAGCTGAATGGCCTCCTCGGCGTCCGCAACTCTCATCACCGGCAGCGTGGGACCGAACGTCTCCTCGACCATGCACCGCATCGTGTGGTCGACGTCGGCGAGCACCGTGGGCTCGAAGAAGAGACCCGCGGCATCCTCGACCCTCCTGCCTCCGGTGACGACCCTGGCCCCCTTCTCCACCGCGTCGCCGACGTGCGCCTCGATCAGGTCGATCTGCGGCGGGAAGATGATCGCGCCGACGTCAACGGATCCCGGCTCCCCGGGCGGTCCCTGGCGGAGGCCCTTGACCTTGTCGGTCACGCGCCCGAGGAAGTCGTCGTACGCAGGCTCCTCCACATACACGCGCTCCACCGAGATGCACACCTGCCCCGAGTTGTTCATCCCGTAGCTGACGGCGGCGTTGGCCGCGCGCTCTAGATCGGCGTCGGCCAGGACGATCATCGGGTCCTTGCCGCCCAGCTCGAGGCTCACCGGCGTCAGCGTCTGCGCCGCGCGCGCCATGATCTTCTTCCCGGTCTCGACCGAGCCCGTGAACATCACCATGTCCACCTGGTCCACCAGCGCCGAACCAGTGGCGCCACGCCCCGTGGCCACCTGGAAGATCCCCTCCGGCAGCTCGCACTCCGTCAGCATCTCCGCCATCAGCAGCGACGTGAGCGGAGTGATCTCGGAAGGCTTCAACACCACGGCGTTGCCAGCGGCCAGTGCCGGGATGCAGTCGCCGAACGAGTTGTTGAGCGGGTAGTTCCACGGCCCGATCACCCCGATCACACCGAGGGGCGCGTATCGCACGACCAGCTTTCGGCCGCGAACGAACGGCGACGCCGATTCGATCTGCTCGTCCCCCAGATAATGCGGCGCCATCTTCGGCCAGAACTCGAGCGCGGAGAGGCCGTAGGACAGCTCGGCGAACTGGGTCTCGTCGGCGGGCCGCCCCGTCTCGCCCACGATCGTCGTGACGACCCGCTCGGCGTTGGCGGCCATCCAGTCGCGAGCGGCGAGCAGAACCTCCGCCCTTCCGTCGAATCCAATCGCGGCCCAGGTCGGCTGGGCCTCGCGCGCTGCCGCGACCATGCGCCCGACCTCTTCGGGCCCGAGCTCCGGGACGGTGGCGAGCGTCTCCCCCGTTGCCGGGTTCGAGACCGGGATCCCGGTCCCGGTGGGAACCTCGGTCGCTGTACCCGCGAACATCTCAGCCGCCAGCCTATCGCTGCGCTCCGCCCGCCCGGCAGGGGAGGATGTGGGCGTGGGAAGGACTGTCGTCCTATCTGACCTCCACCTCGCCTCCAGCGGCGGAATCGATCTGCTGCGTCGCCGGGAGTTTCGGGAATCGCTTTGGGCGGGGCTTGAGGGCGCCGACGAGGTGATCCTGCTGGGCGACGCCGTGGAGCTTCGCGACCTGCCGCTGGCTGCGGCGATAGATATTGCGCGTCCGTTCTTCGACGAGCTCGGAGCCGCAATCGGCGACGGCCGCGTCGTCGTCGTTCCGGGTAACCACGACCACCACTTCCTCGACACGTGGCTCGAACGCCGTCGCCTGGATGGAGCCGGCCCGCTCACGCTCGAGCAGCGCATCCCGGTGGACGGCGGTCCCCTGGCAGAGCTGACAAGGGGCATGGGACGGGCACAGGTGGAGCTCGCCTACCCGGGCATGTGGCTGACGCCGGACGTATACGTCACCCACGGCCATTACCTGGACCGGCATCTCACCGTTCCAAGCTTCGAGCGCCTGGCGGTCGCCGCGGTCGAACGCGTGCTGCGTGGCTCCGGCGAGGCCACCTTGGACGAGCCGGGCGAGCATGGGGATCCCGGTTCGGCCTCACCCGCCGACTACGAGCGCGTCCAGGGTCCCCTCTACGCGTTCCTGTTCGCTCTCGCGCAGAGTGGCTCGCCGGCCGAGCGGTTGGGTGGCGCGAATCCGTCGGCCCGGGTCTGGCAGGCGGTGGGAGGCGGCTACGGCCGGGCCGCGCGAATACGGGGTCGGCTGCTCGGCACCGTCGCGGTGCCCGGCGCCGTTGGCGTCGCGAACAGGCTCGGCCTCGGCCCGGTGAAGGCGGATCTGTCGCCCGGCGCGATCACGCGAGCCGGCCTCGCCGCCATCGGCGAGGTGGTGCGCCGGCTCGGCATCGAGGCGGACCACGTCATCTTCGGGCACACGCACCGCCGCGGCCCGCTGAAGGGCGAGGTCGGATGGCGCCTGGAGAGTGGCACTCGGCTCTGGAACACCGGGAGCTGGATCCACTCGCGCTGGCTCCTCGGCGGAACCGCTGCCGACAGCCCGTACTGGCCCGGGACGATCATCATCCTCGAGGACGGCCGCGACCCGCGGGCGCGAAACCTCCTCGAGGATCGCGACCGGAACGAACTGCGCGGAGGTCACTGACCTCCGCGCAGAACGGCTACTTCGAAAGCCTCAGGCGACGGTCTTTACGTTGACCGCCTTGGGGCCCTTGGGGCCGTCCTCGGCCTCGAACTCGACCTTCATGCCGTCGGGTAGCGCTCGCGCGCCATCCACGAGCCCCGTCTGATGTACGAACAGGTCCTGCCCGCCCTCGTCGGGGGTGATGAAGCCGAATCGCTTCTCTTCGTTGAACCACTTCACTGTGCCAGTTGCCATACGTCCTCCGCGTTCTGTCCTTAATGCCGCGGAACTGCCTGGTGCGGACCCGTTCAGCTACCAACTGCCTGGTGCGACCCGTTCAGCTACCGCTTCATCGACTTGTATTGGCCCATAAGGGCCTGTCATCAAGGTAACACCGAAAGAGCGCGCCGTGTGGACTTTGGACGGGCGCAGGGTCAGCCAGCGCCACAACGATCGGGGGTGCGCCCCGCGGTTCAGCGAGGAGGCGCGCTCGGCGGGCCGGCGATCGCGCGCACGATCAGGAGCAGGAGCACCGATCCCGCGATCGCGATCAGCCACGTCCCGATGTCGAAGAAGTCGCCGATGTGCCCGATGTCGAGCGCGCTCGCGATGAAGCCGCCGATGAGCGCGCCGAGGACCCCGATCGCGGTCGTGCCGATACAGCCGCTCGGCTCGGTGCGACCCGGCACCAGGGCGCGCGCGATCGCGCCGACGAGGAGCCCGAGGACGATCCAGCCGATGATGCCCACGGCGGCACCCTAACCGCGCTTAGGATCAGCTCGCGCCATGCCGGACCACCTCAGGGAGAAGCCGCGGGCGCCGCACGCGGCGGCGATCGCGCACGCTCCCGAGAAGCTGCAGAGAAGCCTGAGCGCTCGTCAGATCCGGATGATCGCGATCGGCGGAGCGATCGGCGTAGGGCTCTTTCTCGGCTCGGCGAAGGCCATTCAGTACGCGGGGCCCGGGCTGATCATCTGCTACGCGATCGCCGGCGCCGTGATCTTCCTGATCATGCGGGCGCTCGGCGAGCTCACGCTCTACCGCCCGGTGTCCGGTGCGTTCGCCAGCTACGCGGCCGAGTTCCTCGGGCCGCGGATCGGATCCATCACGGGATGGACTTACTGGCTGACCTGGGTCGTCACCGCGATGGCGGAGATCACGGCGGCCGGCATCTACATGCAGTACTGGTTTCCCGATCTGCCGCAGTGGGTCACGGCCCTCGTCATGGTCACGGTGCTGTACACCGCCAACCTGATCGCCGTGCGGCTGTTCGGTGAGTTCGAGTTCTGGTTCGCGGCGATCAAGATCGTCACGATCGTCGGGCTCATCTTCATCGGGTTGGCGGTGATCCTGTTCTCGATCGGCGCGTTGGGCGATACGGCGAGCTTCGCCAACCTCTGGGACCACGGCGGAGTGTTCCCCGAGGGCATTGGCGGGGTGCTCACCGCGCTGCAGATCGTTGTGTTCGCGTTCGTCGGCGTGGAGTTCGTGGGTGTGACGGCGGGCGAGGCGCGGGATCCGGCGCGAACCCTGCCAAAGGCCGTCAACAGCATCGTCGTGCGGATCCTGTTGTTCTACATCGGCTCCCTCGTGATCATCATGTCGCTGGTGCCCTGGGATCACCTTTCCGCATCGGAGAGTCCCTTCGTCACGGTGTTCAACAGGATCGGGATTCCGAGCGCGGCCGGGATAGTCAACTTCGTCGTCCTCACCGCGGCGCTTTCGTCTTGCAACAGCGGGATCTTCAGCACCGGGCGGATGCTCTACACGCTCGGCGGGCGGAGTAAGCGCCTAGGACCCTGAGCGAGGTCAGCAAACGGCATATCCCCGCCCACGCGATCACGCTCTCCGCCGTGGTGATGCTGGTTGGCGTCGTCATCAACTACCTGGTGCCGGCCAAGGCGTTCATCTACATCACGAGTACCGCCACGGTCGGCGCGATGTGGACGTGGGGCGTGATCGTCGTCTCCCACTTGGTGTATCGCCGTCGGGTCGCTGCGGGCGAGGTCGCGGCCAGTCCCTTCCGAATGCCGGGCTCACCGGTGACCAACTGGATCGTCGTTGCATTCCTGGCCTTCGTCGGCGTGCTTCTGGCGTTCCACGCCAGCCAGCGCGTCGCGCTCTACGCGGGCGCGGCATGGTCAGTGATGATCGTGGCCGCCTACGCGATCCAGCGACGGCACCAATCGCCCGGTCTCGGGTAGCCGCGCGGCGAGCGACGGAAACGGCGATCTCCCGGAGTCCCTTCGCTGGCACACTGCGACGAATGCGCGCCCTCGCCATCGTCCATCAACCCGATGCCGGCCCCGGCGTTTTCGCCGAGGCCCTGCGTTCACGCGGAGTCGAGCTGGATCAGTGGCTCATTCCCGACGGACCGCCCCCCGCCGAACCAAGCGGGTACGACGCCGTGCTCACCTTCGGGGGCGCGATGCACGCGGATCAGGAGGCCGATCATCCCTGGTTGCAAGGCGAGAAGTCGCTGCTGGCCGAACTGATCGACCGCCGTGTCCCGCTGCTGGGCATGTGCCTCGGGTCGCAGCTCGTGGCCGAGGCGGCCGGGACCGCGGCTCGGCGTGCCAGCGCTCCGGAGATCGGCTGGCACGAGGTCGAGCTCACACCCGCGGCCGACCACGACCCACTGCTCGCGGGGCTTCCCCGGAGATTCGAGGCCTTCCAATGGCACAGCTACGAGACCCCGCTTCCGCCCGGTGCCACGGCACTCGCGCGGAGCCCTGTCTGCCTGCAGGCCTACCGGCTCGAGGGCCCGGTCTGGGGCATTCAGTTCCATGCGGAGGTGAGCGCGGAGGACGCCGAGCATTGGATCGACGACTACCGAAGCGATCCCGACGCGGTGCGCGTCGGGCTCGACGCCGACTCACTGCGTCAGCGGACCCGGGCGGCCATCGCCGACTGGAACCGGCTGGGGCGCGCCCTCTGCGAGCGCTTCCTCGGCGCCATTTCGGCGTGAGGCCCCGTTTGTGGACGTCTGCTGTCGCGTACCGAGAGAAACCATCCACGCACCCCGTCTTCGCCGCTACTCGGGAGTGAGGTAGGCCGACGAGAGCCCACCGTCCACCATGAAGGTGGAGGCGGTGACGTACGAGGACTCGTCGGCCGCCAGGAACAGCGCCGCCTGCGCGATCTCCCCGGCCTCGGCGAAGCGGCCCATGGGCAGGTGCACGAGCCGGCGGGCGGCCTTCTGGGGATCGTTGGCGAAGAGCTCCTGAAGGAGCGGCGTGCTCACGGGGCCCGGGCAAAGCGCGTTGACCCG
>DATFON010000014.1:0-8749 GCA_035265465.1 Solirubrobacterales bacterium | reverse complement strand
TTCACCCCCTATGCTGCGGCGCCGTGCGTGCCGTCACCTTTCAAGCGCCCGGCGAGGTGCGGTTGGACGAGCGCCCGGAGCCCGAGCTCGCCGCCTCGGACGATGCGGTGATCCGGGTGGAGGCGACGGGGATCTGCGGCTCCGACCTCCACATCTACCACGGCCGGGTTGCCATCGAGCCCGGCTTCGTCATCGGCCACGAGTACGTGGGGACCGTCGTCGCGGCCGGGGACTCGGTGACGGAGGTCGATGTCGGGGACCGCGTGCTCGGGACCTACTGCACCGCCTGCGGCTCGTGCTTCTACTGCCGTCGCGGCGAATACCACAAGTGCGACGGCGGCCGTGTGTTCGGGCATGGCGCGACCCTGGGCTCGCTCCAGGGAGCCCAGGCCGACATGGTGCTCGTTCCCAACGCGAACCTGACGCTGCGTCGCGTCCCCGACGGCCTCTCGAACGAGGTCGCACTGTTCGCCGGCGATGTCGCGGGAACCGGCTATCACGCGATCTGCGGCGACGCGGCCCGCCCGGAGCCCATCGAACCGGGCGCCAGCGTGGCCGTTTTGGGCCTGGGCCCGGTCGGCCTGTGCGCGGTCCAGGTCGCGAAGGCCTCGGGCGCCTCGGCGGTCATCGCGGTTGACACCGTCGAGGACCGCCTACGGATGGCCGAGTCCTTTGGCGCGACGCCAGTCCATCTCACCGAGGACGATCCGCGGCGCCGCGTCAAGGAGCTGACCGAAGGCCGCGGAGTCGACCTGTCGGTGGACGCGGTAGGCCACCCGGACGCCCTGGATCTCGCGTGCCGGCTGGCCCGCAAGGCCGGCACCGTCTCCGTGATCGGGGTCTACGCCGAGCGGGCCGAGGTCCACATGGGCGTCGTTTGGATCAAGGCACTCAGCTGGCGCAGCGGCCACGCAAACGTGATCGGCCACCTGGACCGGGTGCTCGCGATGCTCTCGGCGGGCGTCATCGATCCCGGGCCCCTGGTCACCCACCACATGAGCCTCGAGGAGGCACCCGAGGCCTACGAGATCTACGACCGTCGCGAAGCGCTGAAGATCATCCTGACCCCGTAGGCGCCCGGGCCCTGCCCAACCCGCTGTCGCGAAGCCCGGGCGGTAGGTCCTCTCCGAACAGCTTCGAAGGCTGGTGATGGATGGATTCCCGCACCATAGGTGCGGTTTTCCGACCATCGCTGATAAAGCGGGGCCGGACCTGATGAACCCGCCCCTACTTGCCCTTCACCGCTTGAACAGGCGGCCGGCCGAGGCTTCATCGGCTAGTCCGCCAGCGTGGAGAGCTCCTCGAACTCCTCCTGGGCAAGCCGAAGGCCCGCGGCGGCGACGTTCTCCTCCAGGTGGCCCAGAGAGGACGTCCCAGGGATCGGAAGCATCACGGGCGAGCGGGCGAGCAGCCACGCGATCGCGACCTGGAACGGGCTCGCGTCGTGGGCTTGGGCGATGCGGGCGATCGGGCCCTCGGAGGTGAGGCCTCCGGACCCCAGTGGGAACCAGGGGATGAAGGCGATCTCCTCGCGCTCGCACTCATCGAGCACCGGATCCGAGTCTCTGAACTCGATGCTGTATCGGTTCTGCACCGAGACGGCTGGGACGATCTCGCGTGCGCGCGCGAGCTGCTCGAGCCTTACGTTCGAGAGGCCGATGTGGGCGATCTTGCCCTCGTCGCGCAGCCCGACTAGGGCACCAATCGACTCCTCGAGGGGCACGTTCGGGTCCACCATGTGTAGCTGGTAGAGGTCGATCCGCTCGAGGCGAAGCCGTCGCAGGCTTCCCTCGCACGCCTCGCGCAGATGCTCCGGCCGGCAATCGGGCTCCCATTGACCGGGCCCAGAGCGGGTGAGGCCGCCCTTGGTCGCGATCACGAGCCCTCCCGGATACGGATGAAGCGCCTCCGCGATCAACTCCTCACTCACGTGGGGTCCGTACGAGTCCGCGGTGTCGATGAAGTCCACCCCCAACTCGACCGCCCGGCGCAGGACCGACTTCGCCATCTCGGGATCCTCCGGCGCGCCCCAGATCCCGTCTCCGGTGAGCCGCATCGCGCCGAATCCCAGCCGGCGCACCTGCAGGTCGCCGCCGAGCGCTACGGTGCCCGCCGCGGCCGCATCCGTTGCCTCGATCGCCATGGGCCCGAGCTTATCGGCGCCGCGGAGTGGCGAAACCCGGAGAGGTGGAGCGACCCTAGCTGGCCGGCTCGTACGGGAAGGCGAGCTGGACATGTGTCCGCGCGACCGCAACGAACGACCTGGTCTCCGGAGCCTCGCCGTTCAGCGGGGAGAGCTCGGCGTTCACGATCGGAATGAAATCCAGGTCGCCGCGATTCAGGTAGTCCGAGAGGCGGCTGCGGTAGCCCTCGCGGGGCAGCGTGACGTCGCCGACGATCCGATGCCGGTCGGTCTCGAGCACGATCCGCTCCGTGCGCGTCTCCATACGTTCAACCTATCGGCCGGCGCGCGGCGAGCTTGAGACTGGAATACGTGGGACTCAGCGGGTAAGCACGTACGGGCCGCAGGGAGTGGTGCCGTCGACGTCCATGAGCTGCGTGCCGTCCGCGTTCTTGTACTCAACCGTGAGGCTTCCGCGCCGGACGGTCACTTCCGCGTAGCTGTTCTGACCGCCCTGGGCGCACGCCATCCCGACGCCGGCCTGGGGCTCGGGCTTGAAGAAGACCTTGGACAGGAGCTCGCCGTTGCCCTCCCTGCCGGTCGTGTCGTCGATCTCCCCCCAGAACGGATTCGTCGCCACAGGGCCGATGATGAAGTCGTTGTAGGGGGTGTCGGAGGGGGTGGCCGCCGGAGCATTGGACGGAGCGACGTCGCCATCCAGCGTCCGCAGACGAACGATGTTCGCGAACGCGGCGTGAGTGTCGGTGGTGAGGAAGACGAGGTCCTTAACGTCGGCGTTCTGGAGGGCTTTCAGGAGCTGCACGCGCTCGTACGCGTAGCCCTCCCAGCGGTCGTACGGCAGCCCGTAGAACTGCTGGATCGGGGTCTCGTTCATGATCACCTTCCACCGCGCGTCCGAGGTCGAGACGTCGTGGATGAACCGGCGGAGCTGCGGCTTGCCGAGCAGCGTGCTCTGAGGGTTGTTGATCGCGTCCTTGCACTCCTGCGAGACGGGCTCCTCGAGCGACGGGATCAGGGCACTGAAGAGCTGGCGCTTGTTGTCCGGGGCCGTGGGCGCGAGGTCGGGTTCGCCGGTGTCCGGGTTGTCGCAGACGCCGTTCGCCGACGCCTTGGCGCTCCGGAACGAGCGCTCGTCGAGGAAGAAGAGCTCCAGGTTCTTGCCCCACTGCACGGTGCGGTAGATGCCGTTTCGGTCCGAGTAGTGGACCGGCATGTAGTCGCGGAACGCCGTGACCCCCTGGTCATACAGCTCGCGGCCGAACTCGGGGATCGAGAAGTCGTTGCGGAACTCGTGGTCGTCCCAGTGGTTGTACATCCCCGTTGCGGCTCGGACCGTGCGCATGTTCCGCATCCCAAGCTTCTTCCGGTACATCGCCCACTTCTCCGGCACGGTGAGGGCGGTCCGGTCCGCCCATCCGGGCACCTCCGGGTCGGAGTAGATGGTGTCGCCGAAGTCGATGTTGAAGTCGTTGTTCTCGGCGGCCATCGACTTGAAGGCTCGGAAGAAACCCCAGAAGGGCCTGGTCTCTCCGGGTTGCGAAACGGCGCTCTCGTCGCCGGTGTAGGCGAATCGGATGGTCTCCGAATCGCCTGGACCGGGAGCGGTCTCGAACTGGGCCTTGCCGCTGCACGCGCCCTTGCCGATGACGCAGAACCGGTACCAGTAGGTGCGGCCCGGCTTCAGCCCGTCGACCTCTGTTTGGACGGTGCGGTTGTTCTGCTGCTTGGCCTTGAGGGTCGGGCGCGCGACCTTGTGCCGGAACGACGAGTCGGTTGCGACCTGGGCTCGGACCTTGACCTGCTGCGTCGCTCTGGCCCAAATGATCGCGGAGTCAGCTGTGACGTCCCCAGCCGTGCGCCCGTCCGTGAAGTACTTGCCGCCAAGCGCCTCCGCAGGCAAGCACGCGGCGAGCCCGACGACCGCGCCCAGCACGGCGAGGTACCTACCCCTTCCCACGGATCCGATCCTAACCGCATTCGGCCCCCGGATGGAAGATGATGATCGGCCATGGCGACAGCAACCGCGCCTCAAACGGGGGAAGGGGAGCGCGACTCGGGCGCACCCCCCGCCGCGGACGTCCTGGTGATCTTCGGGATCACCGGCGATCTCGCGAAGGTCATGACGTTTCGCTCGCTCTACCGGCTCGAGGCCCGCGGACTGCTCGACTGCCCCATCGTCGGGGTGGCGGTCGACGATTGGACGGTGGACGATCTTCGCAAGCGTGCTCGCGAGTCGATCGAGGCCAAGGGGGATCGCGTGGACGAGGAGGTCTTCGCACGCTTCGCCGCCCGGCTGTCCTATCTCTCGGGGGACTTCACCGACGCTGGGACCTACAAGCGGGTGGGCGAGGCGATCGGGGACGCCAGGACGCCGGTCTTCTATCTCGAGATCCCACCGTCGCTCTTCGGCACCGTCATCAAGGGGCTCGCCGAGGCTGGATTGACCAACACGGCCCGCGTCGTCGTGGAAAAGCCGTTCGGTCACGACCTGGCGTCGGCGCGCGCGCTCAACGACGAGATTCACGCCCATCTCGACGAGTCGCAGCTCTACCGGATCGACCACTTCCTGGGAAAGATGGGTTTGATTGAGATCCTGTACCTGCGCTTCGCGAACGCGATTCTCGAGCCGGTTTGGAACCGCAACTACGTGTCCTCGGTCCAGATCACGATGGCGGAGAGCTTCGGCGTCGAGGACCGTGGGCACTTTTACGACCCGGTCGGCGCGCTCCGCGACGTGGTCGTCAACCACCTGATGCAGATGGTCGCCGCGACCGCGATGGAGCCCCCGGCGGGGAGCGATCCCGACATCCTCAAGAACTCGATGTACGCGGTGTTCGCCGCCATGCCCGACGCTGACCCGGTGCACTACGTGCGCGGGCAGTACCAGGGCTACCCGGAGATCGACGGGGTCGCGAAGGATTCGACCACCGAGACGTTCGCCGCTCTGCGGCTGGAGATCGAGAACTGGCGCTGGTCGGGCGTCCCGTTCTTCATCCGCGCCGGCAAGGATCTCCCGGTCACCCAGACCGAGCTGCGGCTCGTCTTCCATCACCCACCGCGGTTGGGCTTCTTCCCAAAGGGCACCCGCCGCCCCGAGCCCGACCAGATCGTCATCAAGCTCGATCCCGGCACGGGGATCAGGATCAGGCTGGAAGCCCAGCGCGCCAACGCGGTCAAGCCGGAGACGATCTATCTCGACATGGAGTTCGCCCAGGAAGGTGGGGAGGGGCCGACGCCCTACGAGGTGCTCCTGCACGCGGCGATGATCGGCCAGAGCGCGCGCTTTACGCGACAGGACAGTGTCGAGGAGACCTGGCGCATCCTGCAGCCACTCCTGGATTCGCCACCGCCCGTGCACGGCTACGCCAAGGGATCCTGGGGCCCGGCCGAGACGGACGGGCTGGTGGCCGGCCACGGTTGCTGGCACGAGCCGTGGCTCCCTGAGTGAGCCCTCGCGAGGAGCAGTGCGCGGCGGCGCCTGGCCCTGATCGAGGCCGCCGAGCGGCTGATCGTCGACGAACAGCTCGACGAGCTGTCCACCTAGCCTTGGTGGCCTAGGACCGCTCGCCCTCGGGCGCTTGCCCGACGTCCTCCGCAGTCAGGCGCAGGAGGAAGGACTGCCCGCCGGCCTCCTGGATCGCGACCCGTGCAATCGCCTGCTGCATCGTGAGCGTCCGCTCGTTGCGAGCCTTGCCGATGAATGCGAGCCCCCACTGGAGCACCGTGATGAACCGGTTCTTGAAGCCCGTCATGAACGCGAGGTGCACGAACAGCCACGTGAGCCACCCCACGAACCCGGCCACCCGGATGCCCTTGAAGCTGACCACCGCACGGAACCGCGAGATCGTCGCCATGCTCCCCAGGTCCCGGTAGCGAAACGGCCTCGAGTCCGCGCCGCGGAAGCGGCGCTTGATCGTCGCCGACGAGTGGATGCCCTGCTGCATGGCCACCTCCGCCACGCCCGGCAGGTTGTCGAGGGCCATCATGTCGCCGATCGCAAACACCTCGGGGTGGTCGGGCAGCGTGCAGTCCGGGAGCACGGGTACGCGACCGGCGCGGTCGCATTCGGCGCCGCAGGCATCGGCGAGCAGCTTCGCGAGCGGGGAGGCCTGGACCCCGGCGGCCCAGACCTTGGTCTGGGCCCTCACCCGCTTGACCTCGCCGTCGCCCCCCTTGACCTCCACGCCACGGCGATCGACGTTGGTGACGATGCTCTCCGTGTGGATCTCCACGCCCTGGCGCTCGAGCTCCTTCGCACCCTTCGCCGATAGGCGGTCGCCGAAGCCGGCGAGGATCTCCTTGCCGCCGTCGAACAGCAGCACCCGAGCGCTGGTCGGGTCGACATCCTTGAAGTCACTAGGCAGAACCCGGTGCGCGAGCTCGGCGATCTGGCCCGAGATCTCGACTCCGGTCGGACCCCCGCCGACGACCACGAACGTGAGCCAGGCGCGTCGCTTCTCCGGGTCCTCCAGCAGCGCCGCCATCTCGAAGGCGCCGAGGATCCGCGCCCGCAGCTCGAGCGCGTCGTCGATCGTCTTCATCCCCGGGGCCCAGCGGGAGAACTCGTCGTGGCCGAAGTACGACTGCCCCGCGCCCGCGGCGACGATCAGGCTGTCGTATGGGATCTCGAATTGCACCGCGTCGGCGCGCAACGCCGACACCGTGCGTCGATCGAGGTCGAAGCCGACGACCTGCGCGAGCTCGACGCGGGTGTTTCGCTGCCGGCGGAGCACGTTGCGAAGCGGCGGCGCGATCTGGCCCTCGGAGAGGATTCCCGTCGCCACCTGATAGAGCAGCGGCTGGAACAGATGGTGGTTGACCCGGTCGACGAGGGTCACATCCACCGGCGCGCGCTTCAGGACGCGGGCCGCGAACAATCCCCCGAACCCGCCGCCGACGATGACGACGCGATGCCTCCCGGCCGCCGGCGTTCCGTCCCCTGCTCCCGTCGCTTCGGGCATTCCCGCCATCGCGCGTACCCTAGTTCGCCCCAGGACGGGTCGAGGCTGGGTAGGGCGGTGAGGGGATCGAGTGAGCGATTCACCCCACATATTGGGGTCAATCGCTCAGTCGATTGGATTCGGGCTGCCCTCGGTGCCGTCGTTGTCAGAGCGGCCCAGGGGTTTTATTACGATGCGCCGGTGATCGGTGAGAAGCGGGGGCCATGATCTCGCTAGTCGGCCATCTGCCCAACCTTTTCGCCGTCTCGTCCGAGCTGGCTCCGGCGCGGAGCCAGATGGCCTTCACACTGGGCTTCCATATCATCCTCGCGTGCCTGGGCGTGGCCTTCCCGGCGCTGATGCTGATCGCCAACTACCGGGGTCTGCGCCGTAACGACGCTGACGCCCTGCGCCTCGCGGAGCGGTGGTCGAAGGTGGCGGCCGTGACGTTCGCGGTGGGCGCCGTCACCGGCACCGTGCTGTCCTTCGAGTTCGGGCTCCTGTGGCCTGAGTTCACCGGCCGGTTCGGCGAGGTGTTCGGGATCCTGTTCGCAATCGAGGGGATCTTCTTCTTCACGGAGGCGATCTTCCTCGCGATCTACATCTATGGCTGGAAGCGCATGTCCGGCTGGGCCCACTTCTGGACCGGTGTGCCCGTCGTCATCTCGGGGATCGGCGGCGCCTACTCCGTGGTGGCCGTCAACTCCTGGATGAACCAGCCGGGCGGCTTCACGCTCGGTCCCGATGGGTCGGTGACCTCGGTCGACCTGTGGAAGGTGATCTTCAACGACGCCGTCCCCTACGAGGTCCCCCACATGATCCTGGCGGCTTACATCGTCACCGGCTTTCTCGTGGCGTCCGTCTACGCGGTCGGCATGCTGCGGGGGCGGCGCGATCGCCACCATCGCCTGGGCCTCCTGATCCCGTTCACCGTGGCCGCGATCGCCGCCCCCATCCAGTTCGCCGTGGGCGACACAGCCGCACGTGCGATCGCCGAAGATCAGCCCGTGAAGTTCGCGGCGATGGAGTGCGTCCAGACCACCCACCGGAACGTGACGGAGTACATCTTCGGCATCTGCACCGACGACGGCGTGAAGGGCGGCATCGGGATCCCCGGCTTCGACTCGTTCCTCGTCGGCTTCGATACCGACACGAAGGTCACCGGCCTCGACTCCGTCCCGCCGGACGAGCGCCCGCCGTTCAACACGTTGCTCCACTGGTGCTTCGACATCATGGTCGGCATCGGCACCGCGCTGATCGCGCTTGGCGCATGGCTGGCCTTCGTCTGGTGGCGCCGCCGGGACATCCCGAGCACGCCCTGGTTCCTGCGGGCCGTGGCGGTCTCCGGGGTCGCCGCGGTGGTGGCGCTGGAGTGCGGCTGGATCGTCACGGAGGTCGGGCGACAACCCTGGGTCGTGTACGGCGTGATGCGGACCGAGGACGCCGTCACCGGCGCCAGCGGGGTGTGGGTGACGTTTGCTGCGACGCTCGCCCTCTACACCGCGTTGGGCGTCGCGACCGTGCTGATCCTGCGCACCATGAGCGGGCGCTGGCGCAGCGCCGACGAGGCGGAGGTCGAGGTGCCATACGGGCCAAGCGAGCCGGCGCCGCCCATCACCGGAGAGTCGTCGTGAGCACGGCCGATGCCGTTGCCGGGGTTATGTGG
>DATFON010000013.1:0-7009 GCA_035265465.1 Solirubrobacterales bacterium | reverse complement strand
CGCGGGCTACGCCGCGGCGCGCTACGAGGGCGGGTCGCCGCGGGAGTGCCTGGCTTTCGGGGTGGCCTGCGGCGCTGAGTCCACTCAGCACTTCGGCGCGGGCACCGTGAACGCGCGGGAAGTCGAGCGCCTCCTGTCGCGCGTGGAGGTGCGGGAGATCGAGGTTCCGGCGAGAGTGGGTTAGGCCGCTTCTCGCGCGGCGGCACCACTCGCCGAAACGGGCACCGAGGGGGAGCGGCGCCGAAAGTCGGTTTATTCGGCTCAGAGCCGAATAAACCGATGCTCGGCAATAGACCCGCCCCCCTACGGGCCGACGTAGTTCACGTGCCACCACTCGCTTGACGCCTCGGCCTTGGCCCACCCGTAAGCGGCGCCGATCTGATCGATCACACTGGCCATCGACGGGTCGGCGAGATCCAGCGCTGTCCCGTACTCGTGCGACGACGTTCCCGGCGGCGCGGCCAGGTTGCCCTGTCCGGACAGGTAGAGGTTGGACAGGTAGAGCTGCTGCCCGTACGAGCGGTAGGCCGAGTATGGGCCCGCCGGATAGAGGTCGATCCCGTAGGTGCTGAGCGATGCCTGGCGCATCGCGTTCCAGTTGGCCGCCGCGTTGGATGCCAGGTACGCCTCACCCGACGGGCAGGACGGGCAGTAGATGGGCGAGGTCCAGGACGGATGTTCCTCGGATGGTGGCGATCCTGTGGTGCTCGACGTCGTAGTGGCTGTCGAGGCGCTCGACGTGGGGACCGTGATCTCCTGTCCAGATATCAGGAGCGCATCCGAAGAGAGTCCATTGTCAGCGGCCAGGGTGTATGGCGAGATGCCGTTGGCCTCTGCGACCGACCACAGAGTCTCGCCGCGCTGAACGGTGTGGGTCGTGCCCGAGGTCGTCGCTTCCCTGGTGCCGGTCGACGTCACGCCGGCGCTGGCGAGCGCGGCTGCGCCCTCTGCCTCGGTCGGGATCTGGATCGTCTCGCCCGTGTAAACCTGGGCGTCCTCGGACAGACCGTTGTAGGTGGCGACCGTCCGTGTGGTGAGGTTGTTGGCGGCCGCGATCGACCACAGGGTCTCGCCAGTGACCACCGTGTGCGGCACAGCCGCGCTTGCCGAAGTTGCGAAGGTGGCCACGGCGACAACCGCGGCGCATAGGGCCTTTACGAATCGCGACACCTGCTCTGCCTCCTGATGGGGCCATCCCTGGAGGTTTCGGGCCCGTCCCTGCGCCCCGGATGGGTCCCGGTTTTGGGTCTCGGCGCGGGTTCCTCCCCGTGAAGGCGGGCATGCACCCACTGCTAACATCGCCAGGGCCTTGGAAATGCCGGGCCCAGACTCGCTAGATGCGCACTTTTGGCCTCGTTTGACGAGGCTTTTTTCGTCCGCTCCCGTGCCTAGCCTGGCTCTTTACGCAAATCAAGGAACGGCACCTGCCAGTTTCGGGGCTAACGCCCCTCATTCACAAACACTGGGGAGCTAGCGATGGAAGTCGAGATCGGACGCGGCAAGAAGGGCAGGCGGGCCTACGGGTTCGACGACATCGCGATCGTGCCGTCACGGCGGACGCGCGACCCTGACGACGTCGACATCACCTGGACGCTCGGCCCGTACCGGTTCGAGCTTCCGGTCCTGGCCTCGGCCATGGACGGCGTGGTGAGCCCGGAGAGCGCGGCCGAGATGGGCCGGCTCGGCGGGCTCGCGGTGCTCAATCTCGAGGGCATCTGGTCGCGATACGAGGACGCGGGGGAGCAGCTCGAGCGCATTGCCGCCGCCGAGCCATCGATGGCGACTAGCACGATGCAGGAGATTTATCGCGAGCCGGTGAAGCCGGAGCTGATCGCCCGCCGGGTTGAGGAGATCAAGGCCCAGGGAGTGGTCGCGGCGGGGTCGTTCACCCCCCAACGCGTCACCGGGCACTACGAGGTCGCGCTCGAGGCCGGGCTCGACATCCTCGTGATCCAGGGCACGGTGATCTCGGCCGAGCACGTCTCCTCCAAGTCCGAGCCGCTCAACCTCAAGAAGTTCATCGCCGAGGTGCCGGTGCCGTGCATCGTCGGCGGCTGCGCCTCGTACTCCACCGGGCTGCATCTGATGCGGACCGGGGCGGTCGGGGTGCTGGTCGGCGTCGGGCCCGGCGCCGCCTGCACGACCCGCGGCGTCCTGGGAATCGGCGTGCCGCAGGCAACCGCCATCGCCGACGTCGCGGCGGCTCGCTCGCAGCACATGCTGGAGACCGGCGAGTACTGCAACGTGATCGGCGACGGCGGCATGCGTACGGGGGGCGACGTGTCCAAGGCAATCGCGTGTGGCGCCGACGCGGTCATGATCGGCTCGCCACTCGCCCGCGCCGAAGAGGCGCCGGGCGGCGGATATCACTGGGGCATGGCGACCTTCCATCCCTCCCTGCCGCGGGGCGCGCGCGTCGCGACCGTCCAGGACGGGTCCCTCGAGCAGATCCTGCTGGGACCTGCACAGGAGAACGACGGCACGTTCAACCTGGTCGGCGCATTGCGGACCTCGATGGCCACGTGCGGCTATGAGGACATCCGCGACTTCCAGCGGGCCGAGGTGATGGTCGCGCCCGCGCTGCAGACCGAGGGCAAGAAGCTCCAGCGCGAGCAGTCCGTGGGCATGGGTTCCAACGGGCGGGCCGCGGTGGCGGCTGGAGTAGCAGTAAGCGATGACTGACGGCGCCGCGGTTCCGGCGACGCCGACCGCGGCCGAAGGCGTCATCGGGACCGACACGGTCTCCTCGGAGACCGTTGCGGTGCGTCCGCCGCAGACCGCCCGCGAGGAGGTGCTGGTCCTCGACTTCGGCGGGCAGTACTCCCAGCTGATCGCCCGCAGGATCCGCG
Organism: Solirubrobacterales bacterium; assembly: GCA_035265465.1. Taxonomy (GTDB): domain Bacteria; phylum Actinomycetota; class Thermoleophilia; order Solirubrobacterales; family 70-9; genus AC-56. Next base: position 4,160 of record DATFON010000013.1, on the reverse strand, counting down.
AGTGCGGCGTGTTCGCCGAGCTCCTCCCACACACGACCGACTTCGAGCGCATCAAGGAGCGCCGTCCGGCGGCACTGGTGCTGTCAGGAGGACCGGCGTCGGTCTACTCGGATGGCGCCCCCGAGCTGCGCTCCGAGCTGCTCGAGCTGGGCATCCCGGTGCTCGGCATCTGTTACGGGATGCAGGCGATGGTGCGGGTGCTCGGGGGGCGGGTCGAGGGCGCCGAGGCGGGGGAGTTCGGTCGCACGCCGCTCGAGCTCGTTGGCGGCGGCGGCCGGCTGCTCGCCGGGTTGCCGAACGAGCAGCAGTGCTGGATGAGCCACCGCGACTGCGTCTTCGAGGCCCCGCCCGGCTTCGTCCCGCTCGCATCGAGCCCCGGCTCGCCCGTGGCCGCATGCGAGAGCCCCGAGCGCGGCCTGTACGGAATCCAGTTCCATCCCGAGGTCGTCCACACGCCCTACGGCACCGAGATCCTCACGCGCTTCCTGCGGGACGTCGCCGGGCTCACCGAGACCTGGTCACCCGCCTCGGTCATCACGGAGCAGATCGAGCGGATCCGGGCCCAGGTGGGCACGGGCGGCGTGATCTGCGGGCTCTCCGGCGGGGTGGACTCCGCGGTCGCCGCCGCGCTCGTCCATCGGGCGGTCGGAGACCAGCTCACCTGCGTGCTCGTGGATCACGGCCTGCTTCGAAAGAACGAGGCCGAGCAGGTCGTCGCGACGTTCCGCGACCGTGGGATCAAGCTGATCGACGTCGACGCGAGCGAGCGGTTCCTCGCGCGGCTCGCCGGGGCCGTCGAGCCCGAGCAGAAGCGCAAGATCATTGGCGAGGAGTTCATCCGCGTGTTCGAGGAGGAGGCCGAGAAGCTTCCGGACGTCCGGTTCCTGGTCCAGGGCACGCTCTACTCGGACGTGATCGAGTCCGGCGGCGACGGGCGCGCCGGCGCCGAGGTCATCAAGTCCCACCACAACGTGGGCGGGCTCCCGGAGGACCTGGGGCTGGACCTGGTCGAGCCGCTTCGCATGCTGTTCAAGGACGAGGTCCGGTCCGTTGGCACCGAGCTCGGCCTCCCCGATCGCATCGTCTGGCGGCAGCCGTTCCCGGGGCCCGGCCTCGGGATCCGAATCGTCGGCGGAGAGGTGACCGCCGAGCGGCTCGACATCCTCCGAGATGCCGACGCCATCCTGCAGGAGGAGGTGCGCGCCGCGGGCCTGTATCGCGAGTTGTGGCAGTCGTTCTGCGTGCTTCCGGTCGTGCGCTCCGTGGGGGTCCAGGGCGACGGGCGAAGCTACGCGTACCCGATCGTGGTCCGTGCCGTCACCTCCGACGATGCGATGACGGCCGATTGGGCGCGGCTTCCATACGACCTCCTGGAGCGGGTATCGAACCGGATCATCAACGAGGTCTCCGGCGTCAACCGAGTGGCGCTCGACATCTCGTCAAAGCCCCCCGCGACGATCGAGTGGGAGTAGGGCCACTGGCCGGTTGAGCCGGCCGGGATGGCGTCTTCAGCAGCGCCCAAGGGCGCAGGCGGTATCCCACGGCGGGCACCGAGGGAGGCAGGCCCAACGCATCGCACTGCCGATCCGCGTCTCGGTGTGCTGCAACAACGCTGGGGGGCCTCCCTACCCAGCCCTATTCCGGGGGCGCTCGCTTCCCCCGCCTAGCTCCACCCATCCCAACGCTTGAGGATCGGCAGGGGATCCACCGGGCTGCCACGGTTCCAGCCATGTGGCCAGACCTCGAAATGGAGCATGCATCCAACCGACCGGGCATTGCCGGTCCTGCCGATCCGGCCGGCCTCATCGCCGGTCCGGACCCGTTCGCCGTCGTGGACGCTCGCCGGATGCAGGAAGTGGGCATAGCGGTAGTCGGTTCGGGACCCGCTGGCGTCGATCACGATCCAGTTTCCGTACAGCACCGGATCGGACCCGCGGGCCTGGACGCGACCGCCGCGGGCCGCGACGACGCGCGTCCCGCACGCGGCGAACACGTCCTGACCCTGGTGGACGCGGCCGCCGCTACGGGGCGCGCCGAAGCGCTGTACCGGGCCGCCGTAGCCATGGGGCCCACGAACCGGGAACTTGCCGCTGTACAGGCGGAACTTGGGGGTCAGCTCGGGCTTGCGACCCGGCGCCTTGATCTTGAAGCGATAGCGACCGGGTGGGGCGGGGTGGTGGCCCGAGAGCATGGCCTTCCACCGCAGGCGGTGCGCTGTATAGGGGAGCTCCTTGCGGTTCGTCCATCGGCGAAGCACACGGCCGGCGTGCATGAGCTTGGTCCTGACGTTCACCGGGCCGAAGGCGCGGAAGCGGTAGCGCAGCTTGAAGGTCCGGCCCGCGTCCACGAAGGCCGTGCGGGGCCGGACGTTCGAGCCGAGGAGGTCGAAGCTGCCGGGCTCGGGCAATCGCTCCGGCCTGACGACGCGCAGTAGCTTTCGCACCCTGACGGCGTGGTCGTTGCCGTCGACCACTCGCGGGCGCCCGCCCTGCGCGCGGGGCGGCACCTCCACGGCCACTCGGTGGCTTCCCGCCACCTTCGGCCTGGCGGCAATCCATCGCGTGCGGCCGCGGAATTCGACCGCGGCCACCCGCTTCAGCCCGTCCCCGGTGATCCTGACGGTCGATCCCACGGCCGCGGTCTGCCTTCCCGCGCAGCCGTCGATGCAGCGAAGGTCCTTGGGTCGCATGGAGGCGGCCGCATGAGCCGCGGGGAGGACGGCGCCGGTGACCGCGAGGACGACGACGATGGCCGCCAGGCGGAAGTGGACGGGATCGGTCAGGCGTTGGCCGGAGCTGCGGCGGAGGGCGCCGGTCAGCTCCAGGAATCCCACTTCTTGAGGTGCCTCGTGACCGCATCCATGAAGTTCCCGCCCTCGTACCAGCCGGGAGAGGACCACTCCTCGAAGTGCAGGTGGCATGCCGTCGAGGAGCCGGTGGTGCCCACGGCGCCGACCCTCTCGCCGGTCTTGACCTTTTCGCCCTTGTTGAGGGGCGAGGGCTTCTTCATGTGCATGTAGACGTAATCGTGGCCGGTGCCCTTGCCGTCGATGACGATGTAGTTGCCGGCACCGGAGTCGTACGCGCGGTACTGCACGCGTCCGCCGCGCGCCGCCTGGAGCGGAGTGCCGCAGGACGCCATGACGTCCTGGCCCTGGTGGGTATGGCCCGCTCGCGGCGCGCCGACGCCGTCGCCGTAGGAGTGTGAACCGCGCACCGGGAACTTGAAGGGGAGGTACTTGAAGTCGGCCGTCTCCGAGGACTCCAGCTTGCCGCCGCTCGCGGGCCCGACGCGGAACTTGTAGCTGCCCTTCGCCACCGAGCGCTTGGAGCCGTCGACCCGACCGTTCCAGCGGGCCCTGTGCGCCACGTTCGGCTCCTGCGATTCCTTCGTGATGGAGGCGACGATCTCGTCGGTCTTGCGGTTGACCACGTCGATACGGATGTCCGTGGGCTCGGTGTTGGTGAACAAGTACTCCACCCTGGGCTTCTTCTTGCCGTAGTAGTAGGCCTTGTGGGGCTTCGCGGTGAGGTCCTTGAGCTTGAATGCGCCGGTGTCCGGGATCTGGTCCGGGGGAACGACCCTGATCGAGGTCGGCGAGGTGGCCTTGTTGTCGTATGGATCGACGACCTTGGGCCGCCCGGTCGCGGCGCCGCGTGGAATCTTCGCGGTCACGCTGCGGCGCCTGGTCGAGGACGGCTTGACCTTGAGCTTGCCGCCCTCTTCGGCCTTGAACAGGACCTTGCTGACGCTGCTGAGGTGGCGGCCCGTGAGCTGAACCATCGAATCGGTGGTCGCCTTGTGCATGCCGCCGCACGTCGCGACGCAAACGGCGTCGGTCAGCTCCGGCGGGCTGCCGGCCGTGATCCCGCCGCGGGCGGCCGAAGCCAGTCCCGCACTGATGGAGAGGCAGGCGGCGGCCACCGCCGCTGGCGCGGCTATTGCTGTGGGTCCTCGCCATCGTGGCGCTCTGGCACGGGCCCTCAAATGGCTCTCCTTTTCGGGCCTACGGGGTTAGCTGTCGGGCTCGCGCCGAAGAGCGGCGCTACGAACGCGTGTGTTCGATTCGCCCCCGGGGCGGTCTTCGACACCGCCCCTTCGGTTCCCCCGCTCCGGTGCGGCTGGGCCGGACCGGATTCGGCAGGTCAATTGGGCGCGCG
>DATFON010000012.1:0-10785 GCA_035265465.1 Solirubrobacterales bacterium | reverse complement strand
GATCCTCGGCGCCAACGAGCTCGGCGGGATCTACGGGATCGGCGTGGCGGTGATGGGCCAGCTATCGCTAACCGGCCTGATCGTCGCGCTCGACGCCTTCGGCCCGATCACCGACAACGCCGGAGGCATCGCCGAGATGGCTGATCTGCCGGAGGACGTGCGGAACGTCACCGATCCGTTGGACGCGGTCGGGAACACGACCAAGGCGGTGACGAAGGGCTACGCGATCGGCTCCGCCGCCCTTGCCGCCCTGGTGCTCTTCGCGGCCTTCCGGGAGGAGCTCCAGGCCGAGGCCGGAGTTGGGCACGTCCTCAACTTCGACCTGACGTCGCCGCCGATCCTGATCGGCCTGCTGATCGGGGGCATGATGGTCTACCTGTTCTCGGCGCTCGCAATCGAGGCGGTGGGGCGCGCCGGGGGCCAGGTGGTCGAGGAGGTTCGTCGCCAGTTCCGGGAGAACCCGGGGATCATGGCGGGCACCGAGCGTCCGGAGTACGGGGGCACGGTGAGCATCGTCACGAAGGCCGCGCAGCGCGAGATGATCGCGCCGTCCCTGATCGCGATCGTGATCCCGCTGATCGTGGGGTTGATCAGTGCCGAGGCGCTTGGCGGCCTGCTGATCGGCGTCATCGTGGTCGGCTTGTTCATGGCGATCTCGATGACGGCCGGCGGCGGCGCGTGGGACAACGCCAAGAAACTGATCGAGGACGGCGCCTTCGGCGGCAAGGGATCGGAGGCCCACGCGGCGGCGGTGACCGGCGACACGGTCGGCGACCCCTACAAGGACACTGCGGGGCCGGCGATCAACCCGATGATCAAGGTCGCGAACATCGTCGCGATCCTGATCATCCCGATCGTGCACCTGTAGCTCGTCGCGGGCCGCTCAGCCGCGTCCTATAGTCGCGCATTAGGCCATGGCTGAGCGGCATCCTCGAGAGGAGACGCTGCACCGGGTGCACGGCACCGGGGCGCTGTTCTCGGCCGCGTACGGGAACGTAGGGTCGTCGATCTATTACGCGCTCGGGGTCACGGCAGCCTTTGCCCTCGGGCTGACGCCCATCGCGTTCGTCATCGCGGGCGTGATCTTCATGTTCACGGCCGCCACGTACACGGAGGCGACGGTGATGTATCCGGAGGCGGGCGGATCGTCGAGCTTCGCGCGCCACGCGTTCAACGAGCTCGCGTCGTTCGTGGCGGCGTGGGCCCAGATGCTGAATTACGTGATCACGGTCGCGATCTCGGCGTTCTTCGTGCCCCATTACCTGGCCGTCTTCTGGCCGTCGCTGGGCCAAGGGCCAGGTGACGTCATCGCCGGGATCGTGCTCGTCGGCCTGCTCGCCGCGCTGAACATCAAGGGGACGCGGGAGTCATCGCGACTGAACCTGGTGCTGGCGATCGGCGACCTGTTCACGCAGATCGTGCTCGTCGGGATCGGGATCGCCCTGGTTCTGAGCCCAGACATCCTCGTGAACAACGTCCAGCTGGGCGTCGCGCCCACATGGGGAGACTTCGCCCTCGGAATCGCCGTCGGGATGATCGCCTACACAGGGATCGAGACGATCTCCAATATGTCGGAGGAGGCGCGCGACTCCGCGCGCACCATTCCGCGCGGGGTGGGACTGACAGTGGCCGCGGTGCTCGTGCTCTACGTGCTGATCCCGATCGTCGCTCTGTCGGCGATGCCGGTGACGCAGGATGCCGCCGGCCACTACAGCACGGTTCTGGGGACCAAGTTCGCCGACGACCCGGTGCTGGGGATCGTCGAGAATCTGGGGTTGGGAGCCGGTCTCACCGACCTCCTTCGCTACTACGTTGGCGCCCTTGCCGCGGTGATCCTCATCATCGCGACGAACGCCGGGCTGATCGGGGTCTCGCGCCTGACCTTCTCCATGGGCCAGCATCGCCAGCTGCCCGATCGGATCCGGCAGGTGCATCCGCGCTTCCACACCCCCTACATCGCGATCCTCGCGTTCTCGGCGGTGGCGGCGCTGACGATGCTGCCGGGTGAGACGGACTTCCTGGCGACGATGTACTCGTTCGGGGCGATGCTGTCGTTCACGATCGCGCACGTCGCGGTGATCCGGCTTCGGCAGCGACAACCGAAGCGAGAGCGCCCGTGGAGGCCGCCGATGAACGTTCGCGCGTTTGGGTTCGACGTTCCGATCACGGCGGTCCTGGGCGGCCTCGGGACGTTCGGGGCGTGGGTGATCGTCATCGCGCTGCACACGTCGACCGGGGTGGTGGGAGCGGGGTGGATGCTCTTCGGCGTGCTGCTCTATGCGGCGTACAGGCGTCACCAGCAGTTGCCGCTGCGCGAGACCGTCAAGGTGATGACGCCGGAGCCGCTCGGTGTCGAGGAGGTCGAGTACCAGAGCGTGCTCGTGGTCTTCGAGAGCACTTCGTACTCGGATGAGGCGGTGGCCACGGCGGTCCGGCTGGCGGCGCGCAGGAGACGGGGAATCCATGCGCTGGCGATCGTGACCGTTCCCACGCATCTTCCGCTGGACGCGGCGCTCGAGGATTCCGAGAGCGAGGCTCACAGCAAGATCGAGCAGGCGAAGATCATCGGGGGGATGCGGGTGACCGGGCACATCGTGCGCGTGCGGCCGGGGCAGGAGGCCCGGACGATCATCGAGGAGGCCCGCGCGATCAATGCGGCCGCCATCGTCATGCCGCTGCGCTACCGGAACGGCAAGCCGCTCTTCAGCAAGACGCTTCAGACGGTCCTCGCGAAGCGACCGACCCGGGTGATCGTGGCCGCCCAGCCGGGCTCGCCACCAGTGGTTCCCGCCTGAACCGGCCTCCGTCCGAACCATAGAATCGCCCTTCTATGGCGGCGCCTGACCAGCTCTACCGCGCGGTCACCCGAATCTTCTCGGTGATCATCATCGGCTTCGGGCTCGTCATCCTGGTCGTGACGCTGGCCAACGGGGGAGGCATCGCATCGGCCGGCCTGTGGCTGGGGCTGCTGTTCACCGGGATCGGCGTCGGTCGTCTTTACATCGCGCTGCGGTCGGGGAGTTGAGCGAGGACCCCTCACCACAGCCGCCGGCTGGGTCCGGCGACGGAGCGGGCGGCCCGGCTGGCGGCCGATTCCGTCGCCGGTTGCCGCGGGTCAAGGTCGGCCCCGGGCCGCTGACCGGCCACTTCCCGGGGGTCCCGCTTCAGATCGCGGTGGCGTATGCGGCGATCGGGTTCTCCCTGTACTTCACGATCGGCGTCGTCGCCGGCTTCGGCCTGGGATTGACTCCGTTGATCTTTCTGGCGGCCGGCCTGCTCTTGGTGCTCGCCGTGTTGACCTACGTCGAGGGCGGCGGGATGTATGGCGAGCGCGGCGGCTCGTCGTCGTTCGCGCGCCACGCCTTCAACGAGCTCGTCAGCTTCGTTGCGGGGTGGGCGATTCTCATCGACTACATCATCATCATCTCGTTCGCGTCGATTTCGGTCGCGCACTACATGGGGCCGATCTGGGGCGGCTTCGCCCACGGTTGGGCGGAGATCGCGGTCGCGGCGGGGGTGATCGCGCTGGCAGCCGCAATCAACATCGGCGGCTTCACGCGCTACGTGCGCCAGCGCCCGCTGATCTTCATCGCGCTCGCCGACGTGGTGCTTCAGGCGGGCGTGATCGTCGCGGGCGCGCTCGTGGCGTTCCACCCGGACCGGCTGACTGAGCACATCGACCTGTTCACGACGCCATCGGTGAAGCACATCGTCGAGGCGCTGGCGGTTGCGACGCTGGCGTTCGCGGGGATCGAGGCGGCGTCTGACCTGGCGCCGGACTTCAGCTGGCGCCGGCGGGACCTTGGCCGGGTCGTGGGGGCGAGCGCGATGTTGCTACCGGTCATGTACGCGGGGATGGCGGCGATCGCCCTGATGGCGGTTCCGGTGGTACAGGGGCCGGACGGGGCGCAGACGGCCCTGGGCGAGCGCTTCATCGAGGAGCCGGTGCTGGGTGTGGTGATGAGCTATGACCCGCACTGGTTATCCGTCCTGCTCCAAGTGGGCGTGGTGGCCGTCGCGCCCCTCGTGCTCACGTGGGCGGCGGCGACGTCGATGCTTGGGCTCTCCAGGCACGTCTACGCGCTGGCCAGGTACCGGCAGGTGCCGAGCTGGCTGGGCAAGCTGAGCGCGCGCTCCACGCCGTACTTCGCGATCCTGGTGGCGGGCGTGTTCGCGCTGGGCTTGGCGATCCCCACCGACGTTCGCCTCCTCGCCGAGATCTACGCCTTCGGGGCCACGCTCGCGATCGCGATCGCGCACCTGTCCATTCTGCGACTGCGCTGGACCGAGCCCGATCGCGAGCGCCCCTACCGCATCCCGTTCGACGTGCGGATCGGCGGCCGCGCGCTGCCGATCCCGGCGCTCCTGGGAGCGGCCATCATGCTCCTGCTGTGGGTGGCGGTACTGGTGTTCCACGCGCAGGCGCGCTGGGTCGGGGGCGGGTGGATGGTGTTCGGGCTCATCGCCTACGTCGTCTACCGGAAGTACGTCGAAGGGACGACGTTGACGCAGCGCGTGTCGGTGCCGGAGCAGGCGTTGCGCAAGGGCGTCCAAGCCGCTGAGTACGGGAACATCCTCGTGCCGGTGTTCGGGACGAAGCTCGACGACGACATCGTGGGGACGGCGGGGCGCCTTGCGGATGCCGCCGACGAGCCGGGCGAGGAGCGACCGCAATTGGACGTGATCTACGTGATGGAGCTGCCCCTGACGGTGCCACTCGACGCTCCACCGCCCCGCGAGCGGGTCGCGGAGGCAGAGGCGGCGCTCCAGCGCGCGAAGGAGGTGGGCGAGGAGTACGAGTCGGTGGACGTGGAGACCGAGATGATTCCGGCGCGGAGTGTCGGCGCGGGAATCGTGGAGGAGGCCCGGCGCCGCGGGGTGGAAGTGATCGTGATGGGAGGCGAGCCGCCGACCCGGATGAAGGGTGGAGCGGTGCTGGGCGGCGTCGGCGGATCGCGGCCTCCGGAGGTCGGCGAGGTCACCGAGTACGTGCTGAAGAAGGCGCCCTGCCCGGTGCTGGTGACGGCTCCGCCGGCGACGTAGCGCATCCGGCGTCGCAGAGCCCGTTTCGCCGGGGCCCGGCGCACCGTCGCGGGGTGCTCCGCTGAGTAGCATCCAGGTTGTGTTCGTCATGATCGTGGGTGCCGGCCGTGTGGGCTCATCCTTGGCGCGGTCGATGCTGCGCGACGGGCACACGGTTTCGTGCCTGGACGAGGACCCCGAGGCGCACGCGCGGCTCGAGATCGGGCTGGAGAAGCCGTGGGAGGACGTCGGCGGCCAGTTCACCGTCGGGACGGGCTTGGAGATCGAGGCGCTCCAGGCCGCCGGCATCGAGCGGGCGGACGCTTTCGTCGCCGCCACGGACGGGGATAACACAAACATCGTGATCTCGCAGATCGCGAAGCGGCGCTTCAAAGTGCCGACGGTGATCGCTCGGATCCTCGACCCCTATCGGGCCGAGTGGTACGAGCAGCAGGGCCTCCACACGATCTGTCCAACGAGGGTCGCGATTGAGATGCTCGAGACCGAGGTCAAGGAGGCGGCGGCCAAGGCCGGCGTCTAGGGGGGACGATGTACGTATTGATCGTGGGAGCGGGGAAGGTCGGGTGGAACCTTGCCCGCGAGCTCTTGGACAAGGGTCACGAGGTGACGCTGATCGAGGACGACCGCGATCGCTACGTGACCGTCGAGCAGGAGCTCGAGCACAACGTCCAGTACGGGGATGCCTCGGAGCTGTGGGTGCTCGAGCGAGCGGGCATATCGCGCGCGGACCTGGTTATCGCCGTCACGGGCGACGACGAGGACAACATGCTCATCTGCCAGGTCGCCAAGGAGAAGTACATGGTCGACCAGACCATCGCGCGCGTGAACAATCCGCGCAACAAGCAGTGGTTCGAGCTCCTCGGGATCGCGCCCGTGGTTTCGGCAACGGACCTGATCCTGCGCCTGATCGAGCACGAGGTGCCCAAGTACGGGCTGGTGCACCTGCTGGATCTGCCGCGCGAGCGGCTGGAGATCATCGAGCTGCTTCTCGGCGACGATTCGCCGGTCGCCGGACGGCGTGTTGATGACTTGGAGCTGCCGGAGGGCAGCCTGCTCATCTCGGTGCTGCGGGACGGGACGGGGTTCGTCCCCAGCCCGGACACGGTCTTGGAGTCCGGCGACGAGATCCTCGCCGTCCTCGATCCGGGGATGGAGGAGGAGCTCAAGCAGTACTTCGGGCCCGACGGCACGAACGGGGATTAGACCCGGGATGGCGGATCGAGAGGTCGACTATCTGCTGATCGGCGGCGGCATGGCCGCTGGGCACTGCGCGGCGACGCTTCGCGGGCGCGGAGTCGACGGGTCGGTCCTCCTTGTCGGGCGCGAGCCACACGTTCCGTACGAGCGGCCGCCGCTGTCGAAGGATTACCTGCGCGATGAGAGCTCGGAGGAGGACGCCTATGTGAACGCGGCGGACTGGTATGAGGGGAACGGGGTGGAGCTCCTGACCGAGACCAGCGTGATGTCGCTGGATGCCGGGGAGCGGACGGCGAAGCTGCAGACTCGCGAGCAGGTGCGCTTCGGCAAGGCGCTGATCGGCACCGGCGCGCGGGTCAACATCCTCCATCACCTCGAGGGAGCGCGCCTGGACGGGATCCACTACCTGCGGACGCTTGGCAACTCGGACACGATCAGGGAGGAGGCGAAGGAAGCCGGGCACGTCGTCTTGATCGGCGGCAGCTATATCGGCAGCGAGGTGGCTGCGTCGCTGACGGCCCTGGGCGTCGACTGCACGATGGTGATGCTCGAGGAGGTCGCGCTGTCGCGGACGTTCGGGGAGGAGCCGGGGCGCTACATCCACGAGATCCTGAAGTCGCACGGGGTGGAGATCGTCGGCGGCGAGGAGCTGGAGTCCTTCGTTGGCGACGAACGGGTGCGGGCGATCCGGACCAAGAGCGGGCGCGAGATCGAATGCGGTGTGGTCGTGATCGGCGCGGGTGTGCACCCGGAGACGATGCTGGCCGAGCGAGCCGGACTCGACGTGGAGAACGGAATCGTTTGCGACGCCAAGCTGGAGACGTCGGTGGACGGGATCTTCGCGGCCGGCGACGTGTGCTCGTACGACAGCGTCGTTCACGGGCGGCGGCTGCGGATCGAGCACTGGGACGTCGCGCTGCAGCAGGGCCAGCACGCGGCGAAGGGGTTGATGGGGGAGGAGGAGCCGTACCGGGTGGTGCCTTACTTCTTCAGCGATCTCGCCGATTGGGCGAGCCTGGAGTACGTGGGCCCGGCGGAGCGGTGGGACGAGCTCGTATGGCGCGGCGACCGCGATTCGGGGGAGTTCCTGGTCTGGTACCTGGACGGCGGCAAGGTGGCGGCGGCGCTGAGCGTGGGCCGTTCGGAGGACCTGGAGCAGGCCCGCCGGCTGGTGGAGTCGGGTGCGGATGTGATGGGGCAGAAGGACGCGCTGGCGGACGCGGATTCCGATCTCGAAGCCGTCGGATCCAGCTAGGCTTTACCGGGCTCTGGACCACCGATTCGGGCCGATCCAGGGCGCAGCGCACTCGGTGCGGGCTGGTGTAATGGCAACACGCCTGCCTCTGGAGCAGGAATTCGGGGTTCGAGTCCCTGGCCCGCAGCCTTCGTAGCGAGTCGCTTTGACGCCTTATTGCCGGACAGCGGCAACAAGGCGTCAATTCCCAGCGTGCAATTGGCTTACCCGCCGCCCTTGCTACCTTGATCCGCTCAGTGTGGGGCAGCCGTGCATATCTGTCGCTTGGCGGCGCCGTGGCCGCGATTCTGATCGCCTCCGGCTGCGGGGACAGCAGCTCGGCGCCAGTCACCGGTGCCAGCGGCGCGAGCGGGCCGAGCGGCTCGTCCGCGCTCACCAAGGCGGAATACATCAAGCAGGCCGACGCGATCTGCGCTGAGGCAAGCGCCGCAATCGACAGCCTCAGCGGTGGCGCCGCCACGGGCGACGAATCCCTCCAGGCATCCCAGGAGCTCGAGATCACCCGCAGCGAGGTCCAGTCGCTCCAGACATTGACCCCGCCCGATGAGGACCGCTCGACGCTCAACGACTTCCTGGCCGCGCTGAAGGACGAGGTCGACGCGCTCACCAGCCTCAACAGCGCGGTCGCCGCCGGCGGCGACACGAGCGCCGCCGACTCGGAGCTCGCGAACGCTCGGGCGAACGCCGAGCAGGCCGCGACCGACTACGGCATGAAGGACTGCGGCAACGCGAAGAGCCAGCCCACGCAATCGGGCGGGACGACCCCCGTGCCAACCACCACCACTGCCGTGCCGACGACTCCAACAACCACAACCACCGCGGTGCCCACTACTCCGACGACCCCCACCACGACAACCGCACCAGCGCCACCCAGCGGCGGCACCGGCGGTGCGCCCAGCGGCGGGACGGGCGGCGGGACCGGCGGCTCTGGCGGTACCGGCACCGGTGGGACCGGGGGCTCGGGCGGAATCTCGCCCTAAGGGGCGCCGACCTGCAAGAGCCGCCCGCTCAGGCCGCGGCGGACTCCGCCCAGGCCCCATAGAGGCGCGCGTACGCGCCGCCCGCCGCGATCAGCTCCTCGTGCGTGCCCGCCTCGGCGATTCGCCCGTGCTCGAGCACCACGATCCGCCCGGCGCGCCGGATGGTCGACAGGCGGTGCGCGATGACGATCGCCGTCCGACCAAGGAGCAGCCGCTCCAGACCCTGCTCGATGATCCGCTCGGTCCGCACGTCGACGTTCGACGTCGCCTCGTCCAGGATCAGGATCCGCGGCTCCGCCAGCAGCGCCCGTGCGAACGCGATCAGCTGGCGCTGGCCGGCCGACAGCTGCACGCCGCGCTCGCCGATCTGGGTCTCATAGCCATCACGAAGCTGGTCGATGAACCGATCCGCACCCACCGCCGCCGCGGCGGCATGAATCTCCTCCTCCGCGGCGTCCGGCCGCCCGAACGCGATGTTCTCCCGCACCGTGCCGGAGAACAGGAACCCCTCCTGGGGAACGATCCCCAGCTGGCTGCGCAGCGCGGTCGAGCTCAGATCCCGCAGATCGTGCCCGTCGACCAGCACCCGCCCCTCCTGCGGATCGTAGAAGCGTGCCACGAGCTTCGCGAGCGTCGACTTGCCCGCACCCGTTTCCCCAACCAGCGCAACCGTCTGCCCGGCCGGCACATGCAGGTCGATGCCATCAAGCGCCAACCCCGCGTCGTCGCCGTAGGAGAAACGCACGCGATCCAGCTCGATCTCGCCCCGGATCCGCCCCGGATCCAGCGCCCCCGGCTTGTCCACCATGTCCGGCTTCGTCTCCAGCAGGTCGAAGATCTTGTCCAGCGCCGCCATCCCCTGCTGATAGGTCGTGTAGAGCTGCGAGATCTGCTGGATCGGGTCGAAGAACGCGTTCAGGTAGCCGACGAACGCCACCAGGACCCCGATCTCGACGTCACCGTTCAGAGCCCGGTAGCCGCCGTAGAGCAGGATCACCCCCGTGCCGATCGCCGACAGCAGCTCTACCGCCGGGAAGTAGGCGGCGTTCAGGTAAACCGTGGCCATGTTGGCCTCGCGGTTCTCCTCGTTCAGCTTCGACATCCGCTTCACGTGCCGCGGCTCCTGCGCGAAGCTCCGCACGACCCGCACCCCCGACAGCGTCTCCTGCAGGTAGGCGGTGATGTTCGCGATTTTCTCGCGCGTCCGCCGGTACGCGCCCGCCGACGCGATGCGGAACAACACGCTCCCGAGCGCGAGGATCGGGAACGTCGCGAACGTGACCAGCGCCAGCGGGAAGTCCAGCACCAAGAGGATCACGACCACGCCCACCAGCGTCAGCGTGCTCGAGACCAGCGTGATCACGCCGTCGGTCACCAGCGTGTCGAGCGCCTCCACATCGTTGGTCATCCGTGAGATCAGGACACCGGGCTTGCGACGCGTGAAGAAACCGATCGACATCGTCTGCAGGTGCGTGTAGATCTCCTCGCGCAGGTCCTGCAGCGCCCGCTGGCCGACCCAGCCCACGAGGTATGTCTGCGCGTAGGTGGCCGCCCAGTAGAGAATCGCCGAGAACACGTAGGCGGCGACGATCCAATCCAGTGTGCTGAGGTCCCCGGTGTTGATTCCCTTGTCGATCGCCACGCCCGCCAGGTAGGGCGGGGCCAGGCCGGCCGCGGTCGCCACGAGGAGCGCGACGCCCATCACCGCCACCCGGCCGCGATACGGGCGCAGCAGACCGAACAGCCACCGCAGCTTGCGGGTGCGCTGCTCCTCGCCGCGAAGTATGCGCCACAGGTCCCGGAACAGCAGGAACGTCCCCATCAGCCGCCCGGGCTGATTCGCCTGATCCTCCGTGGCCTCGGCGACGTCTGATCCTTGCGTCTCGGGATCGCGCTCGGTCACCGGCTCGAAATCGGCCGCGTCCGTTCCAGACGAGCGCCCGGCCTGATTTCTCGCGCGCTCGCCATCCGGGGCTCGCTCGTCGACTGGCGGTCGGCCATCTGTGCTCACAGACGTGCCACCTCCTCCCGCCGCTCCAGGTCGCGCTGCAGGAACACCGAGTCCTCCATCCCGTGCTCGGCGATTTCGGCGTAGAGCTGGCACCGCTCCAGGAGCTCCTCGTGCGATCCGCGGTCGACGATCGTCCCGCCATCCATCACCACGATCTCGTCGGCCAGCGAGATCGTCGACATCCGGTGGGCGACGATGAACGTGGTGCGCCCGGTCATCACCTCGCGCAGCCCGCGCTTGATCGCCGCCTCGGTGCGCGCGTCCACCGACGACGTGGCGTCGTCCAGGATCAGGATGCG
>DATFON010000011.1:0-15305 GCA_035265465.1 Solirubrobacterales bacterium | reverse complement strand
GCGCGAGGCGTCCTGCCGGTCCGAGAGCGGCGTTAGCGTGAACCTTCATCCGGGTCCTCCTTTGAGGCGTAGGGCGTAGACACCCCAAGCCTCTGGGTGGGCCCGGATGGCTTTTCAGCTGTTCACAACGTCTGTGGGCGGCTCAGCTAGTCCAGACCCCGAGCAGGATCAGCCAGGCGCCGAACAACAGCTGGCCTCCGCGCTGGCAGAGGCCCTTGATCGAGTCGACGTCGCCGCTCAGGAAGCTGAGCCCGGAAAAGGCTGTGAGCAGCAGCCAGAGGACGCCGATCGCCAGCGTCACGCGCCCGGCGACGTCCCGCGGAGCGAGCCTGGCCAGTCCGAGACCGATCAGGGCGAAGGCGAGCACGGTCGCCGCGATGGCGGCGAGCTCCGCGGTCGCGTGGATGACGTCGAGGGCGTCGTAGCTGAGCGAACAGGAGGGATCGAGGGTCTCGGCGCAATTGAGCGGCGCGGCGCCCCCAATCACCGTCAGCGCGCCCTCGGCGATCAGGGCGAAGATGCCGCGACGGATCATCGGCGAGCGCCGCCCCAACCGTGGCAGCAGGAGCAGCGCGAAGCCCACGACCGCCAGTCCCGAGGCGATTTCGAGCAGCTCGAAGCGCCAGCCGAACGTCTCGGAGCGGGCCGCCAGGTCGCTGATCCACGACGCGGACGCGTCGCTCCGTTCCGCCAGCGAGGCCTCCAGCACCCAGTAGTTGCCAAGCAGAGCCGCGCCGATTCCGGCGAGCGCGATCGGCCGGGGTCGGCTCACCCAGCCGGCTCGGCCGCGTCCACCCGCTGGCGAATCGGCGGCTCCAGCACTCGGCCCAGTACGGGCACCTCGAGGAAGCCCTCGACGCTCGCGTAGAGCATCGCCACCCGCGGCAGGTCGGACAGGTCGTCGATCACGACCGACCGCGGCAGCCACTCGGGCCCGAACTTCTGGTTGAAGTCACGCAGCGATTGGATCTGGAAGAACGGATTGAGCCCCTTGGCCAGCAGCCTCTGCAGTCGACCCGACAGCCCGGCGTCCTCGGCGCTGTCGAGCAGCCGGCCCCAGGCGGCGAAATTGAGCGAGAGGCGAACAAAGCCGCGTGCGGCTAGCGCCTGCGCCGCCTCGGCGATCAGGTACTCGGTGAGCCCGTTGGCCGAATCCGGGCGGCGGCGCATCAGGTCGAGCGAGTAGCCCGGCTTCTCGCCGTACACGGGGACGAAGCGCAGGAACCCAGCCACGCGGCCGCTCTTCTCCCGGGCCACGGCGATCACGAAGTCCGACTCGGTGCCCTCGACGTCCTCGCCAAGCTCCATCGTGAATCCGCGCTCGGGAGAGCCGGCCCGCCACTCGGCGCTGATCTCGTTTAGCTCTGCGATCAGCTCCGGCCTCGCCTCCGTCTCACCGATGAGTTGGAAGTCGTGGTTGCGATCGACGTGCCTGACGGCATCGCGAACCGCCTTCATCCCGCCACCGTCGAGGCTGAACTCGTCGCAGTGGAGGATCGCCTCGTCGCCGAGGTAGACGACGTGCATCCCACGCGCACGGTAAATCTCGGCGTCGGCCTCTCGGATGGCGAAGAAGGCGACCCGCCAGGCGCGCTCGGCGCAGTAGGCCAGGAACTCGTCGACCGTCCGGGCCGTGTCGGTGGGAGGGCCGATCGGGTCTGCGGCGACCATCGCCGTGCCGCGCACGTACAGATAGGCGATCAGCGACCGGCCGTCGGCCGAGAAGAAGTAGTTCTTGTCGCGCCGCAGCGCGAAGTAGTCGAGCGTGTCGTCGCCCCATGCGCGGACGATCTCCTCGGCCCGCCGCCGTCGCTCGGCGTCCGGTGGCTGGGCCTGGACGAATGTGCGCAGGACGAGGTAGAGGAGGATCGCGAGGCCGGCGATCCCGAGGACGACGAGCGCGGTCTCGAAGAAGTCGCTGAATACCCCGCGCTGGTAGTTGTACGGGCCATCGAGGCCGATCAGGCCCTTGTATGCCGTCTCGACGACGCCGACGAAGGTGAGGCCGGGCTCGATGTGGGCGCGCTCGGCGAACAGCGTCACCGCGGTGAACGCGAGAACACCGAGCAGGTAGGCCGGCACGAAGGCGATCGCCTGGTGCATCGATCCGGGGTCGCCCTTTGCGCGGAAGTCGCGCCGGAACCAGATCAGCGCGATCAGCATCGCCGCCGAGAGCAGCACCACGAACGGCTCCGGTCCGCGCAGCAGATGGACCACGGCGGCGGCGGCGAAGAGAGCCACCGCGATCGCCCAGGCACGGCGCTTGCCGCGGCTCAACCCGCGGGCGACGGCGATGATGCCCAGGCCGATCGCGACCGAGATGATCAGCCCCGCGGAGCGTGTCGATGTGGAGACGAAATCGAAATGGCCGAGGGAGAGGCGGATCGAGGTCGCGGACGGCAGCAGGGAGAAGATGCCCACGATCACGCTCGCCCACGCCAGCGGTCGCAGCGAGCGAGCCCGTCGGGGCGGCGCCGCGACGGGCGCCGGAGCGACCGGCTCCTCGGTCGCCACGGTCGACGGCACGCCGAAGTCGGTCGCCGACGGTGCACCCTCCGATGCCACGGCCGCCGAGGCGTCGGCCCCCTCACGCCCCTCCGGACGCAGGGTCGGAAAGAGGATCACGTCGCGGATGGCGTCGGCGCCGGCGAGCAGCATCACCAGGCGGTCGAGTCCGATGCCGAGCCCGCCGGTCGGCGGCAGCCCGTACTCGAGCGCCTGCACGTAGTCGTCGTCGACCGGCTCCGCCTCCTCGTCGCCGCCGGCCTGCAGCTTCGCCTCCGCCTCGAATCTGCCGGCTTGGTCGACGGGGTCGTTGAGCTCGCTATAGGCGTTCGCCAGCTCGCGGCCGGCGACGACCATCTCGAAGCGCTCGGTCAGCGACTGGTCGTCGCGGTGCGCGCGGGCCAGCGGCGAGACCTCGCGGGGGTGGTCCATCACGAAGGTCGGCTCGATCAGCTTCGCCTCGGAGCTCTCGTCGTAGACCTCGCTCATGACCTTGCCCGAACCCCAGGCGTCGAGCCATTCGACGCCGACCTCATCGGCGATCTTGCGGGCCTCGTCAACGGGCATCGTCGGGTGCATCTCGACGCCGACGTTCTCCTTGATTAGCTCCGCCATCGTCACCCGTCGCCAGGGAGGCTTCAGGTCGACGTCCTGGCCGCGGATCGTCACCACCGTGGTGCCGATGGCGTCCTCCGCGGCGGCCGCGACGATCGCCTCGGTCAGGTCCATCATGTCGTGGTAGTCGCCGAAGGCCTGGTAGGCCTCGAGGAGGGTGAACTCGGGGTTGTGGCGGGTGTCGAGACCCTCGTTGCGGAAGACGCGGCCGATCTCGAAGACGCGGTTCATGCCGCCCACGATCAGCCGCTTGAGCGGCAGCTCGAGGGCGATCCGCAGCGTCATGTCGATGTCGAGCGCGTTGTGGTGGGTGACGAACGGCTTCGCCGCGGCGCCGCCGGCCTGGCCGAGCAGGACCGGTGTCTCGACCTCGTGGAAGCCGCGCTCGATCAGGACCCGGCGAGTCGCCGCGATCACCGCCGAGCGGATCGTGAAGGTGCGCCGGGACGGCTCGTCGAGAATCAGATCCAGGTAGCGCTGCCGGTAGCGGGTCTCGGGGTCGGCGATGCCGTGGCGGATGTCCGGCAGCGCGCGCAGGCTCTTCGAGAGCAGCTCGAAGCTCGCGAGCCGTACCGAGAGCTCGCCGTGGTCGGACACGATCACGGTTCCCTCGACCCCGATCCAGTCACCGAGGTCGAGGTCGGAGAAGTCGTGCAGGGCCTCCACGCCGACCGCGTCGCGGGCGATCAGCAGCTGGATCGTTCCGGTCTCGTCGCGCAACTCAGCGAAGTCGAGGCCGCCGTGGCGGCGCTCGCCCATGACCCGCCCGGCCAGGCGGACCACCTTGCCGGTGTCGGAGCCGGCGGCCAGGTCGCCGAATTCCTCGTGCAGCGCGGCGGCGGTCGAGTCGCGGTCGAAGCGGACCGGGTAGGGCTCGACCCCGCGCTCTCGCAGCCGGTCGAGCTTCCCGAGTCGGTGGGCGCGGGTCTCCTCCTGGAAATCGGCGCGCTCGGCGCCGGCTTCACCCTGGGGCGGATCACTCTCCTCGTTGGCGCTCAACCGGTCCGATCCTAAGCGGTGGCCGGGGCGGAAAGGGGTTTCGTGGCGGCGGTCTGCGACTGGGTTCTCGCAAGGATCGCCATCCCGGCCAGTGCCGCGGCCAGGGCGGCCAGCGTCGTGACGGTCCCGAGTGTGGTCGTGTGAAGCGACTCGTCGAGCAGCGTGACGCCGAGGACAACGCTCGTGATCGGGTCGAACGCCATGCTCGTCGCGACCGCCGGCGCCAGCGCCCCGGTGTTTAGCGCGAGCTGGTTGAGGGTCATCGAGGCGTAGCCGACGGCGATCAACGCGTAAAGGTGCCAGCCGATGAACAGGTCGAAGAATCCGTCGTCGAGCTCGTCGACCACGGCCTTGGTGAGGGCGGCGGAGAGGGCGAAGAGAATCCCCGTCGCGATCCCCAGGAGGGCGGCCCGGCGAGGCGCCGATCCGTGACGGCCAAGCAGCACGAGGGCCGAGCAGACCAGGCCGCAGGCGGCGCCCGCGATCAGCCACTCGTCGAACGGCGCGTCGTCGCGGCCGCCGGAGGGGTTCGCGACCGTCAGGAAGGCGACCAGGGCGCCGACGACCAGGATCGCCGCGCCTGCGTCGATGGGCCTGATGCGCTGGTGAGTGAGGCGGGCCCCGAGCGGCAGCGCGAAGACGACGCTCGCGACGAGCAGTGGCTGCACGACCGCGAGCCGGCCGAGACCGAGCGCGGCCGCCTGGGCGATGAACCCAAACGCGTCCGCGGCGATCCCCGCGAGCCACACAGGGCGCTGCGCCATTCGCAGCAGCAGGCTCGAGCTGGCGCCGCCCGAGGGCTGATCGAGACCCGCCTTCTGCTGTAGGACCGTGCCGAGCGCGAACAGGAGCGCCGCGGCCAGGGCGAGGACTACGTCCACGGCGGGATCATGACTGGCATGGAGGCGGTGGGGCGGGGAGGCGCTCCGCGACCAGGACCGGAAGCGTCAGCGAACGACCTCGAACGCGCCGCGCATCCAGGGGTGGATGCGGCAGAAGTAGGCGTACTTGCCCACCGGCAGCGTCCGTGGGGTCGATGCGCTCAGCCGGGGCGCGCCGATCTGCTCGTCGATCGGGTCGAGGCCGAGGCTTAGGATCCCCGAGTCCCAGACGCCGTCGGCCAGGGGGTAGTTGGCCACATAAGGGCCGTTGCAGGGCCAGGCGCAGGTGGTCACCGTGTGGCGGATACCGAGCCCTGCGTCCTCGTTGACGAACGTCAGCGAGGTGCCCTTCTCGACCTGCACCGGTGCCCCCGCGGGACCGGACAGCGCACGGTCCCCTGGGGCGTACAGGAAATCCGCGATGTGCACCCCGGCGGTGTTGGGGAGGCCGCCCGAGGCCTGCTCCTCGCGAAGCGGACGCTCGCAGGGCGGGCCGTCCCACCCCTTGCCGCAGAACTTGTCGTGCTCCTCACCCCACTTGCGGTTGACGACACCCTCGGCTGGGTCGATCCACCCGTGCCTTCGCCCCGTCGGCGGTGCGGTATTGGACTTGAAGCGGAGCTTCGGAACACCCCTCACCTTTCGGAGCTTCTCCCCGCGCGGAGGGCTTTCGCGACTGGCCGAGCAGGTACGGGCGGCAGCCGCGCTTGGGCTTCTGCTTCGTGTCGATGTACATGCCCTCGTGGGTCATCACCTCGTACCAGGAGTGCTTGGCGTTCTCGTAGGTCCCGCTGATGCGAATGCGGTCCCCCTTGTGGATCGGAGCCCGCCAGCGCGGATCGCTCACCTCCATCTGGAAGTCCTCGCTGTACGCCGCGTTGCGGAACACCGCGTCCGATGCCAGAAGCGTGGTGCCGCCGTAGCCGCGGCCGTCGTCCCGGCAGGGATCCTCCTTCGAGCCGTAGTTCTCCACGACGACGCGCATCCCGCCCGGGTGCAGGTGCCCGCCGGTGCCGATGATCGTCCCGCTGACGGTCGACGTCCACTCGATCGGGCCGTCCGGGTCGTCCCTGGCCGTCTCGTACACGCCGCGGCCGTGCTTCTTGCGCGGCACGTCGTACGTGCGTCCGAAGAGCACCCCGCGCACGTCGTGATAGGGACGCCGGTCGAGCGCGTTCAGCTCCTCCAGCGTCCCGTGGATGAAGTGGACCTTGAGCGTGACGTAAACGACCTGCGCCTGCGCCGTCTTGTTGTGCACCATGTAGATCATCAGCTGCGGGTCCTCGGCGCTGATGTACTGCCCATAGACCGGTCCGTGATGCTTGGCGGCGCTGCGCAGCTCGAAGTCCGCGCGGGTCTCCTCGTCTCCGTTGCCGAAGATCCATTCCGCGTTGTGGCCGAAGTACGTGTCCTCCTGATTGCCGGGGTCGACCGCGAACCAGTGGCTGTGGTGGAGATGCATCTCCTGGTGCGACGGCTCGACGAGGTCCGAGGCGCGCACCACGTGAGGCTCGGCCCAGGTGACCAGTCCGTTGGCGACCGGGACGTCGACGTCGATGCGGTTCAGATCGTGCCCTGGCGGAATGGTGTAGGGCCCGAACCAGAAGTTGTATTTCGATGTCGTCCCCGGCGCTCGCGGGACGTACCGGTCGCCGCGGTGCCCGACCGGATCCGTCGAATCATCGGGTTCGGCCGGGTACACCGGGGTCGCGAGCACGCCCGAAACGGCAAGCGCCGTCAGGCTCGTCACGACGAGGCTCGAAAGCCCCACGCCGATTGCCTCCTCAAGCGATCCTCCTCGGCGCGGCAGGCTATCGCGCCGCGTTCGGGCTCGCAACGGAGGTCATTCGCGAAATGCCGTCCCAGGGCGAATGTAGCCTCGCACCGCTCTAGAGAGGAGGGGTCGTGAAACTGGTGATCGGAATCGTTCGCCCGGAGAAGGCCAATGACGTCTTGGAAGCGCTCTACCGGGCCGAGGTCCGCGGGATCTCGCTCAGCAGGGTGCAGGGTCATGGTGGCGAGCTCGACCGCGTCGAGACCTACCGCGGGACGACGGTGCAGATGGGACTCTCGGAGAAGGTCCGCTTCGAGATCGCCGTCTCGGACTCCTTCGTCCAGCCGACCATCGATGCCCTGTGCTCCGGCGCCCGGACGGGCGATGTCGGCGACGGCAAGATCTTCGTGGTGCCCCTGGAGCGAGCGGTCCGGATCCGCACGGCGGAGACCGACGTCGAGGCCGTCACGCCGGTACGCAAGTGATGGCGGGGCTTCCGATCTGGACGGCGGTCGCCAAGGTCGACACCGGCGACACCGCGTGGATGCTGGCGGCGACCGCGCTGGTCCTGATGATGACCCCCGCCCTCGGGCTCTTCTACGCGGGGCTCGTGAGATCGAAGAACACCCTCAACACGTTCATGATGGGCATCGCGGCGATCGCGGTGGCAATGGTCACCTGGGCGCTCGTCGGATACTCGCTCGCGTTCGACGGCACCGGCGACCTGATCGGCGGCCTGAACCACTTCGGGCTCCATCAGGTCGGGTTCGCACCGCGCGAGGGGACGACGATTCCTCACCTGCTGTTCATGGCCTTCCAGGCGACCTTCTGCATCATCACGGTCGCGCTGGTGTCGGGCGCCGTCGTCGAGCGCATGCGGTTCGGAGCCTTCCTCGTGTTCGCGGCGCTTTGGTCGGTGCTCGTCTACGCCGTGCTCGCGCACTGGGCCTTCGGCGGCGGCTGGCTGGCCTCGAACGGCACGCTCGACTTCGCCGGTGGCGTCCCGGTCGAGATGGGATCGGGTTTCTCGGCGCTGGCCGCCGCGCTGGTGGTCGGTGCTCGGAAGGACTACGGGCGCCAGGCGCTGCTGCCCCACAACGCCGTCTACGTTCTGCTTGGGGCCGGCCTGCTGTGGTTCGGCTGGTTCGGGTTCAACGGCGGGAGCGGCTTCTCGACCGGCAACAACAGCGTGCTCGCCTTCACCAACACGATGCTGACGCCGGCCTGCAGCCTGGTCGTCTGGTTCGCGCTCGACCTCGTGCGAGGCAGAAGGGTGACTGCGATCGGCGCGGCGACCGCGATCATCGTCGGCTGCGTCTTGATCACGCCAGCGGGCGGCTTCATCAGCCCCGGGTGGGCGATGCTGCTGGGTGCGGTCGGTGCACTGCCCTGCTACGCGGTCATCGTCTGGCGGCCGCGGACACGGGTCGACGAGACCCTCGACGTGCTCGCCGCCCACGGCGTCGCGGGCTTCACCGGCATCCTCTTCATCGGGTTCTTCGCCCAATTCGCCTGGAACGGCCTCTCGGACGGGCTTTTCTACGGCAACGCCGCCCAGCTCGGCGATCAGGCGCTGGCGGCGATCGCCGCTCCCGCGTACGCGTTCGGCGCCACCTATGTGCTGCTGCGGCTGATCGGTCTGGTGATGCCGCTGCGGGGCTCGGAGCGCGAGGAGGCCCTCGGAATGGACGTCGTCCACCATGGCGAGGAGGCCTATGCCACCGGCGAGGGAGCGATCCTCGTCACCCCGGAGGCCGGCGTCGAGGGCGACGTGGCCGTCAAGCCGATCTAGGCGCGTCGAGACCCATCGGTCGGACGGCTCGGGCGCCGACTGTTTCGTCAACGGCCCGGATCAAGGCAATCCGCATCCACCTCTCGGATGCGGATTTGCGTTGACCCAGCATCAGGTCGCGAGGGGCGCGTCCTCGGTGCTGCCGTTGTTCGCCCGCGGCGAGGGACCGGTACGCGAGAAGGTCATCGAGTTGTCGACCGGGCCTCGCTTGAGCAGCCGGACGTCGCGGAAGTAGTTCTGGTGCAGCCGCCATGGCGGTGACGGGCCCTGCTTGGGGAGTTGCTCGATCGAGCGCAGCACGTAGCCGGACTTGAGGTCGATGAAGGGCTTGGTTGGCAGCGCCGGGTCCGGAGCCTGCGGCGTGCACGACGCGTATCCGTGTCGGTCCATATGGGAGAGAAGCCGGCAGACATGTTGCGCCACGAGGTCGCACTTGAGCGTCCAGGAGGCGTTCGTGTAGCCCAGCGCCATCGCGAGGTTGGGTATGCCGCAGAGCATCATCCCCTTGTACGCGACCCTCTCCGCGAGGTCGACCTCGGCGCCGTCTACGGTCAGCTCCAGGCCGCCGAGGACCAGCAGATTGAGGCCCGTCGCGGTGACGATCACGTCCGCCTCGAGCTCCTCCCCGGACTCCAGGGCGAGCCCCCGCTCGGTGAAGGTCTTGATGCGGTCGGTGACGATCGACGCCCGCCCGCTGCCGATCGCCTCGAATAGATCCCCGTCCGGGACCAGGCAGAGCCGTTGATCCCACGGGTCGTAGATCGGATTGAAGTGCGTGTCGACGTCGTATCCGTCGGGCAGCTGCTTGGTCACCATGTTGCGGACGAGATTTCGTGCGAACTTCGGCGCCCGGCGCGCGACGGTGAAAGCCAGCATCTGGCGCAGCACGTTCTTCCAGCGGACCAGGGCGTATGCGGCCTTCACGGGAAGCCGGCGGCGCAGGGCCTCGGCGATGCCGTCGTGGCCGGGCAGCGACACGACGTAGCTCGGTGAGCGCTGGAGCATGGTGACGTGGGCGGCGCGTTCGGCCATGGCGGGGAGCAGCGTGACCGCCGTCGCGCCGCTGCCGATCACGACGACGCGCTTGCCCTCGTAGTCGAGGTCCTCGGGCCAATGCTGGGGGTGGACGATCCGGCCGCGGAAGCGCTCCGCCCCCTCGAAGCGCGGGCTGTATCCCTCGTCGTAGCGGTAATAGCCGGTGCAGCCGAGGAGGAAATCGCAGGTGAGCTCCACCCGCTCGCCGGTATCCGTGCGGTCCGCATGGACCTTCCACCGGGCATCGGCGGTGGACCACTCCGCGCGCGTGACCCGATGGCCATAGCGGATGTTCCCATCGACCCCGTAGTCGCGAGCGGTGTCGCGGATGTAGCGGAGGATCGACGGGCCGTCGGCGATGGCCTCGGCCTCCCTCCAGGGGCGGAACGAGTAGCCGAGCGTGAACATGTCGGAGTCCGAGCGAATCCCCGGATAGCGGAAGAGATCCCAGGTCCCGCCCATGTCCTCGCGGGCCTCCAAGAGTGCGAAGGACTTGCCCGGAAGGTTCCGCCGCAAGTGGCAGGCCGCGCCCACGCCGGAGAGCCCGGCGCCCACGATCAGGACGTCGACGTGGCCGTTTGACGCACCCGTGCCTTTCGTCACCAAGTCAAGGGTATGGGCACCACGCACCCGAGGCACCGAATGGCAACCGTCGTGTGCCTGGTCTCACAGAATCCGGGTCAGCGAAGGATCTCGACCAAGGCCCAACGCCTGGGCCTCGCGGTCCAGGTCGGCCCACAGGGCACCGCCCTGCACGTGTGCGAGTCGCCTGTCGCGGTCGATGACGACGCCGCGCATGGGGGAGAGGTCGATGAGCATGCCCCCGTCGACCGAGGAGAGGCCGGCGACCGAGTGGCCCCACGCACCGCCACCACGCGCGGCGAATCAGATGTGCCGCGGGGCTCAGACGGCGTCGGGCACTTCGATCGCGCCCTGCACGAGCAGGGCAACCGCGAGCGCATCGATGATGCGGTCCAGATCGTGAACGCGCGGGTCGAATCGCGCTGCGATGGAATCCGCCACGTCCGGATCGAGCCCGAACTCACGTGCAGCCTTGAGTGCCGACATGAATCGGAGGGCCGGGAATCGCGGATATGCGGTCTCGTACCCGCTGGCCACGGCTTCCCCACTACCCAGGTTGACGCGCTTAAGTCATGAAAATCGCAATTGGGCGTGATGCCCGCTCTACTCGATGGCCAGGGCGATCAACGAGGCGTATAGCGCCTCGCCATCGGGGGTCAGGTGAATCTGGTCATACGTCAGGTCGGCGTTGTCCATGACCGCGCTGTGCCAGTCGACCACCGTCGCCTCGGGCCAGCCTCCGACGAACTCGGCGAGCTCCGAGTTCACCTCGCCTTCCCATGAGCGCGGGACCTCCACGTTGACCAGGTACACGTGATCCACGCCGGCCAGGGCATCGTGCAGGGCGATGAGGTCGTCGGACCACACGGGGCCGTTGTTCCCGATCTGCACGACCACGTGATCCGGCAGCAGGCCGGCATCGCGGTAACGGTCGACGACCGTCGCATAGTCCGTCGGCTGCCGGCTCTCCTTCGCATCGATGATCGCGTCGCTACCGAACTCGCGGCGCAGCGCGTCGGCGGCGCCCGCCATGACCGAGTCGCCGATCGCCAGAACCTCCGGCGGATCGCGCAGTCGGACGACCCCGCCGGCATCTGCATTCGATCCGGATTGCCCGCTTCGAGCCTTGGCATTCGCGAGCTCCGCCTGCAGCCCCGGTGCCTTGCTGCCGCCGGAGACGATTCCGCTCCAGCCGACGATGATGACCGTCGCGGCGACGCCGGCCGCGAGCGCGGGCCGACCGACTCGCAGCCAGGAGGGCGCCGATTTCGAGTCCCGTCGCTGGCGGAACGGCTGCTCGACGTAGCGGTACGAGAGGTCCGCGAGAGCGAGCGTCAACCCGAGCTGCAGCGCGACCAGCGGCGGACCGTGCATCGGCACGTCGATGCCGGGCCGGGTGAGGGCGAGCACCGGCCAGAGCCACAGGTAGAAGCTGTAGCTCCGCAGGCCCAGCCACACGAGCGGCGGATTGCCGAGCACCCTTCCGAGCCGGGCCGCGGGGTGCGCCAGCACGCCCACGAGCAGCGCGGTCCAGAAGGCCAGCATCAGGAAGCCGCCTCGGTAGAGACCGGGGTCGAAGTCGTGCGCGTCGAGGAAGAAGCGGAGGATCATCACCAGCGCCAGAACGCCGGCGCCGTCGAGGATCCATCGGGCACCGCGGCCCGTGATCTGCCGTAGCCGCGAGGGATGCCAGACCATGGCCAGCGCGACACCCAGCAGCAGGCCGACGGCCCGCGTGTCGGAGCCATAGAAGACCCGGGCCGCGTCGCCGGACGGGTCGAACAGAATGATCATCAGCACGGTCGAGGCGACCGCCCCGACCAGGACGCCGATCAGGAGCCGCCGCTTTCCGAACAGGGTCATGCCGGCGGCGAACACGAGCGGCCACAGGAGGTAGAACTGCTCCTCCACCGACAGCGACCACAGGTGGCGGAACAGCGAGGGGCGCGCGAACTCCTGGAAGTAGGACTGGTCGCTGAGGACCAGGTGCCAGTTGTTGACGTAGAAGAGCGAGGCGAGGGCATCGCCGCGCAGCCCCGAGATGTCGCCCGGGGTGAGGATGGCGGCGACGACCAGCGTGACGGCGATCATCACGGCCACCGCCGGCAGCAGGCGCCGCGCCCGCCGCAGCCAGAACCGCAGAACGTTCAGGTGCCCGGCTCGCCGATACTCGCCCAAGAGCAGGGCCGTGATCAGGTAGCCGCTGATCACGAAGAAGACGTCGACGCCCAGAAACCCGCCGGGCATCCAGCCGCCGGTGCTCACGTGGTAGAAGAACACGGCCAGCACCGCGATCGCCCGCAGGGCGTCGATGCCGGGCATATAGGGAAGGCGGTGGTCCTGCGGACGTGACATCTGAGCGAGGCTCCCCTAGCCGGGGCGCCACCGTTGGCGCCCGGCGCCTCATCTAGCCGGACTGATGACCCGATTCAGGGTAACGCCGTCCGAGGCCAGAGCCGCAAGGATACGATCGAAGCGTGCCGGATCGCCTTTACTTCACCGATTCAGACGAGGCCAACGCGCTCATCGCCTCGGACCCGATGGCGCTCCTGATCGGCTTCGCGCTCGACCAGCAGGTGCCAGTGCAGAAAGCGTTCTCCGGACCGCTCGTCTTGAGGGAGCGCCTCGGTGCGATCGACGCCGACACGCTGGCCACGGCGGACCTCGAGCCGGTGTTCCGCACGAAACCGGCGATCCACCGATACCCGGGCTCGATGGCCGGTCGCGTGCACGACCTGGCGGTTCACGTGCGCGATCGCTACGGCGGCGATGGGGCCCGCGTCTGGACCGACGCGCCGGACGCCGATGCGCTGCGCGCCAACCTGGCCGCGCTGCCCGGCTTCGGGGAGATGAAGATCAAGGCTCTGGGCTCGGTCCTCGCCAAGCGGTTCGGGATCGACGCGGCACGCGACCTCGTGCCATGGCATCCGACGCTGGGCGACGTCGATTCAGCGCAGGCCCTGGCCGACTACCAGGCGGCCAAGAGGATCCACAAGGCGGAGTGGTCCACGGCGAAAGCCTCCAGCTAGCCGGAGCCAGGAGAACCTGGATGCCCGCGCTACCGGATTCCGGGAACGGCTACGCGGCGCGAGATTGCCGCTCGCCCAGCACCTCGCTCTCGATCCCCCAGGAGACGATCCTCTCCGGATGGATTCGAATCAACGGCCGTGGCACATCGATCGCCTCCGCCCGACCGCGGACCTCGACGCCACGGGGACGCCAGGGATCCGTGCTCGCCAGGTCGTCGACCACGATCGCCGCGCGGCCCGTGCGCTCGACGTCACGGTACTTCTTCGACCGCTCGAAATCGCGGCCTCCGATGTCGATCGAGTCGTGCTCGCGGTTGTAGCTCAAGCCGACCGGCACGACGTGGGGGGTGCCGTCTCTGCCCACCGTAGCCAGCCGCCCCAGGCGCCGCTCGCCGGTCAGGTAATCGAGCTCGGCATCGCTGAACGCGCTCACGAGACCCCCTGACGCGCGGCCGCGCGGTCGTAGTTCAGCCGCATCATCGCGATCACGTCCCGCACGTCGTCCTCGCTGTCGATCGTTCGTGCCGCCGGTCCGACCCTGCCCGGAAAGACCGGGTGGTCGACGATCCGGCCTTCGTCCCTGAGCTCCGTCCACACGTCCTTGGGGAACGAGAAATGGGCCGCGTGGTCACCGTGAAGATGACCGATCTCGCGCTTGCCCAGCTTGAACGCGAACTCCCCGCGCCTGCCGGGGCCGGCCTCGACCCCGGGCCAGGACGTGACCTCCTCGGTGATCTGCTCGCTCGCTGTCTGAGTCGTCGTCATTCGCACCTCCCGTTCAAGGGTTGTCGGGCCATCGGGCGCCCATCTCCGAACATTACAAGTTCAAGTGAACTTGAAGTCAAGGGCGAACTGTGATTTCCTTGCGCCGGTGACGAACCTCTTGACGATCGGCGAGGTCGCGCGGCGAAGCGGGGTGGCTTCCTCGGCTCTCCGCTTCTACGAGGAGCGGGGCCTGATCACCTCCGAGCGCTCCGGGTCCGGACATCGACGCTACGACCGGTCGGTGCTGCGGCGGATCGCGTTCATCGTCTTCGCTCAGCGAGTCGGGTTGACCCTCGACGAGATCGGGGCGGAGCTCGCCAAGCTTCCGCCCGGACGGGTGCCGACCAGGAGCGACTGGTCGCGGCTGTCCAGCCGCTGGTCATCGCGAATCGAGGAGCGAATCGCCGAGCTCGAGCGCCTGAGGGCCGGCCTCACCGAGTGCATCGGTTGCGGCTGCCTCTCGCTCGATCGCTGCAAGCTGGCTAATCCCGACGACCGGGCCTCGGGCCTCGGGCCCGGGCCTCGCTACTGGATCGGCGACCGCCCGCTCAGCGGTGGGTGATGTTCAGGAAGGTCTGCCAGGCCGGCTTCGGCGTGAAGTCGTACCTGAACAGCCCGGCCGACTTGCAGAAGCTGCAATTGACCGGGGCGTTCGGGGCCGCGTCACGCCACAGGAACCAGTAGACCCGTTTCAGCCGCCAGCGCTTGCGATTGTGGATCAGCACGCGGAAGGACTTCTTGAGCATCTTCTTCTGGCCCTCGACACCCTTCAGCAGCGGCCACTTCTTGCTCGGTGGCGCTGACCCCCAGCCCATCTCGGTGACCCACATCTTCGCGTTGTCGTGGCGGCGCTTGATCACCTTGCGGAGCTTCGTCATCTGGCGCTTCAGGTTCCTCACGGTGGGGGAGTACGGATGCACCGCGACGACGTTGAACGAGCACTTCGCCCCCTTCGCCTTGTAGAACTTCGACAGGAACCTCGACGCCGTCATCGAGTGCTTCTCGTCGGGCTTGTCGAGCATGCCGCCGAGGACGATCTTCGCGTGCTTGTCACGTGATCTGGCCGCGCGGCTGGCCAGCCGCACCAATTTCGCGTACGCCTTCGGCTTCGGCCGCGGGGCGAAGTAATTCGGATTGTTCTGCTCGTTCCAGATCTGCCAGCTCGTGATGGGGACCTTGGGGATGTTCGGGTGGGTGCGCCAGAACTTCCCCGTTTTTCCGTAGCGCCTGACGCACGCCTTGACGAACTGCTTCCAGTGCTTCTTCGCCTTCTTCGAGCGCAGCGGCGGCCGGCGTGCATCGCCTGCCACCCAGCTGGGGCTGCCGTT
>DATFON010000010.1:0-2085 GCA_035265465.1 Solirubrobacterales bacterium | reverse complement strand
GCGCGAGGCGTCCTGCCGGTCCGAGAGCGGCGTTAGCGTGAACCTTCATCCGGGTCCTCCTTTGAGGCGTAGGGCGTAGACACCCCAAGCCTCTGGGTGGGCCCGGATGGCTTTTCAGCTGTTCACAACGTCTGTGGGCGGGTCAGCTAGTCGCGCACCAGGACGACGAGCCTGCCGGTGGTGCTCCCGCTCGTGAACCGCAGCCGCCAGCATCCCTCTGCGGGCGGCCTGATGATCGAGGGGAAGTTCCATCGCTTCTTGTCGCCTCCCGCCCGCCGGAGCTTGTCGCGGAACGTGCGAGGTGACAGCGGCGGCAGACGCCGAGCGTGGATGTGCAGGCGCCTACCCACATCTTCCTGGCGCGATATCCGCCAAAGGATCTTCTGGCTTAGCCCGGCCGTCCGGTCTCGGTACGCGCCCACGTGCAGGCGGAAGCGGCCGTTCAAGACGTCGTACTCGGGGTGGATGAGCCCCACAAACGGCCCGGCGCGAACCTTCGCACCGTCAACTCGTGTCGCGCGGCGTGGCGCGCGGCAAAAGGCGCGACGACGTAGGCGGATCACGTCGTCGCCCGAGCGGAGCCCAAGCCTCCTCCCACGGAGGGTCCACCTCGGGTCCCGGCCGAAGAACCTCGCCAGCCACCGATCCTGCCGAAGCAGGGCGTCGCTGCAAGCGACTTCGGTGCCGGTGATCTGCCCGGTGAGGAGCCGCCGCGGACGGATCTTCACCGGCGCCCCGAAGCGGTTGCACCCGGCCCGCCAGCCCACTACGTCATAGCCGTCGCGCCGCTCGAACCGGACCCGAATCCTCGTCTCCTTGACCAGCTCGTGCGGTTCGCCGTTCCTGACGACCGAGATCGAGTCGTATCGCTTGCCGACCAGCTCGTCCCCTGAGCCCTGGGCCTCGGTCGCCCCGACCGTCGCCATGACGCCCACGACGGCAAGGGGAATCACCCCACAAAACGATCGATGCTTGGGCTGCACGGCGAACCTCCCATGTCGGTTATACCAATGAGGTGGTCGGCCGCCAAGACGGCACCGCGGCCCGAATCTGGTTCTTACAATCGAGCACATGACGATCCAACGGATGGACCACGTCGGCATCGTGGTTGACGACCTCGCGGCCGCGACCGAGTTCTTCGTCGAACTCGGACTCGAGCTGCAGGGCGAGGCGCGGGTCGAGGGCCGCGGGGTGGACCGCGTCGTGGGGCTCGACGGCGTCAGGGCAGAGATCGCGATGCTGCAGACCCCGGACGGGCACGGGCGACTCGAGCTGGCGAAATTCCACACGCCGTCGACCGAGGGCGGCAACCGGCACGCGCCGGCGAACGCCCCGGGCATCCGCCATGTCACATTCGCCGTCGAAGACATCGACGCCGTCGTCGCCGGCCTGCGAGCCCGCGGCACCGAGCTCGTCGGCGAACTGGAGCGCTACGAGGACAGCTACCGGCTCTGCTACGTCCGCGGCCCCGAGGGGATCATCATCGAGCTGGCGGAGCGGATCGGCTGACGGATCCGGTCCGCCGCCGACCCCCGACCAACCAGAGCGACCTGATTCGCGTTCCGCAAGCTGACGCCGATGGGCTCCCAGGCGCAGCGTCGCCCTCGTTAGGCTAGGGACACGTGACCCAGGAAGAAAGGGGAGCGGCCTTTCGAGCTCTGCACGAGGGCGAGCCGTTTGTGATCCCGAACCCCTGGGATGCGGGCTCGGCCAAGGTGCTCGGGTCGCTCGGCTTCAGGGCGCTGGCGACGACCAGCGGCGGGTTCGCCTTCACCGTCGGGAAGCTGGACGGCGACGTGACGCTCGACGAGGTGATCGACCACACCCGGGCTATCGCCGCGGCGACCGAGTTGCCGGTCTCGGTGGACCTCGAGAATGGCCATGGGCATTCTCCGGAGGAGGTCGCACGCGCCATCATCGGGGCCGCCGAGGCGGGCGCGGTCGGCGGCTCGATCGAGGACTGGGACCGCGAGGGCGCCATCTACGAGCTCAACCACGCCGCCGAGCGGATCGCCGCGGCACGCGAGGCGGCCGACGGCCTCGGCTTCCCGTTCACGCTCACGGCGCGTGCCGAGAACTTCCTGC
>DATFON010000009.1:0-5706 GCA_035265465.1 Solirubrobacterales bacterium | reverse complement strand
GCTCGTCTGGCAGCGACGCGAGGACAACGAATGGGCGGGGGCGATCGACGCCGCGCTGGGCGACGCGGCTCAGCCACCGCCGCCGGGTGCGGACCCCTTCTCGCTCGGCGAGGCCGAGGCCACCGCGCGCATCCTCGAGGGCGCCGGCTTCGCCGGCATACGCTTCGAGGACGTCCACGAGCCGGTCCTCTACGGGCACGACGTCGACGCCGCACTCGCGTTCGTCCGGGGGTTTCAGACCACGAGCGCGGCCCTCGCGAGCCTGAGCGACGCCGAGGCGACTCATACCGTCGAGCGCCTGCGCGAGACGCTCGCGGCGCACTACAGCGACGAGCGCGGCGTGGCCCTCGATTCGCGTTCCTGGCTGATCACGGCCCGGCGACGGCGCTAAGACATTGACATTACGCGCCAAGGGCCCCGGCTTGGCCCGCTCGGTCGGCACACGTGACCCGGCCCCGCTTGCGCTTCGCGTGAGAGCGGCCGCGCGCGGGAGAAGCTAGTCGTTTGCTGCCGACCGGAATCGCGTC
The DNA here is from genome assembly GCA_035265465.1 of Solirubrobacterales bacterium. Classification (GTDB taxonomy): domain Bacteria; phylum Actinomycetota; class Thermoleophilia; order Solirubrobacterales; family 70-9; genus AC-56. The sequence continues at coordinate 5,179 of DATFON010000009.1, read as the reverse complement.
AAACAAATAATGCGTCGCCAAGCCGGCGGACTGCTCCTCGTCGCGCTTTGCGAAAGCGCGAATCGCTGAAGCGTTTGGGGGTCCATGGGCCCCACAATCATTCAGGGGGCCGGTCGGTCCGGTCCTGGCCGGGTCAGCGAGAAGGTCTGTTCAACCCGTATCCCAAGCCTCGCCTCGCCTCGCCTCGGGCTCGCGCCGGTCCGCCTCGGCCTCGTCCGGTTCGACCGGCTCCAGCTCGGGCTCGTGGGTAACGTGGGGCAGCCACTCCAGCCAGCCCGGGAGGTACCAGTTCCAATCGCCCAGCAGCTTCATCGTCGCCGGCAGCAGCACCCCGCGGATGATCGTCGCGTCGATCAGGACCGCCATCGCCAGCCCGACGCCCAGCTGCTTGAAGATCAGCAACGAGAGGGTGGCGAAGATCGCGAACACGGCGATCATCACCACGGCGGCGCTTGTCACGACGCCCGCGGTGGTCTTGATCCCGTGCGCCACCGCCTCGTCGCTGGGCATTCCGCGGTCGAAGGCCTCGCGGATCCGCGTGAGGATGAATACGTGGTAGTCCATCGAGAGCCCGAACAGAACCACGAACAGGAAGATCGGCATCCAGGACACGATCGCCCCGGTCGAGTCGAAGCCGAGAACCGACTCCAGGTGGCCCTCCTGGAATATCCAGACGAGGATCCCGTAGGCCGCCCCCACCGAGAGCAGGTTGAGCACGATCGCCTTGAACGGGATCACGATCGAGCGGAATGTGAACAGGAGCAGGATGAACGCCGCCAGCAGCACGAAGGCGAACACCCATGGCGCGTGCGACTTCATCGTGTCGGTGAAGTCCTCCGAGTCGGCCGTATAGCCGGTCACGTCGCCGGTCACGCCCGGCACCTCTCCGATCGTCGCCGGGATGATCGTGTCCCGCAGCGCGGTCAGCGCCGCCGTCGACTGCGAGTCGCTGCCATCGCCGGCCAGTGGGATGCTGACCTGGGCGACGGTACGGTCGGAGCTGACGTCGGTCGTGATCGGCTGCTCGAAATGCGGGCTCGAAGCGGCCTGGCTGCGCAGGTCGGCGACCGCACTCTTGACCTCGGGTGAACTCACGTCGTCGGCGCTCACTGCAACTACGGCCGGGATCGGGCCGCCCGGGAATGCGTCCTGCATGCGGTTGTAGGTCTTGATCACCGATAGGTCCTGCGGAAGCGTCTCGACGCCCGGGTTCGCCGTGTGAAGGCTGAACGCGGGAATCGCCAGGAACACCAGCAGGCCTCCGGCGGCCAAGGTCGAGACAAGCGGGTGGCGCAGCACCGGATTCAGGATCCGCGACCAAAGTGCGCTCTCGCCGGCGTTCCAAGGCTGGTCCTTGATGATCGGAACCCCTCCCTTCTCGATCCGGTCACCCAGCCAGGCCAAGGTCGCGGGGAGCACGGTCAGCGACCCCACGACCGCCATTGCGACGACGAGGATCGTGCCGGTGGCGAACGACTGGAAGGTCGATGCCCCCGCCAGGTACATCCCCGCCATCGCGATCATCACGGTGAGGCCGGAGATCATCACGGCGCGGCCTGAGGTCGCCGCCGCCGCCGCCAGCGACGCCGATTCGCTCCGCCCCGACTCGCGTTCCTCGCGTTCGCGGCGCAGATAGAACATCGAGTAGTCGACCCCCACCGCGAGCCCGATCAGCAGGATCACCTCGTTGACCGCGCTGTCCACACCGCTGATCTGGCTGATCGGGCCCATCAGCCCGATCGTCGCCAGTACCGCGGTGAGCGCCAGCAGAAGCGGCACGCCGGCAGCTACCAGTGCGCCGAAGGCGATCAGCAGGATCAGCAGGGTGACCGGCAGCGACGTGAACAGCGCCCGCTTGAAGTCGTCGCTGATCGCGTCATTGATCTGCTTGTTGACGCTGGCGTCGCCGGACTCGGCGACCGTGAAGTCCGGATTTGCCGCTTGCGCCGCGCTCACGGCCTCCAGGGCCGGGCCGACCCGATCCTGCGTCTCGGAGTCGTCGCCGGCGATCTTGAACCGGAGCAGCGCGGAGTGGCCGTCGGCGGAGATCTGGCCGCTGTTGCCCGCCGCGTAGGGGCTCTCGAACTCCTGGGCGTAGGGCACCTTCTCGAGGCGCCGCTGCACGTCCGCGACCGCGGCGCGGAAGCTCGGGTCGGCCGCGGTCGCGGTGTCGCTCTGGACAAGGACCAACTCGTCGGCGCTCCTTTGGAACGCCCCCTGGATCGTGTGGGCGGCGCGTCCGGACTCGCCCACACCGAGCTGGTCTTGCTGGAGGGTCTCCGTCCCAACCGCTCCGCCGATCGCGAACGCGGCGACAACGAACGCGAACCAGCCCCAGATCGCCTTCTTGCGGTGGGTGGCGCTCCAGCGCCCGGCGCGTGCTGCGAGGCTGCGCGGCTGATTCATCCTTACGGCTCCTCCTGGTTCCAGCCGTCCCTGGCTGGGAAGCGGGCCCTCTCATCGAAATCGTACGAAATCAAGGCCTGGCGAACCCTCGCGTGTCGGGCGTCGCCCGAGCGCCAGTGCGGGCTTCTTCGGTCAGCCCGTGGTCGAGTCCCGGCTCGCACGCCGGCCGATGAGGAGGATCACGACCACGGCGCCGACGCTCATCAGCAGACCGACCACGAACATCCCTAGGCCGGCCCAGATCGCCCAGCCCAGCTTGATCCCGGCATCGGCCTCAACGTCGATGCCCCGGGCGGCGTCGGCATTCATCACGACCGCGGTCCAGCGCCCGAACTCGGCATCCCAGATGAGCGCGTGCTCGCCGGAGCCCTCGGACTGAGCGGCCCAGAAGCCTTGATCGCCCGGTGGCGTCCGCGGCGCTCTGCCCTCGTGCAGGTCGAACTCGGGGTCGTCGCCGTGGAAGTCGATGAGCTCGTCGTGGGCGACGTCACCGAGGTAGCGATCGACGTCGTCGTCGGACCCGATGCCGACGAACACCGGCTTGTTGCCCTCGACTTGGACCCGGATCTTGCCGAGGACCATGTCCGGAGCCCAGTCGAAGGCGCCCACGCCGAGATCGATGTCCTCCGTGGTGATCGCGTAGGTCGCACTGTCGAGCGGCTTGCGATCGGAGGTGAAGTAGCCGTCATCGCGGCCGAAGGCGTACGCGGCCAGCACCGCGATCCCGCCGACCAGCAGCGCCAGGCCGATCAGCCCGCCGATGCTGGCGAAGACCGTCCCGATCACGCGGCCTGCAGTCCAGTTCGATCGCGGCCTACCTGGGCTCGCGTCCGTGTTCGAGGTCGAAGGTTGCTCGCCGGTGTCCGTCATCAGGCCAAGGCTACGTGGCGCGAGAGGTGGACGCCAAGGCTGACGCTCTCCATGCGAAGGGACTGTCGCTCGTCGCGTGAAAGCGGTAACGCGCTCACCTAAGTCTTCCGGGCCACCGGAATCGCGTCAACAAATAATGCGTCGTCAAGGCGACGGAGCCTGCGGGAGCCTGAAGGACGGGAGGCGACGCCAGGTAACACCCGGGGGCGGTAGGTTGTGCAGTAGTAGTGCCGAGTCGCCGTGAGACGAAGCGGAGGCTTGCCAGCGGGACAGCGAGGTACGTGTTCAATCCCGTCGTCCGCGGGCTGTTTCGCATCGGGCTTCCGGCCCCGGGGACCGCGATCCTGGAGACCATCGGCCGCAAGTCCGGGCGGCCGAGACCGACCCCGGTTACCAACGGTCTCGGCGACGGGGTCTTCTGGATCGTCGCCGAGCACGGGCGCCGGGCGAGCTACGTCAGGAATATCGAGGCGAACCCCCGCGTTCGCATTCGCATCGGCCGACGATGGCGCGAGGGCACCGCCCGGCTCGTCCCCGACGATGATCCACGAGAACGACTGCGGTACATCGCCTCGAGGCGACCGATCACGAGACTGAATACGGCGACCGTACGCCTCATGCAGACGGATCTAATGACGATCCTGATTGAGCTGAATGGCGAGCAGTGGTAACGCCGAATCGCGCCTGCACGTCGCGCAAGGGAGGAGCCGGTTTCCGCCCGATGAGCCACAACGCAGGCGCGCTCGCCTCTGCTGAGGCGCAGGTCGCGGCCGTGCGCGACGATCCGGCGGCGAGCCTCGCATTGCTGGCGCGGCTGTTCCACGGACCGACGGGCCGCGCGCCGCGGCACCTGCCGTTCCGACGGGCGGCGTTGTCGTTCATGCGCTGGCAGGCGCAGCGCGGCGTTCTCAACCCGCTCGACGCGTCACCGCCCGGCAGCGTGTGGTGGCGCGCGATGAACGACGCTCGCAACTCGTCCCAAGCGGCGACGAGATCAGCGACCACGCCGGCTACCACTCGCGCAGGGAAGGCGCCGCAGTCTCCCTTCTGGCGACGAACGGGGGTGAGCCAGGCGCGATCGCGCACCCGCTTTCGTTGCGCAGCGCCGCCTCCTGCTTCTGGGGGCTCGCTCGCGAGATCGGTTCTCGCGACGGTTCGGCCGTTACCATCCCCGGAAGTCAAGCGGCTGGGACTTGTTCCACGCACGGAGGTGCTTCGCAATGGCTGAGAGGAAGCCTGCAAAGAAGGCCAGGCAGCAGTCCGCCAAGAGAACCACCGGCAAGGTGTCCAAGGGATTCACGGACGAGGAACGAGCCGCGATGAGGGAGCGCGCCCAAGAGCTGAAGGCGGCCGCGCGCCGCGGCCGGCGCAAGGCGGACGGGGAAAGCGACGTGCTCGCGAAGATCGCCGAGATGCCGGAAACGGATCGCGCCATGGCCGAGCGGCTCCATGCCCTCATCAAAGCCAGCGCGCCAGCCCTCTCGCCGAGAACCTGGTACGGGATGCCCGCGTATGCCAACAAGGACGGCAAGGTCGTCTGCTACTTCACAGCTGCGTCGAAGTTCAAGGAGAGGTACGCGACGTTCGGCTTCAACGCCGCGGCGAACCTCGACGACGGCAACATGTGGCCGACCTCCTTCGCGCTGAAGAAGTTGACCGCCGCGGAAGAGAAGAAGATCGGCGCGCGCGTGAAGAAAGCAGTGAGCTGAGGACTGAGCCTCACCGATCCACGGCTCGGGGTCGGGACGGGACGGAGTGTCGCTCGACCAGGGCGCGTGGAAAGCAGGACGTGCCGGGAGAGCTCGCCTTCATCCACGCCGGTGACTGGCTCCTGAAGCTGGTCGCGATGGCTACGATCGTCGTTGCTTGGCAATGAGCTACGCGAAGGACCCGCGCGTCGACG
>DATFON010000008.1:0-14767 GCA_035265465.1 Solirubrobacterales bacterium | reverse complement strand
CGCGCTTCTCGCGCATCTCGACCATCGAGGGGCACTCGTCGTTCAGGCACAGCTTCCAGGGGCGGCCGCGGAATCCCTTGACCGTCAGCCGCGGCATCTCGCCGCAAATCGAGCATCGCTCCTCCAGCCGCCACAGGTCGTAGCCGCGACCTGGCAGCGGGCCGCTGACGGGGCACGAGTCGGGCGATTCGGGGTTGTCGCGGTCCCATCCCTCGCAGCCGTACATGCGCTTGCCGCCCTTGAGCTCGATGATCCGCAACCGGTTCGGGGATCCGTCCTCGTGCTTGCGTCCAGCCTCCTCGCAGACCTTGCACGGCCCCAGGAACTTGTCCTCGTCCATCCCGGTCCAGATCTGCTTGGCGAAGTCCTCGCGCTTGCCCTCGAGATCCGTCGTCGTCGAGTGGAGCATCTCGCGGCTGATCCGCAGGACCTCGTCCTTCGAGGTCTTGCCGGCCGCGATCTGATCCATGTCCTCCTCGAGCTCGGCGGTCATCTCGGGGGTCGCCATGCGCGGAACGTAGGAGTTGAACGCCTTGTACATGGCGATCCCGGTCTCCGACGGCTCCGGCGGATTGCCATACACGTAGCCGCGGTCGTAGAGCTTCTGGATGATGTCCGCGCGGGTGGCCTTGGTCCCCAAGCCGCGCTCCTCCATCAGCTCGACCAGCCTGCCCTGGCTGATCCGGGCCGGCGGCTGGGTCTCCTTGTCGACCATCCACGGGTCGCCGTCCAGGTCCAGCTTCTGCCCCTGCTCAAGCTTGGGGATCTCCTCGTCCGCGGAGCGGGCGTACGTGTAGATGGCCGCGTACCCCGGATCGACCACCACGGAGCCGCGCACGAAGTACGCCTCCCGTCCGCCTTCGGCGGACGACCGGTCGCCTTCGGCTCCCTGAGCCTCGATGTCCGCCCGCGTGGACTCGGTGATCATTGGCGACGAGAACGTCGCCAGGAACCGGCGCACGACGAGCTCGTACACGCGGCGCTTGGGCCCGTCCAGGGCATTCGGGTGGAGGGCCTGGGTGGGATAGATCGGCGGGTGGTCCGTCGTCTCCTTCTTGCCGCGGGTCGGGGTGAGATCGCCGTCGAGCAGCGGTGCCGCGGCGTCGAACTCAGGGATGCGGACGAACGATTGGACGAGCTCGCGGCTGTTTAGCGACGGCGGATAGACCGTGTTGTCGGTCCGCGGGTAGGAGATGAACCCGTCCATGTAGAGGTCCTCCGCGAGCCGCATCGCCCGTGACGGCGTGATGCCGAGGCGGCTGGAGGCGTCGGTGGTGAAGGCCGTGGTGTTGTACGGGGTGGGCGGGCGCCGGGAGTTTCGGCGCGACGACACCTCCTTGACGAGGCCGGGGGTGTTGGTTCCGGCGAGCGCTGCCTCGGCCTGGGCCTTCTCCCAGAACTTGTCGGTCGCGTGGTGGGCCTCGAAGGCGCCGTCCGGGTGCTGGAAGCGCGCGAACACCTCCCAGAAGGGCTTGGGCACGTGGGCGCGGCGCTCGAGCTCGCGCTCGACGATCAGGCCGAGGGTCGGGCTCTGGACGCGGCCGACCGACAGGAAGTTGGAGCCGAACCGCCGGGTGGCAAGCGAGACGGCGCGGGTGAGGGTGGCGCCCCAGATCAGGTCGATGTCCTGGCGGGCGGCGCCCGCGTAGGCCAGGTCGTAGGAGAGGTCGTCGAGGCTGCCGAACGCCCGCTCGATCTCCTGCTTGGTGAGCGCCGAGTAGCGGGCGCGCTTGATTCGCGGCTGCGTCGCCAGGGCGTCGCCGTCCGATTCCGAGCCGTTGGCGCCGACCAGCTTCGGGTTTGCTTCGATCATCGCCTCGAGCGCCTCTAGGCCGATCAGCTCGCCCTCCCGGTCGTAGTCGGTCGCGATCACGACCTCGTCGGCGTCCTTGGCGACCTTGCGGATCGCCTTGACGACGTTCTTGTCGGTGGGCTCCTTGACGATGTCGGCGTCGATCAGCTCATGAAGGTCGGTCTGCTGCCAGTTGGAGTAGCCCTCAGTGAACGCGGGGCTCATGACGTGGCCCTTCAAGCCAATCGCCATGTGATCGCCGTCTGAATCCGACCAGGTGTAGAACGGCACCTTGTAGACGGCATCCGCTTTCGCGGCGCCGCCGCTGAGGATCTCGGAGATCTTCTTGGCGGAGTTGTTCTTCTCCGTGACTATTAGTCGCATCTGTGGTCTCGTCCCCGGGCGTTGCCCGTAAGAGGTAGGCGGGACACCATGCCCCGCCCATCGGACGCGAGAGTAGCAAGGGCGATTTTTGGCGCTACAGGCTCAGACGATCCGCATCGGCAGGCCGCCGCGCGGCGAGAGAGTGGGCATCTGGCGGATCCGCATCCGCGATCCTGGCTCCGGGAGGAGCCGGAAACGGCGCAGGATCGCCGCCGCGATCGCGCGGATCTCGAGCTCCCCGAAACGCATCCCGATGCAGATCCTGGGGCCCGCTCCGAACGGCACATACGCGCCCTTGGGCAGCTTCGCCCGCTCCTCCGGGGCGAAGCGCTCCGGCTTGAAGGAATGCGGGTCCTCGAAGACCTCGGGCAGGCGGTGGCTCGCCCAGGATGAGTAGTTGACCGGGAGGCCGGCCGGGATCCGGTAGCCGCCGAACTCGAATTCGGCGGCCGACCGCCGCGGCCCGATCCACGCGGGCGGATAGAGGCGAAGCGTCTCTTGGACGGCCATGTCCAGCTCCGGCATCTCTCCGAAGAGCTGTGCGGCGCCTGGCGCTCCGTCGCCGGCGACGCCGTTGCGCTCGTCCGCGAGGCGCTCGGCCCACTCGGGATGGCGGGCGAGCTCGTAGAAGAGGAAGGCCACCGTCGAGGTCGTCGTGTCGTGGCCCGCGAAGAGCAGCGTCAGGATCTGGTCGCGCACCTGCTCGTCGGTGAAGCGCTCGCCGTCGGCGTCCTCCGCCTCGATCAACAGGCCGAGGATGTCCTCGCCCGCATCGCCGGCCCGTCGCCGGCGGGCGATCTCGCCGAGGATGATCCCGTCGAGCGTCCGCCGCACGCGCCGCAACCGCGAGAACGGACTCCCGGGGCCACGCAGCACCTGTAGCCAGTACTCGCGCTCATAAAAGGAGAGCCCGCGCTCGAAGGTCGCAGCGACGTCGACGCCGGCGCGATCGGGGTCGAAGCCGAACAGCGCCCGCATCGCGACGCGCATCGCGACGTGGCGCGTCCAGTCGTACAGGTCGACGCGCGCGCCTGGTCGCCAGCCCTCGAGCGCGCGCTCCGCTTCCTCGCTCATCACGGTCGCCGCAGTGGCGATCCGATCGCGATGGAAGACGGGGAGCATGATCTCGCGGGCGCGGTCGTGATAGTCGCCGTCGGTGGTCAGGAGGCCGTCGCCGATCAGCGGGATCAAGTCGCCCAGGCTGCCGTCCCGCCACCGGAACTTGTCGCGATCGGTGACGAGCATGAACCGGTTGGCCTCCGGCCCCAGCATGAAGACGTGGATCGCGTGGAAGATCCGGATCGAGAACACCGGCCCGTGCTCCTCGTAGGCCGCGAGCAGCACGGACAGGGGATCACGCCGCATCCGCTCGGTGCGCGCGATGCTGGGGAGCTTGCCGCCCGGCGGAAGAACGCCGCGTCGGGCCGCCCGCCGCTCGAGGCCGAGGTCCTCGCGGATCCGTGCGAGCGGGTTGGTCGTGGGCGCGGGCGGCACGCTCAAAGGCACGTCCTTAGGTTAGACCTGCCTGGCCAGCTGGCCAAATCGCGCACGGAGCATCGCAGCGAGCTGCCGGGACGAGGCAGCGAGGGCAGGGGACGCGGAGCTATTTGCCGGATCAACGCAATCCACATCCGACAGGTGGATGCAGATTGCGTCGAAGCGGGGTTGCCGCTCCAATACGCTTGGACCATGCCCGCCCAGGCCTACGCCGGCAAGGAATGCGTGTGCCAGCTCCGCAGGGGAATCTGCGATCAGTCGTGCGTGCGGGACATGCTCTCGACGCCTCTCTACATCGCCTGCCTGCGCCTCTCTGGCCGGCCGTGCCTCGTCGTCGGAGGCGGTGACGTCGGACTCGAGAAGGTGGAGGGGCTGCTGGCGTGCGACGGGGCGGTGACGCTCGTCTCCCCGGATGCGGTGTCGGAGCTCGCCGAGTACGCGCGCGAGGGCACGATCCGATGGGAGCGGCGCGAGTTCCGCGACTCGGACCTCGACGGCAAGTTTCTGGCGATCGCGGCGACGAGCGCCACCGACGTCAACATCTCCGTGTACGACGGTGCCGAGCGCCGCGCGATGCTCTGCAACGTCGTCGACGTGCCGCCGCTGTGCAACTTCATCCTCCCGGCGATCGTGCGCACCGGGCCATTGGCGATCGCCATCTCCACCGCCGGCGCCTCGCCCGCGCTCGCGAAGCGGATGAAGCGCGAGATCGCCGAGGCCTATGGCGAGCCGTACGCGCGCCTGGCGGTGATGCTGAACGACGCCCGCGGGTGGGCGAAGGACACCCTCCCCACCTATCAGGACCGCAAGGAGTTCTTCGAGGGGATCGTGAACGGCGAGCCCGACCCGGTCCAGCTCATCCGCTCCGGGCGCGGGGACGACGTCCGCGAGTTGATCGAGGCGGCGAAGGAGTCCCACGCCGCGTCGACGGCGGGCTAGGGCACGGATGCGCTACCGCAAGCTGGGTACCTCAAAGATCGAGGTTTCGGAGATCGCCCTCGGCTCCTGGCTCACCTACGGGGCCGGAATCGAGCGCGAGCACACGGAGGCCTGTACCCGCGCCGCGTTCGACGCCGGGATCACCCTCTTCGACACCGCCAACGTCTACGGCACCGGCGCAGCCGAGGCGGCCTGGGGCGAGATCCTCAAGGACTTCGACCGCTCCTCCTACGTGCTCGCCACCAAGCTCTACTTCCCGATGTCGGCGACGGATCGGGGCCTCTCGCGCGAGCAGATCCACAAGCAGCTAGACGCGTCGCTCGATCGGCTCCAGACCGACTACATCGACCTGTACCAGTGCCACCGCCCCGATCCGGAGACCCCGATCGAGGAGACGATGGACGCCCTGACGGAGATGTGCGAGGCCGGCAAGGTGCGTGAGATCGGTTTCTCCGAGTGGACCGTCGAGCAGATCCGAGCCAGTCTGGATGTGGCCGGCACCAGGGGCTGGGCGTCCTCGCAGCCGCAGTACAACATGATCTGGCGAGCGCCCGAGGCCGAGCTGATCCCGTTCTGCGAGGAGCACGGCATCTCGCAGATCGTCTGGTCGCCGCTTGCCCAGGGCGTCCTCACCGGCAAGTATCAGCCGGGGCAGCCGCCCCCGCCGGGCACGCGCGCGGCGCATGACGAGATGAGCGTCTCGATCTCGCGCTACATGGTCGACCCGGTGCTGGAGGCCGTCCAGCGAGTCGCGACCGTCGCGGAGCAGGCCGGGGTCAGCATGGTCAAGCTGGCGCTGGCCTGGGTCCTTCGCGCCGACAACGTCGCGTCGGCGATCGTCGGTGCCTCCCGTCCCGATCAGGTCTACGCGAACGCTGAGGCCTCGGAAGTGGAGCTATCGCGGGACGTCTTCGACGCCGTCGACGATGCGCTCGGCGACGTCATGATCACCAAGCCCCAGCTTGCGGCATTCGCCCAGGAGGGCGTGAAGCACCGCTAGGGCTTCCGCTCTCAGCCGGACGGCAGGGCGTAGATCGCGATGGCCGCGAAGTGCGCCGCGGCGGCGGCCAGCACGAGCGCGTGGAAGATCTCGTGGTAGCCGAACACCGCCGGCTTCGGGTCCGGGCGCTGCCGGGCGTACACGAGCGCTCCGGCCGTGTAGAGGACGCCGCCCGCAGCGATCAACGCCCCCGCGCCGACCCCGGCGGCGACGACGATCGCGGGAAAGCCGAGCAGCCCGACCCAGCCCACGGCGAGGTAGACGATCGTGCTCACCCACTTGGGCGCCTCCACCCAGATCATCTCCACGACGATCCCCGCGACCGCGCCGGCCCAGACCGCGATCAGCAGGGCGTTCGCCAGGGGGCCGTTCATCACCAGCAGCGCGAACGGGGTCACCGTTCCCGCGATCAACAGAAAGATCATCGAGTGATCGAGGCGCCGCATCCAGCGGCGGATCTCCGGCCGGCGCCAGTTGACGCGGTGGTACAGGGCGCTCGTGCCGAGGAGCCCCGAGAGCGAGAAGGCGTAGATCGCCATCGCGAGCCGAGCGTGACCGCTCGGGGCGGCCACAATCAGAGCGGCCCCGGCGACCAGCGAGATGAAGAACGCCCACTCGTGTGAGACGCCGCGCAACCGCGGCTTCGAGCGAGCGATGAGGTCCTCGGCCGCGGTCTTCGCGTCGGCCACCCGCTCCGACGCGACGGCCCTGGCGTCGGTGACGCGCTCGGCCGCGGCGGCGCGCGCGTCGGACATGCGCTCGGTGGCGGCCGCCCTGGCATCGGACACGCGCTCCGACGCCTCCGTCACCCGCTCCTTCGCTCGCTCCCGCCTGGTCACCTCAGCACCACAACTTCTGCGAGCGTACCGAACCCGCACGGTGCGAGTGTTACTTGATCACGTTCAGGCGGTGGACACCACATATAGCGTGACCGCATCGGAAGGAAACCACCATCACTAGTAGAATAGGCATGGTGGTTTGCCCCTCCTGCCGCACTCCGACCCGCGTTCTGGAGAGCCGTCGCGCGCCCGATGGCGACGTCGTTCGGCGCCGTCGCGAATGCGTCACCTGCGGGCGGCGCTTCACCACCTTCGAGCGGCGGGACCCCGAGCCGGCCCACGTGATCAAGCGCAACGGCGAGCGTCAGCGCTTCGATCGGACGAAGCTTCGCGGCGCGCTCCTGGCGGCGACCCACAAGCGCCCCGTCGCCGCCGTCGACGTCGAGGCGATCGTCGACCGGATCGAGGTCGTGGCGGCGGATTCGGGCGAGTTGTCGACCGAGCGAATCGGCGAGCTCTGCCTGACGGAGCTCGAGGCGCTCGACGGGGGCGCCTACCTGCAGTTCCTCGGCACCCTGGCCGAGCCGGCTTCCGCAATTTCCGGGCAAACGGCCCCGGACGGTTCCGTCCGGGTCGCGCGCGAGGATCCTCAGTCACCCCCGAAGACTGCCGCAAGGAGAGGACTTGATGAGTAAAACGGCTGCAAATGACGCACGAATCACCGACGCGGGACTGACGGTCGAGCGCCACTACACGACCCCCGGCATCCACCCCTTCGACGAGGTCCAGTGGGAGATCCGCGACGCGATCATCGGCGACCCGGAGAGCCCCGCGTTCGAGCAGCGCGGCGTCGAGTTCCCGAGGAGCTGGTCCCAGAACGCGACCAACATCGTTGCCCAGAAGTACTTCCGTGGCCGGAACGGCTCGCCCGAGCGCGAGAGCTCCGTCAAGCAGATGATCTCCCGGGTGGCGGGGACGATCGCCGGCTGGGGCCGCGAGGCCGACTACTTCGCCACCGACGAGGACGCCGACGCGTTCGAGGCCGAGCTCACCCACATCCTCCTCCACCAGGAGGCGGCCTTCAACAGCCCGGTCTGGTTCAACGTGGGCTTCGAGGAGCACCCGCAGTGCTCGGCCTGCTTCATCTTGAGCGTCCAGGACACCATGGAGTCGATCCTCGGCTGGAACACCAAGGAGGGCATGATCTTCCGCGGCGGCTCTGGCTCCGGCATCAACCTGTCCAACATCCGCTCCTCGCAGGAACACCTGTCCAAAGGCGGGCTCGCCTCTGGACCGGTCAGCTTCATGCGTGGCGCCGACGCCTGGGCCGGCACGATCAAGTCCGGTGGCAAGACCCGACGCGCGGCCAAGATGGTCGTGCTCGACGTCGACCATCCCGACATCCAGGACTTCATCTGGTGCAAGGCCCGCGAGGAGGAGAAGGCCGCGGCGCTGCGCGATGCCGGCTTCGACATGCGGATCGATAGCGACTCGTTCCACTCGATCCAGTACCAGAACGCCAACAACTCGGTTCGCGTCACCGAGGACTTCATGCAGGCCGTGGAGAGCGGCGACGACTGGGATCTCACCGCGCGCGTCACCGGCGAGCCGCTCAAGACCGTCGCGGCGCGCGAGCTCATGCGCGAGATCGCCGACGCGGCGTGGCGCTGCGCCGACCCAGGGGTCCAGTACGACACGACGATCAACCGCTGGCACACATGCCCGGAGTCAGGACGGATCAACGCGTCGAACCCGTGCTCCGAGTACATGCACGTCGACGACTCGGCCTGCAACCTGGCGTCGATCAACCTGATGAAGTTCCGGCGACCCGACGGCAGCTTCGATGCCGGGCGCTTCGCCCACGTCGTCGACGTCGTCTTCGCCGCGCAGGAGATCGTCGTCGGCCCGTCGAGCTATCCGACCGAGCAGATCGGCAACAACGCACGTGCCTTCCGGCAGATCGGCCTGGGCTACGCGAATCTCGGTGCCCTTCTGATGTCGGACGGGATCCCGTACGACTCCGACGCGGGCCGCAACGTGGCGGCCGCGATCACGGCGCTCATGACCGGCCGCGCCTACCGGCAGTCGGCCGCCATCTCGGCGACCACCGGTCCCTACGACGAGTACGAGCCCAATCGCGACGCGCACAACGGCGTGATGCGGATGCACCGCGACGCGGCGTACGAGATCGACGCCGCTGGCGTCAAGGGCGAGCTGCTCCAAGCGGCGCGTGAGGCGTGGGACCAAGCGGTGGCGCTCGGCGACGAGCACGGATACCGCAACGCCCAGGCCACGGTGCTCGCCCCCACCGGGACGATCAGCTTCCTGATGGACTGCGACACCACCGGGATCGAGCCCGACTTCTCGCTGGTCAAGTTCAAGGAGCTCGTCGGCGGCGGGCAGATGACGATCGTCAACCGCACGGTGCCGATGGCGCTCGGGGCGCTCGGCTACTCCGATCAGGAGATCGAGCAGATCGAGGCGCACATCAACGACAAGGCCACGATCGTCGGGGCACCCGGTCTGAAGGACGAGCACCTGCCGGTGTTCGACGTCGCCGTCGGCGAGCGAGCCATCTCGCACATGGGTCACATTCGGATGATGTCGGCGGTGCAGCCGTTCATCTCGGGGGCGATCTCGAAGACCGTCAACCTGCCTGAGTCGGCCACGGTCGAGGACATCGCCGACGCTTATACGCAGGGCTGGAAGCTCGGCCTGAAGGCGCTCGCCATCTACCGCGACGGCTCGAAGACCGCGCAGGCGCTCCGCACCGACGCGGGCGAGAAGAAGTCGACCCCCGCGGACGTGGCCGAGCGGGCGCCGGAGCGGCGCAAGATGCCTCGCGAGCGTGAGTCCATCACGCACAAGTTCCGCATCGGCCAGCACGAGGGCTACATCACCGCCGGCAAGTACGAGGACGGCTCGCTCGGCGAGATCTTCCTCACGGACATCGGCAAGGAGGGCTCGACGATCAAGGGCATGATGAATGCCTTCGCGACGGCGGTCTCGATCGGCCTCCAGTACGGGGTGCCCCTGGAGACCTTCGTGAAGAAGTTCAGCTACATGCGCTTCGAGCCCGAGGGGATCACCGGCAACCCGGAGATCCCGTTCGCGAAGTCGATGCCCGACTACATCATGCGCTGGGTTGCGAGCCGGTTCATCGACGACCTCGACGAGCTCGAGGACCTGGGCATCCTCACCCAGGAGGTCCGCGCCCGCAAGGAGGCCCAGCAATCGCTGTTCACCGAGGAGTCAAACGGCGGGAACGGGAACGGCCACTCCGCTGATCCACCGGCGAGCGGCGACTCGGTGCCCGCGGCGGAGGCGCTGACGGATACGCCCCCGGTGATCCCGGCCAAGATGTCGGGCACCGACCTGGGCCCGGCGTGCGAGCAGTGCGGCGGCATGATGCAGCGGACGGGCTCGTGCTACACGTGCTCGAGCTGCGGTAATAACACCGGCTGCGGGTAGGGCTCCGATCGCCGCCTAGCGCATGTAGCGCGGCAAGGATCCGTCCGGCGCGAACTGGTACTTGCACCTACGGCACCGTGGAGCCGTGAGCGGAACGCGGTGCCCGCATTTCGGGCACTCGCGGCTCGGCCGTGGCAACAGCGCCGCGATCAGGGCGAACACCACCAGGACGACCATGAAGACGATGACCACCGCCAAGCTCATCGCGACCGGACATTCGCATTCGGGCTCATGCGGGCAACCTCCATCGACGCGGAGCGGTGATGCGCGTAGATCCATCGTGCCCACTCCAGCGCCCCCCAATCGTCGATCATGCGGCGCAGGTCGGCCAATCGCGAATGGTCGCGCTGCGGTTGCGGGTACGGGAACTGCTCGGGTGCGACGACGGGCGACAGGAGCGCCGCGACCGTGAGATCGGCAACCGTGAAGCCGCCGCCGACCAGGTAGCCGTTGGCCTGCAGCTCGGCCGCAAAGCGCTCACCCGCGAGACGACACTTGCGCCACGCGCGTTCGATGCCCGACCGGTCGATTCCGAAGTCCGCTGCGATCTTGCGACGCATCAGGGGATACATCGCGCGAGCGACCAAGCGACGCGGGGCGTTGAGGTCGGGCGCGAAGGCGCCAAGGAACAGCCGCGGGTCGGGGAGCATGTGCTCCAGCACCAGCAGACGCAGATAAGCCCCGAACTCCTCATCGAAGAAGTCCTCGATCTCGAGCGCCCGCCGGGTGTCGGCCGGGTCGGCGGGATACAGGGGCGGATCCGGATACCGGCGCTCCAGGGCGTGGATGATGAGGGTCGAGTCGCCCAGGATCTGCCCGTCGAGCTCAAGGACCGGAAACGTCCGGCCCGCGCCCAGGCTCTGTGCGATCCTCGCGTGACGCCCCGGAATCGCCGCGTGACGGACATGCGGAACGCGCTTGTAGTCGAGCGCCCAGCGTGCCTTCTCGTTGTAGTGGGAGACCTTCAGGTGCCAGAGGACCGGCGGCTGGCGACGGTCCCTTGGGTGAGTGTCCGGCTCGAGGCTCTCGCTCCGATCCAGCAGACCGTTAACCACGCGGTTAAATGTAACAGCTCAGACCATTCGAGCGAGCTGCTCGAGCGTGGTGTCCCAGCCCCAGCGATGAAAGGCCCGGAGCTCGGGGCTGTCGAGGCGCTCGTGGGTGATGCTGACCTCCGTGGAGGCTCCGAGATCGCGAAATTGGACGGTGACCCGGCTGTCGAGCGTCTCGAGCTCACCGAGCCCCTCCACCGGCGGCGGCTGCTCCCAGCCGAACGTGAATACGAGTCGCTCCGGGGGATCGACCTCGAGGTAGCTCCCGACGATGTAGCTGGTCCCGGGAATCAGCTGCGTGCGCTCGAGCGTGATCCTGTAATTGCCGCCGGGCCGGACGTCGAGCTCCGCGGTCACGGAGGCGTTCCCCGGCGGCGTGAACCACCGCTTGAACAGGTCCGGCTCGGTCCAGGTCCGAAACACCTCGTCCCGTGGTGCGCGGAGCTCCCGGGTGACGTGCACGGCGGCCGTCGTCGCGGAGCCGGCGTCCTCCGACCGCGGAGAGGCCGGCTCGGGGGCCATCAGCGGGGACCCGTGCCCTTCGACTCGGCGAAGAGCCGCTCCAGGGAATCCAGCTGGCCCTCCCAGAACCTGCCGTAGCTCGCGATCCATTCGAACGCCTCGCGCATCGGCTCGTCGATCAGGCGGCAGCGCCGATTCCGGCCTTCCTTCGTCCGCACGAGAAGCCCCGCCTCCTCCAACACCGTCAGGTGCTTCGAGATCGCGGGCAGGGAGATGTCGAACGGCTCGGCGAGCTCCCCCACCGAGGCCTCGCCCCGGGTCAGCCGCTCCACGATCGCGCGGCGAGTCGGGTCCGAAAGCGCCCCGAACGTGGCGTTGAGCGAACGACCCTTAACCATCTGATTAAGAATTGTAGCCCCGATGCGTCGGGTGGAGCCGGAAGCCACATTGCGGGCCCATCTGTCACACTAAGCGGCCGCGCGGGGAGGAAAACCTCTGTGGGTGGCGCAGCAACTTCGGCTAGGGAGCGGTGTTCGCTCTTAAAGTGGGCTTCATCCTGGGCCTCGATACTGCGGTGAAGGATTAGGCGCGGTCCCGCGTCGATTTGCTTGATTACGCAACCAATGCTATACTTTCTGAAGCAGAGTAACGCCAGCGCGAGTGTGGCGTACGTATCGCGGCGGTCCTAGGCAGGGATCACCACCCAAGAAGGAGACGAATTGCCCAGATCGAGAGGCGCTGAGACCCAGCGCAACGACAGCCACCGACGACGCGGAGAGCATGCAGCTCGTTCGCTGATCGCCGACCATCCAGACCGGCGCGGCGCGGATCACGCTGCCGCCACCGAGACTACTGACAGCTTTCAGCTCTTCCTGAACCAGGCGAGCCGCTATCCCCTGCTTACGCGCGAGGAAGAGGTCGAGCTCGCCCAGCGCATCGAGCGCGGGGACCTCGCCGCGAAGGAGCGCCTGATCAACTCGAATCTCCGCCTGGTCATCAAGTTCGCCCGGCGCTACCAGGGCCACGGACTGCTGATGCAGGACCTGGTCCAGGAGGCCATGCTCGGGCTGATTCGCGCTGCCGAGAAGTTCGACTACCGGCGCGGCTACAAGTTCTCCACCTACGCGGTTCTGTGGATCAAGCAGGCGATCCAGCGCGGCCTGGACAACACCGGGCGGCCGGTTCGCATCCCGGCGCACATCGCACAGCGCGAGCGCACGGTGAATCGCGTGGAGTCGGAGCTCAGCGCGAGCCTGAACCGCGAGCCCACCGAGAAGGAGATCGCGGATCGCGCCAAGCTTCCGCTCGATGAGGTCAAGGCCGTTCGCGACCTGACCCGGGTCACCACGAGCCTCGACGCCCCTGTCGGCGACGACGGGGACACGACCCTCGGCGAGTTCCGAGCGGAGAGCTCGGAGAGCGTCGAGCAGGAAGTCGACGAGCGCGAGCAGGAGCATGCGGTCAACGCCGCCCTCGCAACACTGCCGGAGGACGAGCGCCGGGTGATCGAGTTGCGGTTCGGCACCGGTGGCGCCGCCGAGGCATCGCTCCGCGAGGTCGCCCGCGAGGTGGGCGTCTCCCAGGAGCGTGCCCGCCAGCTCGAGGCGCGCGGTCTGAAGCGGCTCGCTCGCGACGGATCACTGGGCGCCTGGCGCGCGGCGTAGCGGCAGTCCTCATGCGGGCGGGAGCGCATCCCGCTCGCTCCAACCCGGGCCGCACCGCGGCCGCCGATTCGACCAAGTGGCGAAAAATGAGGGGCCGAGGTTGGCCCTGCGTCGATGGTCAAAAAACCCGTGAGCGGGCAAGCTGATGCGCACGATCTGGTGCGCGATGTCCGCTAGATCCGGGGACGACACGCAAACGCTCCCGCCGGCGGCGGGGGCGTTTGCGTGCGCCATCGGTCAAGGGGCTCTTCGACCGCCTGTACAACGCCTCTACCGGAATCTTCGACATGCGGCCCATGACTCTCCGCCCACCCGTGCCTAGCCTGAAGTCATGCATCCAGCCAGCGACAACTGGGCCGGTGCGGGAGAGCCCGCGGCGCGTCCCCTGATCGGGGTGACCACATCCGAGGTCCGGCTCGAGGACCAGGTCCGGCTGACCCCGCACGGGGAGCCACCGCGCCGCGAGATGGCCCTGGGGCTCACCTACCTGCGCGCAATCGAGCGCGCCGGTGGGCTTCCGGTGGTCATCCCGCCTCTTCAGATCGACGCGATTCCGTCACTTCTGGCCAACCTGCACGGTGTCCTGTTGTCGGGTGGCCCGGACATCCACCCCGAGGCCTACGGCGAAGCACCCCATCCTGAGCTCGGACCCACTTGGCGTGATCTGGATGCCACCGAGCTCGCGCTGGCCCGCCAGGCGATCGCCACCGGCATCCCCCTGCTCGCGATCTCCCGCGGTGCGCAGGCTCTCAACATCGCTCGCGGCGGGACACTGTTTCAGCACCTTCCCGAGCGCTTCGGGCGCGCGATCCAGCATCGCCAGCTCGCGAGCGGGCCGGCGTCGACGCACCCGGTCGAGATCGCCGAGGACAGCACCCTCGCCCGCGCACTCGGATGCACGGAGCTGGACGTCAACTCGTACCACCATCAGTCGACGAGTGGCCTCGGGCGCGGTGTCCGCGCCGTCGCCTGGGCCCCCGATGGAGTCATCGAGGCAATCGAGGTCCCGCAGAGCGCCTTCACCATCGGGGTCCAGTGGCACGCTGAGTCGACGACCGGCTCCCCCGCGCACGCCCGGCTCTTCGAGGCCTTCGTGGAGGCCGCGGCCGGCGACGCGGTCGACGCGGGCCCACGAGCAGCGGTCGCTTAGAGCTACTCGACGGCCTTCACCGCCCCCTCGATCTGCGAGATCGAGGGGATCGTGGCGAAGGTCTTGTCCTTGCGGCTGGCCATCAGCGGGCGGTCAATCCACCGATGCCACCGCCTGCCGCAGGCTGCTAATGGTCTGCGGACCCTGGAGCGTCCGGACGATGTCTCCGTCGGAGTCGAGGACGAAGGTCGTGGGGAGGCCGTTCAGGCCGTAGGCGGTGCCCACCTTCTGTGTGGGGTCGCGCAGTATGGGGTAGGTCCAGCCGGACTTGGCGATGAACTCCCGGGCGTTGCCGGCCGCATCCCCCCAGTCGACGCCAACCAGCGTGGCCTGGTCGCCGAGCTCCGCGTCGAAGCGCTTGAGGTCCGGAGCCTCCTCCTTGCACGGGTCGCACCAGCTCGCCCAGAAGTTCACCAGCGCCGGCTTTCCCCGCAGCGACGCCAGATCGGTCGGCGGTCCCACCAGGACCTCGCGAGGCAGCTCCGGAGCGGGCCGCGAAGCCGCTCCGCCACCCGCGGTCAAGATCTCGGCGACGATCACGCCGCCGATTGCGCAGGCCACGACCGCCAGCCCGATC
>DATFON010000007.1:0-9814 GCA_035265465.1 Solirubrobacterales bacterium | reverse complement strand
AGGCGCCGCAACTCGTCGACGATCGCGCGCCGCTGACCGAGCAGGAGCGCGGCGGCGGTACCGGCGTGAAGCGCGACCTCGAAGTCCTTTCGCGAGCGGGGTTCGAAGCCGTCGAGGCGCCAGCCCGCGAACCACGGAAGGAGTGACAGGTGGGCCGAGCTGGAGACCGGCAGGAGCTCGGTCGGACCCTGGACCGAGCCCAGGATCAGTGCCCGCCGGGGGGTGAGCCCGCCGGGAGGGCGGCGCCTCCAGCGGAAGGGTCCGCCAGATCGACGGCGTGGCCCGATCAAGCCGGCGGGGTCGACTCCGACGGGGCGCCCGACCGCCGCCGCCGGATGATGAGGTAGGCGATCCCGATCACCGCGGCCGCGAGCACGACGTAGTCGACGTAGTGGAGGCTGTTGCGCCAGTCCTCCCATCGGGCTCCGACCTCGCGGCCGATGATGCCCAACGCCAGAACCCAGGGGATGCACCCGGCCAGCGTGTACACGGTGAACCGGCCGATGGGCATGCGGGCAGCACCGGCCGGTAGGGAGATGAACGTCCGGATGATGGGCATCATGCGAGTGAAGAACACCGTCGCGGCGCCGTGCCGCTCAAACCAGCGGTCCGCCCATTCCAGATGCCGCTTGTTGATGTGGATGAGCCGGTTCTGGTCCAGGAGCTCCAGCCGGCCGTAGTAGCCGGCGGCGTAGGCGATCAGTGAGCCGACGAGGTTCCCCAGCACGCCCGCCGCCACGATGCCGAACAGGGTCATGTTGCCCTGGGAGACGTTGAACCCGGCGAACAGCATGATCGCCTCGCTCGGCACGGGAATGCAGGCGCTCTCCAGCGTCATGAGGACGAACACCCCGGCCAGCCCGGTCGCGTCGATGAAGTTCGTCGCGGCGTTGATGAGTGGGTCCAAAATGTCAGCCGGCATGGCAGGGCAGCATTACACTCGCCAGTCATGTTGGTCGAGGAGCGTCTAGCGACGAGTCAGGCATGTAAGGCGGCGGAGCCGCCGCAATAGATTGTGTCTCGCCTGAACGACCCTGTCTATAGGCGTCGCGCCCAGCAGTTTGCCGCGGACGCGGTGCTGGCCGCGATCGCGTTCGGCCTGGCGTTCGTCCTGCGTTTCCTGGACGTGC
The DNA here is from genome assembly GCA_035265465.1 of Solirubrobacterales bacterium. Taxonomy (GTDB): domain Bacteria; phylum Actinomycetota; class Thermoleophilia; order Solirubrobacterales; family 70-9; genus AC-56. Next base: position 8,684 of record DATFON010000007.1, on the reverse strand, counting down.
CGATCGGGATCCCGGGCCGATATCTGACGATGCTCGCCGGGTCGATCGCGTTCGTGGCGATCGGGAAGTCGATCGTGTTCGAGGTCTTCGGGCTCCACCGCAAGTGGTGGCGGTACTTCCAGCTCCCCGACATGTGGCCGGTCGTCCGCGCGGCCGCGGTGGCCAGCGGAATCATGGTCCTGGTCTTCACGCTCGCCAAGCCGTACGCCTACAACCTGCCGCGGTCCGTGGTGGTCTTCGACTTCCTGCTGACCGTGGTGCTGGTGGGTGGAGCACGGTTGGCGCGCCGCACCATCGCGGAGCGCCCCGATCGGACGGCGCGCCGGGCTCGGACGCATGGCCTCCTGATCGTGGGCGCCGGCTCCGGCGGACAGATGGTGGTCCGTGAGCTGCGGCTGAACCCGAACCTCGGCGCTCGGGCGATCGGGTTCGTCGACGACGACCCGCGCAAGCGCGACATGACCGCCGCCGGGGTCAAGGTGCTCGGATCGACGGATGAGATCGGCCAGATCCTCGATCGCGAGGGTCCCGACGAGGTCGTGATCGCCATCCCGTCGGCACCGGGAGTCCTGCGTGCGAAGGTCGTCGCCGCGTGCCGCGAGCGTGATATCCCGGTGCGAACTCTGCCGACCGTGTTCGAGCTCCTGCGCGGCGGCGTGCAGTTGACCCGCCAGCTTCGCGAGGTGCGCGTCGAGGACGTGCTCGGCCGCGATCCGGTCGTGATGGAGCTCGACCGCGTGGGCGCCTACCTCGAGGACAAGATCGTGCTCGTGACGGGCGCCGGCGGGTCGATCGGCGCCGAGCTCTGCCGCCAGATCGCGAGGGTTCGCCCACGGCTGCTGGTGGTGCTCGACCACGCCGAGGACAACCTCTTCCGCATCGACCGCGAGATGCTCGAGGAATGGCACTTCACCCGGGTCGAGGCCGTGCTCGCCGACTGCAAGGAGGCTGACCGCATGCTGGAGGTGATGCAGCGGTTCAAGCCGGACATCGTCTTCCACGCTGCGGCCTACAAGCATGTGGCGCTGATGGAGGCCAATCCGCTGGAGGCGGTGCGAAACAACGCGATCGCCACGCGTGTAGCCGCTGAGACCGCCGCGGCCACCGGCACGGAGCGCTTCGTTCTGGTGTCGACCGACAAGGCGGTCAACCCGCGTACCGTGATGGGCGCTTCGAAGGCCATGGCGGAGTGGATAGTCGAGGCCGCGGGCCAGCGGCACACGGCGACGCGCTTCATCAGCGTTCGCTTCGGCAATGTCCTGGCCTCGTCGGGGAGCGCCGTGCCCATCTTCCGCAGCCAGATCGAGAAGGGCGGACCGGTCACCGTCACGCATCCCGAAATGGCGCGTTACTTCATGACCATCCACGAGGCGGTCCAGCTCGTGATCCAGGCGGGCGACCTGGGAGGCGGCGCCGGGGACGTCTTCGTCCTGGAGATGGGGGAGCCTGTCCGCATCCTGGACCTGGCGCGCAACATGATCGCGCTGGCTGGCTATGAGCCCGACGTCGACGTCGCGATCGAGTTCATCGGTCCGCGTCCCGGGGAGAAGCTCCGGGAGGAGCTGTTCAACGGCGACGAGCGGGCTCAGCAGACCACCGCCGACCGGATCGTGCGCGCCGTTCGCACCCGCTCGCTCGACCCGGACTGGGTGGTTCGCTCCGTCGGCCGCCTCGAGGCGCTCGTGGCGGCTGGGGACGAGGCCGGCCTGGCGGACCGCGTGGTCGAGGTGGTCGAGGAGCGGCTCGCCGAGTCGGCCCTGGGCTCGTCCTAGCCTCGGCCCAGGCGACGAATAATCCCCCTCGCGTTGTGGGATCGCGCCCGAGGTACCACCAGGCTGCGCCATAAGATGCGCCGTCACCGATGCACGCGATCGAGTCCATCGGGCCCGTTCTGGGCATCGTCGCCTTCGTGGGTCTGGCGATCCTTGCCTTTCTCCTGTTTCAGCAGGCGCGCGATATCCGGCGCCTGAGAGAGTGGGCGGGGCGCGCACCCGAGCGAGCGACGGAGGCTGCCGATGCCGTTCAGGCCGTGGCAGACGCGTCCCGCGACGACGAGGCGGCCGTCGGCGAAGCGGAGCCGGCGGCTCACGGGGAGCCGACGGGAGGTCGGTTGCGCTCCGCCTGGGAGCGGTTGAGCTGGGGCGTTCGCGACCGCTTTGCGGCGGTTGATCGGCGCCTGCCCGTGGATGGGCGGTACGTCCTCGTGGTCCTCGTCGTTGCCGTGGTGGCCGTGGGTGTCGTCACCAGCGGTTTCGGGCTCGTCGGCGGGGGTGGTGGGGACCAAGAGCGTTCCTCAGGTGCGAAGGAGAAGCCCACCGTTGCTGTGGTCAACGGGACCTCGGTGTCGGGGCTTGCGGCAACGGTGGAGCAGATGGTCGTGAAGCGGGCGGGGTACGACCCTGGCCCGGTGGGGAACGCCGCCGCGAGCGTCAACACCACCGTGGTCGAGTATTCGAGCGGCATGCGCAGTGAGGCGCAGGCTCTGGCGAAGGCGGTCAACTCGGAGCTCGGCGACACACCGGTGCAGCCCATGGCGGCTGACACTCAGGACATCGCCGGGAAGGCCGATCTCGCACTGGTCCTTGGCTTGGACGACGCAGGGTTCGGGGGAGGGGGTTAGCCCGCTTGCCAATCGCCGCGGACCTGGTCCCCATCCTCTACGACGCGGCGCACCGCCTGCCCACCTACGTCTCGGTGGCCGCGGCTGTGGGGTGCCTGTTCCTGCTCGTCCTCTATCTCTCGCAACGCCGGGACCTGATGCGCCTGCGGGCCTGGATGGCCGTGGCTCCGGACCATCCGGCGCAGGATCTGGCTCGTAGCGAGACGCTCCTGGACCGAGCCGAGGCCGAGCTGGAGGAGATCCTGGGCGTTGAGGCGCCTGCCGAGGCCCCGCCCGAGCCAACCGCGGTCGCGCCGCCCATGCCGGCCGAGGCTGCGGGCGCGACGCCTGCACCACGGCCGCAGCCCACGACCAGCGAGCGGCCGGCGCTCGAGCAGATCACGACGGAGCGCGAGGCCCTCTTGCCTCACCCGCGCTGGCGGCGATTCGCCGCCCGGGTCGGCCAGCCTCGTGTGTTGGGCCTGATCGCGCTGGGCGCCGTGATCCTGGGGCTCGCGGGCATCTTCGGATCCGAGCGCCTGCTGAACGACGACGGAGGAACAACCAAGCAGCCAAAACCCGGCGCTGTGGTGCCGCAGGACGTGACCGTCGCGGTTCTCAACGGGACATCGGTACCCGGACTCGGCGCGAAGGTCGCGACCGACGTCCAGGTCAACGACTTTGCCCTGGGCAACGTCAGCAACAGCCGCAAGGAGTACGACCAGACCGTGGTGATGTACGAGAAGGGCCAGCATCGCGCCGCGGAGAAGGTCGCGAACGACCTCGGGGTGAAGCCGGTGCAGCCGATCGATCGCCAGACGCAGCAGGATGCCGACGGCGCCGACGTCGTGGTCATCGCGGGAAGGGACCGGACGTCCTGAACCGAGCGCGGCCGGCCCTGTTCGCGCTGCTGCTGGTCGCGGCGGTCGTCGTGGCGGGCGTGGTCGTTCATGCCAGGACGCCCAAGCTCGAGCTCGAGGTCACCAGTCCCCCGCGGGAGTTCAGGTTCTCGCCGAACGGAAACGGCCATCGCGACAAGGCCAGGATCCGCTTCTTCGTGCGGGACAGCGATCCCGACGCCACGGTCCAGATCGTGGGGCCGCACCGGCAGCGGGTGCGCACCCTCTACCACGGACCGCTGACGGCCGACCAGCCCGTCACGTTCACCTGGAACGGGCGGACCGCGTCAGGGCAGTTGGCGAACCCGCAGGACCGGTACCGGCTCCGCGTGGTCCTGCCCGGGCAGGACCGCGACATGGTGTACCCGCAGCAGTTCGAGCTCGTGGGCATGGGAGCACGGTGACAGCGTCCGCTCTCGAGTTCGCCGGGATCCTCATCGCCTGTGGTGCCGCAGCGACAGCGCTGGTGGCGGGTGACCCTCGCTTGCGCTACGCAGCCGCCGCGGTCGCGATGATCGCCGCGCCCGTTTTGGTTGCCGGGGACGTGTGGGACAACTCGCGGCTGGTCGCGCTGCGTCATCCGCCGGCCGAGTTCGCGGCCGTGATCGTCGCCGCGATCTTGGCCGCGGTGGTGGTTGCAGCCATCTTCCGGCGATTTCCCTGGAGCTTTCCGATCGCGGCATTCGCCGTCCTGCCACTTCGTGTGCCCGTGCACGTCGGCGGCCAGACCTCGCACCTGCTCGTGCCGCTCTACCTGGTGATCGCGGGCGGGGTCCTCTGCTTCGCCTACGCGGCGCTCCGCGGCCAAAGCAACAGCGACGATGGAGCACCGGCAGCGCGCCCGGCGACGCTGCGCGAATGGGCGCCCGTGGTCTGGCTGTACCGGGTGCTCGCGGCAATGCTGGTTCTCTACGCGATCCAGACCTCGTACTCCGTGGACGTGTCGAACGCGATCGAGAACGCGTCGTTCTTCCTCGTTCCGTTCGCGCTTCTCCTCGTGATGCTGGGCGAGGTGCGGTGGACCGAGCGGCTCCTGGGCTGGGTCCTGGTGACGGTTACCGCGGTCGCGCTCGTGTTCGCCGGCGTCGCGTTCTGGGAGTACGCCGTCCGCGATCTCCTGCTGAGCAAGGGCGACCTGTTGGCCTCGAATCAGCTCCACCTGTACTTCCGGGTGAACTCTCTGTTCTACGACCCCAACATCCTGGGTCGCGACCTGGCTCTCGTCATGGTCGCGCTTGGTGCCTTCCTCGCATGGACGCTCAGCGGGCGGCTTGCGATCGCCGCGGGCGCGGCGGCAGGCATCCTGCTCGCGGCGTTGGCCCTCAGCTTCTCGATCACCGGATTCATCGCCCTGGTGACGGGACTCCTGGTCGTGATGGCGCTCCGGTGGGGAGTGCGCTGGGCGCTCGGGACCGCGGTCGCGATCCTCGTGTGCACGGCGATCTTCTTCGCGGTGAGCGGGACTGGACAGACGGATCTGAGTTCGACGGAGAAGGTCAACCAGTTCGGGAGCGGGCGCGTCGGCTTGGTGACGGGCGGATACCGGCTGGCCCGCGACCGCCCGGTCTGGGGATGGGGATCCGGGTCGTTCGGTGAGGCATTCGCGACCCAGGTGGACCCGGACGCGAAGGCAACCGTTTCCCACAGTGAGCCGCTGACGGTCGGTGCCGAGCAGGGGACGATCGGCCTCATCGTCTACATCGCGATGGTCGTCTTGGGCGTACTCGTTCTGGTGAGCGGCGCCCGCGAGTCCATGGGGGCGACGGCCGTCGCGGCGTGCTTCATCGCGCTCATCGTCCACAGTCTGGGCTACGCCGACTTCACGGTCGACCCCGCGATGTGGGCCCTCTTGGGAGTGGGGATCGCGCTGCGATACCGGCGGGTATCCGACGCGGAGCTGGCTGCGGCCGGCGGGGTCGAACCGGCCCCGGCGAGCGATCCGCGGCCGGCCGCCGCCTGACCGGGTCGCCGAGCGATGTTCGACTACCTGCGCCGCCTCGCGACGACGGGGACCGCCTACACGGCCTCGAGTGTGCTCTCGAAGCTGATCGCGGTCTTCCTGCTGCCGATCTACACCCACTACCTCACGCCCAGCGACTACGGGGCGGCCGAGGTGATGCTGGCCTCGGTGATCGCGGCGAGCATCGTCGTCAGGCTCGGGATCATCGAGGCGATCCTACGCTTCTACTACATGGCGGGTGAGCGCCCCGCGGCGGTGGTGGCGACGGGGTTCGCCTCCCTCTTCTGGGGCGCGACGATCCTCGCAGCGCTCGCCCTTCCCTTCGCCGCACCGATCTCCGAGGCGCTGCTCGGGCACGAGGATGCGACGCTCGCCCGCCTCGCGATCCTCGGGCTCTGGGCTCTCACGATGTACGAGTACGCCCTCACTCTCCTGCGACTCGACGAGCGCGCCCACGCGTACTTCGGGATCACCATCGTGAACGTCCTGATCACGATTCCGTTCACGGTCTTCCTCATCGTCGTCGAGGGAGAGCGCGCCAACGGCATCCTCCTCGGGACCTACGGGACGGGCGCGGTTGTCACCTTCTGGATGCTCTGGCGTCAGCGGCGGCGCCTCTCGTTCATCCCCGATGGCGCCCTCCTGCGACGGATGTTCAGATTCGGCCTGCCGACGATGCCGGCGGAGTTGTCGCTCTATTCGCTCAACTTCATCGACCGAATCATCCTCGCCCGGATGGTGGGGCTGGCCGAGGTCGGCCTGTACGCGCTTGCGGTCAAGTTCGCCCAGGCGATGCAGGTGCTCGCCCGCGGTTTCCAGCTCGCGTGGCCACCTCTGGCCTATTCGATCCGCGACGACGACGAGGCGCGCCGGGTGTACGCGGCGATCTTCACGTGGTTTGCCGCCGCGCTCGCGTTCGCCGTCATCGGCCTGTGGCTCGAGTCGAGATGGATCGTGCGCCTTCTGGCCGCGCCCGAGTACTTCCCCTCGTATCAGGCCGTCGGCCTAGTGGCGACCGGAATCGCCCTCTACGCGCTCTACCTCGCGATGGTCGTGATCCTGGGACGCACCGGGCGCACGGAGTTCAGCTTCCCCGCCACGATCGCCGCTGTGGTGACGAACGTCCTGTTGAACGTGCTGCTCGTGCCCTCGCACGGGATCGTCGGGGCCGGACTCGCCCTGGTCGCCTCGTACGTGATCGTCCTCGGGCTCGTGTACCTCTTCACGCAGCGATTGTTTCGGGTGCCGTATGAGTGGCGACGGTTGGCACTGATCCTGCTGTCCGCCGCCGCGATCGTTGGCGCGGGTGAGGTCCTGCTCCCGACCTCCGGGGCGATCGGGCTGCTCAGCCGCGGGGTTCTCTGGCTGGTCTATCCACTGGTCCTGTTCGCGCTCGGCTTCCTGCATCCTGAGGAGCGCTCGGGACTTGGCGATCTGCTGCGCCCGTCGGCGATCGCGACGCGGGCCCGCGGCCTGCGATCCGCGCCCGCGGAGGAGGAGCCCGAGGGCGAGGAGCGGCCGGGCCTCGGGCCCGAGGTCTACGAGGTCGCGGCGCGGGACGAGGATCGATCTGGGACCTGAGGCGAGCCTTCCTGCGCGGAGCCGTTCGCGACTCGCTTCCGGTTGTAGGCCTCGGCTGCCTCTCGCATCCCCTCACCGCGGTTCGGGCGCAGAGCCTGGCGGGCGTGGAGCAAGTACGTCCGCGGATCCTGGTTCGGCATGACGAGAGCGGCCACGGCACGCGGGAGGTACGAAAACGACCACAGCAGGCGGGAGAGCAGGACGACCGGGCTCGAGTGGTGCTTTTGCATGTACAGGTCGCGACCGCGATGAAACTGGACCACGCGCCGGCGGCCTCCGGCCGATCGGTCGGTCGCGAGCTGCTCGTGATGGATGGCCCGCGCGCGGGGCACGTGGAGGATCCGCCAGCCCGCATCGTGCATGCGCTTCTGGAAGTCCACCTCCTCCGAGTAGACGAAGAAGTCCGGGTCCAGGTAGGCGACGCTCTCGGCCGCGTCGCCCCGGACGAGCATCGTGCACGACTGGATCCACCCCACCTCACGAGGCGGGCCGTCGCCGCCATGGCTCTGGGTCACCAGGCGGCGGTGGAGCAGGAGGGCCTGCGCGGCAGCGCTTCCCAGCCCGGGAAAGCGCCAGGCGCACGGGATCGGGTTGCCGTCTGGATCCAACAGCTGCGCTCCCGCCACGGCGGCCTCGGGGTCGTCTCGCAGCGCCGCGAGCAGCTCCGTGACCGCGCCGTCCATGAGCTCGGAGTCCTCGTTCAACAGCAGGCACAGGCGACCGCGAGCCTCCCGCAGGATCAGCGTGTTGTTCTCGGCGAGGCCTGCGCGGCGGTCGCGCCGGATTACGCGGACCTCGGGGAATTCGGCCTCGACCGCTGCGGCCGATCCGTCATCCGACGCGTTGTCGAGAACCAGGACCTCGCTGTCCGTGTCCTCCGGATCGGTGCGGCGGATCGACCGCAGGCACTCGAGCAGGAGGTCCCGTCCGTTGGTGTTGACCACGCAGTAGGAGAGCTCCATCGCCACAATCCTCGCGAATGCGCGTCCAAGTCGTCGATCCGCCGGCATACACGCCCCCGTACGACCGCTCGCTCTGCGCCGCCCTGGCGCGGGCCGGGGCGGACGTCGAGCTGGTCACGAGCCGCTTCGCCTACGGGCCGGTCCCCGCGCCGCTGGGCTACGAAGTGCGGGAGGCCTTCTACCGATACTCGGGGAGGCGCGAGGGCAGTGCTCCGGCCCGCCGGGCGCTCAAGCTCGCCGAACACGTGACGGACATGCTTCGCTATCGGCGCGACGGCGGGCCGGTAGACGTTCGCCACTACCAATGGCTGCCGGTACCGGCTCTTGACGGCCGCCTGCTGCCGCCGGACCACCCAAGGGTGTTGACCGCCCACGGGGTGCTTCGGCGCGAGGGATGGGAGCGGCGGCTGGATCGTGGGCTGCGTCGCATCTTCGATCGCATGGACGCGATCGTCGCGCTCTCCGAGTTCGGGCGGGAGCGCCTGGTGAGCGCCGGGATCGATTCGGGACGCGTCCGCGTGATCCCGCATGGCGCCTTCGACTACCTGACGCGCCAGCCCGACGAGGTACCCCTGCCGGACGATCTCGCCGCGGTGGAGGGGCCCGTCATCCTCTTCTTCGGCCTGATCCGGCCGTACAAGGGAGTTGACGTGCTGCTCGAGGCGTTCCAATCGCTGCCCGGC
>DATFON010000006.1:0-3948 GCA_035265465.1 Solirubrobacterales bacterium | reverse complement strand
CGCGTTCGCTGTCCTCGCGGAAGCGGGCAACCTGCTCACCGGCGGCAACTACATGTTTCTTCAGGAGAAGCCGTCGAGAGCCTCCGTGCTCGATCTCATGGGCCCCTGGCCCTGGTACATCCTCTCGGCCGCGGCCCTCGCGCTCGCGATGTTTCTCACGCTCGAGGCGCTCGCCAGGGCGCTTCGTGGATCGGGTACCGGATGGCCAGTCTAATTTGACCGCGAACCCGCGGGGCTTGTCGGTTTCCGCAGGAAGGTGGGTAGGTAGATCGGTATGACGCGACCCGACAGTCGGCGGTAGCGCTCGTGCGCCGACGAGCGCTCGGGGAGCGGGTCCGCGGTGACCAGCGTCTCGCTGGCCGTCGGCGTGGGCCTGATCTGTGCTCTGCTGTCCGCGCTGGGAACGAATCTCGCCTTCCTGTTCAAGCACAGGGGGGCGGTTGCTGCTCCCGATGTCGCCATGCGCCATCCGCTGCGCAGCGCGATCGATCTCTTTCGCTCCAAGTGGTGGAGCATCGGCTGGGGCGTGGCGGCGGGAGCGTTCGCGCTCCACGTGGCCGCCCTCACCCTTGCCCCGATCTCGGTCGGCCAGGCGGTGCTCGCGGGAGGTCTCGTCTTCCTGGCGGTGCTCGCGGAGCGCTTCTTCGGCTTCGAGCTCCGGCGTCGCCAGTGGATCGGGATCGGCGTGGTGGCGGTCTCGCTCAGCTTGCTGACGCTGACCGGTGGGGGCGGAGGGGAAGCCCACTCGGGCTATTCCCTCGCGGGGATGATCGTCTTCGAGGGCATCGCTGTCTGCGTCGGTCTGCTGCTGGTTCTCTCCCACCTGATCGAGCGCATCCCGGCCCAGCGCGGCGTGCTGCTCGGCATTGCCGCCGGGCTCGGGTTCGGGATCTCAGACGTGGCGATAAAGGGGCTCTCGGGGGACCTCGAGAGCGGCTTGGCGGGCCTCCTCAGCCCCTGGATCGTGGTCATCGTCACGGCGGCGGTCTTCTCGTTCTACGCGTCCGCCCGCAGCCTCCAGATCGGCGACGGCGTCGCCGTGATCGCCGTCACCTCGGTCGCGGCGAACCTGTCCACGATCGTCGCCGGGCTCGCGGTCTTCGGAGACCGGCTCGGGCACGACCCTCTCGTGGTAGGCGTGCGCGTCGCGGCGTTCGTCCTGATCCTCATAGGGGCAGCGCTGATCCCGGCGCCAGTTCGCGCCGGCGAGGCGCTCGAGGAGTCGGCGACGGAGCCTGGGGCCGCTACCGCGGTCATGCCGCAGCCGACGGTCGCTCACCATGACCGCACTTCCGCGCCGGTGTGACGAAGGGCTCTGAGAGGATCGAGCCGATGACGCTGACGGACGCCCTGCGAATCTGCTTCCGGCGCGACCATCTGAGACGTACGATCATGATCGCGCTCGTCGTCGGGACGATCCTGACCGCGATCAACCAGCTCGACGTGATCATCAAGGGAAACGCCGACACGCTCACCTGGGTGAAATCCGGCTTGAACTACTGCGTGCCATTCATCGTCTCCAATCTCGGCCTCCTGGCCGGCAAGCGCGTTCAGGCTGAGCGCGACGATCTGCGTGGATGAACCCTTAGCGGTGATCGACCGGTCGGAGAGAGCGTGACGCGCAGCGCACCCGGGCCAGAGGTAGTCGCCCCGAGGGCGGCGAGCGACGCGGCGACCCCGGCCAGCCGGTCGCTGGGCCACACCCAGTCGATCTGTCCGTGCTGCGGCGCCGTGCTCGATGCCGAGCTCCTCGTTCGCGACACCCGCGTGATCCTCAGCCGTAGGTGCCCCGACCACGGAGAGTTCGAGGCGGTCGTCTACGGCGACGCCGAGCGCTATTTGGAGATCCAGCGCTTCAACAAGCCCGGCGAACACCCCCGCGAGCGTCAGACGGAGACCCTTGACGGCTGCCCGCGCGACTGTGGCATCTGCCCGGAGCACGCCCAGCACACCTGCCTGGGGATCATCGAGGTCAACACCGCCTGCAACCTCGACTGCCCGATCTGCTTCGCCGACTCCGGCACGGGGCCGCAGGAGCATGGGTACAGCCTGTCGCTGGAGCAGGTCGAGTCGATGCTGGACTCCTTCGTCCGGGCCGAGGGTGAGCCCGAGTCGGTTCAGCTCTCCGGCGGTGAGCCCTCGATCCACCCGCAGATCCTCGACATGCTGGCGGCCGCCAAGCGGCGCGACATCCCGCTGGTGATGCTGAACACGAATGGCATCCGCCTGGCTCGCGATCCCCGCTTCGCGCCCGCTCTGGCAGAGCTCGGAGTCCACGTCTACCTGCAGTTCGACGGCCTCGAGGAGGCGACGCAGGTTGCGATCCGCGGTAGGTCGCTGACCGAGGAGAAGCTCCGCGCGCTCGATCGCTGCGTCGCGGCCGGAGTCAGCGTCTCGCTTGCCGCCGCCGTCGAGCGCGGCGTCAACGAGCACGAGGTGGGCGCGATCGTCCGCTTCGGCATCGAGCACCCGGCGGTCACCGGCGTGTTCTTCCAGCCGGTCACGCATTCGGGGCGCTTCCTGGCCGACTCGGACCCGCTCGACAAGCTGACGAACTCAGACGTCATCGAGGCGATCGCCCAACAGCTCCCTGAGTGGTTCCGCGCCGACGACTTCGTCCCGGTGCCCTGCTGCTCGCCCTCGTGTCGCTCGGCGACCTTCGCGCTCTACGACGGCGAGGACGTGGTCCCGCTGACCCGGCTCGTCGACGTCGAGCTCTACCTCGACTACGTCACCAACCGGGCGATCCCCGACCTCGACGTCCGCGAGGCCCTGGAGGGCCTGTGGTCCGCCAAGGCCGCAGGAGGGAGCGAGCCGGTGGCCGAGCGGCTGGAGTGCGTGGCCTGTGCCACCGCGATCCCCGCCGAGCTGCGCGATGTGGCGGCAAGCGGGTTCATGGTCGTCGTCCAGGATTTTCAGGATCCCTACACCCTGGACATCGGAAAGCTCCGCAAGTGCTGCGTGTCCGAGATCACGCCAGACGGCCGGCTGATCCCGTTCTGTGCCTACAACTCGGTCGGCTACCGCGAGCAGGTGAGGAGGGAGCTATCGAGGCAAGCCTGAAAGCGACATGCGCGGCGGTCTACGAGCACCCCGCCGTGCGCTGGCTCCTGGGGGACGAGCTTCACCCGGGCGGCGAGGCGACGACGCGGCGGGCGCTGGAGCTGATCGGGCTCCGGCCTGGCGAGCGCCTGCTGGACGTCGCCTCGGGAACAGGAACCTCGGCCATGCTGGCGGCGCGGGAGTACGGCTGTCTGGTCGCGGGGGTCGACTACGGCGAGGGTGCGGTCGCCGACGCGCAGCGGGCGGCAGACGGCGCCGGGCTCTGCGACCGGGTCGGATTCATCGCCGGCGACGCCGAGGCGCTGCCCTTCGAGGACGGCCAATTCGACGCCGTCCTCTGCGAGTGCTCGCTCTGCACTTTTGCGGACAAGCCTCGGGCGATGTCCGAGATCCGACGGGTGCTGCGGCCCAAAGGACGGCTGGCGCTCTCGGACGTGGTCGTCGATCGCCCGCGCCTGGCGCCGAAGCTCGACAATGCGCTCGCGACCGTTGCCTGCATCGGCGAGGCGCTGTCGCGTGACGGCTACGAGCATCTCCTAGCCGGCGCCGGGTTGCGCCCGACCGGAATCGAATCGCGCGACGAGGACGCGGCGGCACTTGCCGGGCGCATCCACGATCGCCTCAGGGGAGCGCGGGTCTTGGGGCTCGATCGAATGGCGGGGTCCCCGGTCGCGATCGAGGAAGCGATCGAGCTCGTCCGAGCGGCTCGGCGGGCGATCGCCCAGGGCGCGCTTGGCTACGCGATCTTCGCCGCCGCCCGCTGATGCCGGCATCGGGCACTCGCCCATTGTGGCCTTGGTGGCGGCGATGACGGGGCTCTGGATCGCGGTCGGCGCGCTCGGCGCGCTGCTGATCGCCATGGTCGCCGGGATGTTCCTGCTGCTC
>DATFON010000005.1:0-5226 GCA_035265465.1 Solirubrobacterales bacterium | reverse complement strand
CACGAGGGCGCACACGAGCGTCGTCCGCTGCCACGTGTCGTGACCGTCCACCTCAGCCACCGAGGCCCCGAAGCGCTGCCGAAGCTGCGCCTTCAGCGAATGCAGGAGCTTTCGCTTCCCCTTCAGGTCGTGCGATTCGTTCAGGTGCAGGCGGATCTCCACCACGCAGACGTAGGTGGTCACCGACCCAGGATAGGCGTGGTCGTCGCTCGCCAAGCAGGGCAGCGAGGGAGGACGGCGGGCGGGCGGGCGGGCGCTTATCCACCTATACGGTGGATATAACGCCGCTCGCGCGGTCCGCCGCGACGGCCCGGGCGATCACCGGCACCTCCCCCCTACTTGCCCTGAACCGCTCGCGCAGCCAGCACTACCGAGCTACTCCAGCGTCTGCTCGACCTGCCTGGTCTCGAAGAACTCGAGGACGTCGTCGACCTTCACGTCCTGGTAGCCCTCGAGCACGATGCCGCACTCAAGGCCCTCCTCGACCTCCTGGACGTTGTCCTTGAAGCGCCGTAGCGAGCCCACGCGGCCGGTCCACACGACGGTGCCGTCGCGAACAAGCCGTACCTGGGCCGTTCGGGAGACCTTGCCGTCCGTGACCAGGCAGCCCGCGATCGTGCCGACGCGCGATGCGCGGAAGAGCTCCTTAACCTCCGCCTGGCCGACCGCTTCCTCGACCTCCTCGGGCTCGAGCATTCCCTCGAGCGCGGCATGGAGGTCCTCAGTGACCTTGTAGATGACCGAGTAAGTGCGGATCTCGACGCCCTCCCGGTCGGCCGCCCTGCGGGCGTCGGCCAGCGGGCGGACGTTGAAGCCGATGATGATCGCGTCGGAGGCCACAGCGAGCATGACGTCGGACTCGGTGATTCCGCCCGGGGCGGCGTGGATGACGTCGACCGAGATCCGCTCCTGGGGCAGCTTCGCGATCTCGTCCTGGAGTGCCTCGAGCGAGCCCGATACATCGGCCTTCAGGACGATGCCCAGCTGCTTGACCTCACCCGCGGTCGCCTTGTTGAAGACCTCCTCCAGGCTGATCGTCCGGGCCTGCTGGCGAGCCAGGGACTCGGCCTTGAGCCGGTGACCGCGCTCCTCCGCGAGTTGGCGCGCCCGCCGCTCGTTGGGTGCAACCTCAAAGCGCTCACCGGCCTCCGAGACGTCGTCAATCCCCAACACCTCGGCAGGATCGCCGGGGCCGGCGCTGTCCACCCGCGCTCCCGTGTAGTCGAGCATCGCGCGGACCTTGCCCCAGGTGGATCCCGCGACGACGGCGTCGCCGACGCGTAGCGTGCCGCGGTGTACCAGCACGGTGGCCACCGGGCCACGGCCGGGGTCCAGGTGCGCCTCGATCACGAAGCCAGAGGCCGGCGCCTTGGGATTCGCTTTGAGCTCCTCGAGCTCGGCAGCGAGACCGATCATCTCGATCAAGGTGTCGAGTCCCTCCTTTGTCTTGGCGGAAACGTCGACGAAGATCGTCTCCCCTCCCCAGTCCTCGGGGGTCAGTCCCTGGGCGGCAAGCTCGTTTCGAACCCGGTCGGGCTGCGCGTCGGGGCGGTCGATCTTGTTGACGGCGACGAGCATCGGGACCCCGGCGGCCTTGGCGTGGTCGATCGCCTCCACCGTCTGGGGCATGACGCCGTCGTCGGCAGCGACCACGATCACCGCGAGATCCGTGACCTTTGCGCCACGGGCACGCATTGCCGTGAATGCCTCGTGGCCCGGCGTGTCGAGAAAGGTGATCCGGTTGCCGTTCTGGTGCACCTGGTAGGCCCCGATGTGCTGGGTGATGCCGCCAGCCTCCCCGGCAACGACCTCGGTCTCCCGGATCGCGTCGAGCAGCGACGTCTTGCCGTGGTCGACGTGGCCCATGATCGTGACGACGGGCGGCCGTTCCGCCAGGTCCTCGGCGGAGTCGTCGTATATTGGCTCCTCGATCTCCTCCTCCGCGCTGCTGACGATCTCAATCTTCTGATTCAGCGCCTCCGCGAGGGCCGTGACGGTCTCGTCGGGCAGGGTCTGGGTCAGCGTCGCCATCTCGCCGAGCTCCATCAGCTTCTTGATCACCTCGGCGCTGCCGAGGCTCAGGCTCTCGGCCACCTCGCGCACGGTCGCGCCGGACGCGATCTTCGTGGCCTCCGGCTCCGGGGCCTCGCTCAGTGGACGTACGGGTGGCTCTTCGAGCAGGGGCCGGCGTCGCCGACCACCGCGACGCCGCGGCGGGCGGTGAGGCGGCGCCTGCGGCATGTGGTCACGGCGGGACGCCTGCGAGTCGATTACGACACGGCGTCGCTTGCGGCCGCTCGCGCTCCCGCCGCCCGCCGACGAACCCGGCTTGGGCGCAGCGGGCTGCTTGGTGGCCGGCGAGCCTTTCGCCGGATCCTCTGCGGCTGGCTTGGACGCCGCCTGCGCGCCGTCGGCACCAGCGGTCTTCAGGGCCTTGAGCGCGTCGGACTCCTCGACGCTCGATGCCGCCACCTTGGCCTCGATCCCGGCGGCATTGAGGGCGGCGAGTACCTCCTTGCTGCTCAGTCCCTGCTGCTTAGCGATCTCGTGAACGCGCTTCTTAGGCACCCTCGGAACGGCTCCCCTCGGAATCCTCGCCACCGGCCTTGGGTTCCTCGGATGGGTTCGCCCCCACCGTCGCCGCTTCGTGGGAAGGCTCCTGAGCCTCCGTGGCGGCATCCTCCGCCAGCGCCTCCTCGGGCTCGGCGGACTCCTCAGGCTCGGCGCCCTCCTCAGACTCATCGGCCTCAGCGCTCTCGGCTGCCTCTTCCTCGGCCTCCTCGAGCTCCTGCTCGGCCTCGGCTACGTCGGTCTCGGATTGCTCTTTGGCCTCGTTCAGCTCCTCTTCTGCCTGCTCGACGTCGGTCTCGGTGGCCTCCTGGGCTTCACCCTCGCCACCGGCCTCCTGCTGGTCGAACGCGGCGCTCGCCTTATCCACAAGTGGACGAACCTGAGCGTCGTCGGCATTTGGATCGGCGAGCACCGAGATCTCCTCATCGGAGAGCGGAGTCAGCACCGTCACCTGATTCGTGTCGAACCGGGCCAGCGCCTGATGCTGCGGCAGGCCGCAGTAGCGCGAACCCTGAAGTGAGGCGTTCGGGCATCGGCGTCCAGCCGAAAGAACGGCGGCGCAGCGGCCGTCTACATCCTCGCCATCCTCGTAGGTCAGCTCCTCCTCTTGCTCGCTGAACTCCGTCTCGGACTTGATGTCGACCTTCCAACCGGTGAGCTTGGCGGCGAGCCGGGCGTTCTGGCCCTCTCGTCCGATGGCGAGCGAGAGCTGATCGTCCGGCACGATCACGGTCGCCTCCTGGGTCTCGTCTTCGACCAGGACCTCGCGCACGCGGGCGGGCGACAGCGCCTTGGCCACGAACCGGGCGGGCTCGTCGTTGTACGGAATGATGTCGATCTTCTCGCCGCGGAGCTCGGAGACGACCATCCGCACGCGCGAGCCGCGGGGGCCCACGCAGGCGCCGACCGGGTCGACCCCGTCGGCGTGCGAGATCACGGCGATCTTCGAGCGATAGCCGGGCTCGCGAGCGACGCCCACGATCTCCACGAGGTCGTCTGCGATCTCCGGCACCTCCAGCTCGAACAGCTCCTTGATCAGCTCGGGACTGCGCCTCGAGACGACGATTCCGGGTCCCTTGCCCTCGGCATTCACCTCCGTGATCACAGCCTTGACCCGCATGCCGTGGTCGTAACGCTCATTCCACACCTGCTCGGAGCGGGGCAGGAGCGCCTCGACGCGCTCCCGAAGCTGAACCAGCGTGTAGCGGTTGTCGGACTGCTGGATGATCCCGGTGATCAGCTCGCCGACGCGGTCCTGGTACTCCTCGAACATCATGTGGCGCTCGGCCTCGCGAATCCGCTGCAGGATCACCTGCTTCGCGGTCTGGGCGGCGATCCGCCCGAAGTCATCGGGGGTCACATCGCGCGTCGTGATCTGATCCTCGTAGGGCGCGATGAGCTCTGGATCGAGCTCCGGTTCCTCGGGCTCGCGCATCTCCCCCGTCTCGGGGTCGATCGTCTGCTCCTGCTCGGAGATCGCCTGCGCCATGAGCTTCTCCTCCAGCTCCGGCGGCAGGATCAACTCGAAGACACGGAAATCAGCCGTGTCCCGGTCCAGGTCGACCCGGGCGTACTTGGCGGCGCCCGGAGTCTTCTTGTAGGCGGAGAGGAGGGCGTCCTCGAGCGCCTCCATCAGCGTGTCGGCGTCGATCCCCTTCTCCTGCTCGAGGCCCTTGATGGCTTCGACGATCTCACGGCTCATCTGCTCTCCTCCAGCGGGGTCGAGTATTCGGGAACGAGGTTCGAGCGGCGAATGCGGGAGAGCGGGATGTCGACCTCGCCCTCGCCCGCCTGGATCCGTACACCGCCCTCGTCGGCCGCGGTCAGGGTCCCGGTGAAGCTGCGCTGTCCCTCGATCGCCTCGCGGGTCCGCACGCGAACGCGGCGGCCCATGAAGCGGCGGAAGTGCTCTGGCTTGGTGAGCGGCCTGTCGGCGCCCGGGGACGAGACCTCAAGCGACCATGTCTCGAGCAGGTCACGCAGGTGATCGGTCACGCGCTCACAGAGCGCGAGGTCCACGCCGTCGGGGTAATCGATGTAGAGGCGAAGGGTCTCACCGGCAGGCTGCTCCAGCGCGATCAGCTCGATCGCGGGATCAAGCTGCTGGAGCTTCTGCTCGATTTGCCCTTGAAGGTCGTCCAAGCTCGTTTCCTAGGTCTGATTTCAACTCTCCTTGACCGCTTCCACGCCGAAAAAAAGGCGGGCCCGGGCCCACCTCGTAAGGGTTCGGGTGCGAAAGAGGTGGTCTGAGTATAGCCCCGGCCTCTGGGCGTCGCCAAGCGTGATTCAGGCGTAGTGGGCGCCTGTTGGAGGGATCGACTGGGCGAACCTGAAGAAGTCGTCCGGGTCGTATTTCGACTTCACGCTGCGGAGCCTGGCGAGGTTCGCGCCGTAGTAGGCGTGCTCCCAGTCCTCGAGCTCGGGATCGATGTAGTCCTGGTAGGCGAAGCCCGAGCGGTACCGCTTGGTCTGCTCGTAGAGCTCGTTCGTCCACGCCATGTTTGCGGCGACGACCTCCTGTGGAGCGCCGTGGTGCCAGCGCGCCTGGTACTGGATGTCGAAGAGGTTGTCGCGATGGACGAAGGCCGTTGCATCCGCGGGAAGTGCGTTCACGGCGCCGTCTGCCGGTTCGATGATCAGCTTGCCGATCGTGTG
>DATFON010000004.1:0-5645 GCA_035265465.1 Solirubrobacterales bacterium | reverse complement strand
GGCGACGATGACGACCAGATCGCGGGCGGCCCGGACGCGGACTCCATGGGCGGCGGGCCCGGCCTCGACAGGGCCGACTATTCGGCGTCCGGGACCGGCATCGACGTCACGATCGACGACGTCGCGAACGACGGGATACCCGCGGAGGGCGACAACGTGACGTCGACCATCGAGAACGTCCTTGGCGGCCGCTTCGACGACAAGATCGACGGTAACTCGGATCCCAACGGTCTCTCGGGCGGCCTCGGCGCCGACCTACTGCGCGGCTTCGGGGGTGCGGACCTGATCGCCGGGGGTGGCGGTGTGGACGACCTCCGTGGGGCCGGCGGCGCCGATGAGCTGCACGCCGTGGACGCCATCCAGGACAGCCTTCTGTGCGGTACCGAGATCGACTCGTACGCGGCCGACGGCATCGACACCGTTTCGCCCGACTGCGAGAACGTGCTTCCCTAGCTCTTAGGCCTTGAGGCTCTCCACCAGGCGCCTAAGCCCCTCGGCGAAGAGCTCCTCGTCGCGCGCGGGGTCGGACACCGAGAGATTCATCACCTCGTCGATCGAGAGCCTCGTGCGTTCGGTCGATCGCTTGGTCGCAGCGGTGCCGGACTCGGTGAGGTAACCGCCCTTGGGACGACCATTCCCGGCCTCGGCTTGGAGCTGCTCGTTTGCGGCGCAGCGCGCTGCCGCAAACTGGACCGCGCCGATCATGAACGACGAATAGGTGTGGAGGGCCTCGGCCGCCCGATCACCTTTTAGCCCCAGTCGCTCGAGCACGTTGGCGAGCAGGCCAAGCGCGTTGATGATGAACTCGTCCGACTCGGGCGTCGCGGCCATGTAGGGGGCCAGGCGATAGTGCGCCCGCCACGCCCGCCGCGTACCGATTCCGGCCGCCACCAGAACCTCGCTCGGATCGGCATCGAACGGGTTCGGCGTCAACCTCAGTAGCTCAGCGGTCGCCTGGTCCCAGACCAGCGCGAGGGCGAACCGCACGATCTCCGCCCGGGAGCCAAAGTGGTGATAGATCGCTGAAGGAGCCACCTGGAGCGCGGACGCGAGGCTCCGGATGCTGGGCTCATCGCCGCCGGCATCGAATTGGCGCAGCGCCTCGGACCCGATCTCGCCGGGGGTCAGGTGGGTGTCGCGATTGGCTGCGAGCCTGGTCATCGATCCGTGACAACCGACCAAGGGGATGGGGTTACCGGACGACGAACGGTATCAGGTGTGTGGTCAGTCGGCGAGGGAATACCGCTCTGGCGTCGAAGTTTGCCCGCGTCCCGGCGCGGTATCCGCTTGAGCATCACATGAGCGACTGGCTCACCATCCCGATCCGCGCCGTCGCCGGCGGATGCCTCGTCCTGGCATTCGCCGTTCTCAGCGAGGCCGTGAAGCCCAAGCGCTTCGCCGGCCTGTTCAGCGCGGCTCCCGCAGTGGCGATCGCCGGCCTCGTGGTCACGCTCTCGACCAGCACGTCATCGGACGCCAAGGACGGAACGCTCGGGATGCTGGCCGGCGCCGCCGGCATGGTCGCCTATGCCGTGGCCGTGGTGGCCCTGCTGAAAAAACAGAGCGCCCACCTCGCCTCGGCGGTCGCCATGATCGTGTGGTTCGTCGTGGCGGGCGCCCTGACGGTGCCGCTCCTGCTCTAGGAAACGATGCCCGAGCCGAGCTGGCGCGAGCCGCCCGAGGAGAGCATCGGAACGCAGGTCGAGACCGTGCGCGACCTGAGGTCTCGCGACCTGCTCGTGCGCTTCATCTTCGGCGCGGTCACCTCCGCGGTCGCCGGATCGCTCTCGATCCTCTTCTCGCCGATCGTCGGCGGCGTGTTCCTGGCGTTCCCCGCGATCCTCGCCGCGAGCCTCACGCTGATCGCCGAGGAGGAAGACCACAAGGAGGCACGCGAGGACGCGCGCGGTGGCGCGGTGGGGGCGGTGGCGCTCGCGGCGTTCGCCGGGATCGGCGTGCTGACGTTCACCGAGATCTCATGGCCCCTGGCCCTGGCCGCCGCGTGCGGCGGGTGGGTCGTGGGTGCCCTGGGCCTCTATCTGCTCTTCTGGCTGCGGCCGAGCTCCGGCTAGGAGATCGGCGGGCGCCGATCGGCCCAGGGACGTTCGGCCTCGATCTGCGCCGCCAGGGAGAGGAGCGTCGCCTCGTCGTCAGGGCGGCCCACGAGCTGTACGGAGAGCGGCAAGCCCTCCGCCGTGAATCCCGCCGGCACGGCAGCCGCCGGATTGCCCAGGTAGTTCCAGGGCGGCGTGAAGCCGGTCCGGCGCGTCATCCCGGTGAGGGTCCAGAGTCCCCGTCGCGCGTCCCACTTGCCCACGGGGATCGGCGGCTCCCCGATGGTTGGCGTCAGCAGGACGTCGCAGTGGTCGAATACGGCGTTGATGCGCGCGGCGTACTTCGTCATCGCCGCCTTCGCCCGCCTGACCGCGGTGTCCGGGTACAGGGCTCCCAGCCGCGCCAGCTGGCGGATGTGCTTGCCCACCCTCTCGGGATGGGGCAGCGCCCGAGCGTCGTCGGCGATGCCCCTCATGTACAGAGCCGAGATCTGGTTTCCGATTCCGCCGTAGTCCGGGTCGCGCCGGATGACGTCGTGACCCAGCGATCGCAGCAGCTCCGCGGTCTCGTCGAGCGCGGTTCGGCACCGCTCGTCCAGCATGGGCGGGGCGAGGGCTCGCGCCACCTTGGGGGAGACGGCGATCCGCAGCTTGCCGGCCGACTCGCGCGCGGACTCCGCGAACGGGTGCTGGGGAGGAGGGGGCTTTCGGGGGGCCAGACCGCCCCCGGTTGTGACGTCCAGCAGGATCGCCGTGTCGAGCACGCCCCGGGTCAGGTAGCCATTCACGGACATCCCGTACCAGTGCTCGGCAATCGGATCCAATGGGACGCGGCCCCGCTGAGGCTTCAGCCCGAACAGCGAGCAGTAGGCCGCCGGGATGCGAATCGATCCGGCTCCGTCGGAGCCGGTGGCCGCGGAAGCCAACCCGGCCGCCACCGCCGCCCCGCTCCCGCCCGACGACCCCCCTGGAACGCGGGTCAGGTCCCAGGGATTGCGCGTGATCCCCCAGGTGGGCGATTCCGTGAACATCGCGAAGGCGAGCTCGGGGAGGTTGGTCTTGCCGATGACGATCGCGCCCGCGGCGCGAAGCCGCCTCACGACCGTCGAATCCTCCCGCGCCGGCTCGTCGACGGCGCCCGTGCCGAACGTCGTGACCTCGCCGGCCACGTCCTGGGTGTCCTTGACGGCGATCGGAACGCCCAGCAGCGGCGCCTCGTCCCCGGATTCGCGACGCCGCTCGGCCTCATCGGCCTCGGTCAGCGCCTGCTCGGCCCGGACGACCCGGAAGGAGTTCAGCTTGGTGTCGAGCTGGGCGATGCGCTTGAGGTAGAGGGTGACGAGCTCCCGCGGCGAGACCTCGCCGGCGCGGATGAGCTCCGCCTGGCGGGCTGGGCCCGCGAAAGCAACGTCCGTGTCAGCCATCAAACGCGGCACTCTATTTGGCCGGCCAGCCGGAGAACTGGCCCGTAACTCGTGCTACCCGGTCTGGCTCGCGGGGCGAATCAGGATCTCGTTGACGTCGACGTGCTCGGGCTCCGACAGCGCGTACATCACGGCCCGGGCGATGTCGTCGTCGCCCAGCGCGTTCTGGGGCCGCTCGTCGAAGAACTCCGTGTCGGTCATCCCGGGCTCGATGAGGGTCACGCGAATGCCCGAGTTGTCGTGCATCTGGCGGAGCTCGGAGCGAAGAGCCTCGCCCATGGCGCTGACCGCGAACTTGGTCGCCGAGTAGAGCGAACCCGGGAGCGCCCGGCGCCCGGCGATCGAGCTCGTCAACAGGTAATGCCCGGTGCCGCGCTCGAGCAGATGGGGGAGGGTGGCGCGGATCGTCAGCGCGACGCCGAGCACGTTGGTCAGCACCATCGACCGCCACTGCTCCGGCGACTCCTCGAGAAACCCGCGTTTGGCGCCGAAGCCGGCGTTCGCGAACACGGCGTCGATGCGGCCGAACGAGTCCAGCGCGCGCTGCGCGAGCGCGTGGTTGTCATCCCACTCGGTGACGTCGCATCGCACGCCCACCGCTCGCTCGTCGCCGCCAAGCTCCCCCGCGAGATCGCGCAAGGGGTCCTCGCGCCGCGCTCCGAGCGCGACCCGGTACCCCGCCTTGGAAGCGCGCCTGGCGGCGGCCGCCCCGATCCCGCTCGAGGCGCCGGTGATCAGAAGGACCGGATCCTCTGCCATGCGCCCGAGTCTATTCGCGGGAAGTTGAGGCTCTTAACCACCCGCTGCCATAATCGGACGCCGATTCGCCCCTTTTGACGCATGGATCCCAACGTCAAACGGAAGATCCGGTTGGTTGTCGCGCTGAGCGCCGCGGTGCTTTTGGCCGTGGGGCTCGTGTACACGTCCTTCAGCGCCTCGTCCGAGGCGAAGCAGCCGTCCGATCTCATGAACGCCTCCTCCGGCGGCTCATATGAGATGACCGGCGTCGTCGTGCCCGGATCGATCGAGCACCACGGCGCGCAGCTCAACTTCCGGGTCGCTGATCGCGAGGACTCAACGAAGTCGATCCCGGTCCGCTACCGCGGTGAGGTACCGGACCCGTTCCGGGACGGCCGCGAGGTCGTGGTCACCGGAACCGTCAAGGATGGCACCTTCATGGCCGAGCGGGACAGCCTGATCACCAAGTGCCCCTCCAAGTACGCGACCGAGGCCCAGCAAGACCCGCAGCACGTGATCATCACGCAGTGAGGTTCCGCAACCCGTGATCACGCTCGGGGCAGGCTGTCTCATCCTCGCATTCGCCGTCGCGATCTATGCGGCGCTAGCGGCGCTGGCGGGAACGCGCGGCGACCGGCGCTTCATCGATTCCTCACGGCGGGCGGTGTACGCGTTCGCGGCGCTGCTCACGGTCTGCGTGGTGATCATCGAGGCCGCGTTCGCCCGGACCGATCTCTCACTTCAGGTCGTCGCCGACCACTCCTCTACGACCACGCCCGCCTTCTACCGCTTGACCGCCATGTGGTCGAGCCAGGAGGGATCGCTTCTCCTCTGGGCCTGGGTACTGGCGCTGACCGCGTCGGCGGTGCTCTTCACACTCCGTCCGCGCCTGGGCGCGGACGGAGTGTTGCGCAAAAAGCACCGGGAGATCGCCCCGTGGGCGACAGCGATCCTGATGGGGCTCGGCGCCTTCTTCACCGGGCTGATGCTGTTCGCCGCGAGTCCGTTTGCGCGGCTCAGCCCGGTCCCTCTCGAGGGCGTCGGATTGGAGCCGCTGCTCCGCCACCCCGCGATGGCGATTCACCCGCCGATGCTCTACACCGGCTACGTCTTCTTCGCGATCCCGTTCGCCTTCGCGATCGGGGCCCTCATCACCCGGCGCCTCGATGCCAGCTGGATCCGCTCCACGCGCCGCTTCGCGCTGATCGCCTGGCTGTGCCTGGGCGTGGGGATCCTGCTGGGCGCGCGCTGGTCCTATTCCGAGCTGGGCTGGGGCGGCTATTGGGGGTGGGACCCGGTGGAGAACGCGTCGGTCATGCCGTGGCTGGTGGGGACCGCGTTCCTGCACTCGATCATGGTCCAGGAGCGCCGCGGGATGCTCCGCGTCTGGAACGTGGCCCTGATCTGCACCACGTTCTCGCTCGCCCTG
>DATFON010000003.1:0-16583 GCA_035265465.1 Solirubrobacterales bacterium | reverse complement strand
CTCGTCGCCGGCCTCGAGAGCCCACGACGAGAACTTCACCAGGTCAGTGAACAGGATCGCCACCTCCGCCGTTCCGCGCCCGCGTCCCTGTGCTTCCGAGAGCGCCTGCCACGCTTGCAGCGCTCCGAGGCCCAGCTCTCGCACCGCGCTCGGGCGGTCCGCCTGCACGTCGGACACCAGGCGACCGATCCGGTCCGGAACCTGCCTGCCGCTGGTCGACAGAGAGTCGCCGTAGCGATCATCCCCCGGGAGGAGGCGGCGGATGAACTTCGCCGTGGCGACCAGCTGCGGCCGCGAGTCCGCGCCGCGAACCGTCTCGCGAAGCTTGCGAGCCCGCTCCGGACTCGGCGCGGGCTCCGGATCGGTCGCGCCCGGCTCGTCGGAGTTTCGCTCGTCCACGACGCCAATGGTCCCCGATTTCGCGTTCGGATACGTCACGGGGTTAGCCTGGCGCCGTGACCGACGTCATCGCCGCGCTCGGTCGGGTCGGGCTGCCGGAGTCAGTCTCCGCCCTGGCGGCGCGGGACTGGGACGCGATCGTGGTGGGAGGTGGTCACAACGGACTGACCGCCGCCGCGTATCTGGCTCGCGCCGGGCGCAGCGTCCTCGTCCTGGAGCGCCGCGAGCGCCTGGGGGGCGCCTGCACGCTCGACCAGCCGTTCGACGACCCCCGCTACCTCATCAGCCCGTGCGCCTACGTCGTCGGCCTGCTCGACCCGATCGTCATCCGTGAGCTGGAGCTGGAGCGGCGCGGCTACCACGTCTTCGTCTGCGATCCGAATCTCTGGTGCCCGCTCCCGGACGGCGGTTCTGTTGCCCTCTTCTGCGATGGCGATCGCACGGCGGAGCACCTGCGCGCCGCTGGATTCGCCGACGCCGACGTGCGCGGGATGCTCGCGTACGAGGAGCTGTTCGCCCGGTTGCGGCAGCTCCTCCGCCACGGACCCCGAGGCGACACCTGGCTGGGATCGTCGCCCAGCCGCCCCGAGCTCGAGGAAGCGCTGGGATACGACGACGAGCTGATCTCGGTGCTGTTCGAGGAGTCGATCGCGGACACGCTCGACCGGTATGTCGCGGACGAGCGAATCAAGCACGCGCTGTTCGGCCAGGGGGTGATCGGGGCCTTCGCCGGACCACGCGATTCCGGCACTGCTTCGGTGAAGCTGATGCACCATCAGGGCGATCTGCTCGGGCAGGGTGCCGTCTGGGGCTACGTCGAGGGCGGCATGGGGCGGGTTTCCTTTGCCATCGCGCAGGCCGCCGCCGATGCGGGCGCGGTCCTCGCCGCGAGCGTGCCGGTGTCGCGGATCCTTCCGGGGAGCGGCGTCGAGCTCGAGAGTGGGGAGCTGATCCGCGCCCGGAGCGTGATCTCGAATGCCGATCCCAAGCGGACAATGGGCATGCTCGACGCTGGGGATGTGCCGGCGGAGCTCGCTGAGCGCGTCGCGAGCTGGCGCGTCGAGTCGCCCGTGGTCAAGGTGAACGCCGCCCTGCGGCGGCTGCCGTCCTTCACCGCCGCTACGGACGTGCCGCCACACCGGGCGATGGTGTCCGTCACCCCGGGACTCGACGCGGCCCAGGAAGCGTGCGAGGCATGTCGTACGGGCGAGCCGCGGATCGGGTTCGCGGAGCTCTACTTCCAGACGGCCTACGACCCGTCGGTTGCGCCGCCGGGGCGGCACACCATGAGCGTGTTCGCGCAGTACGCGCCGTACGAGCTGGACGCCGGAGACTGGGAGCGACGGCGCGATGAAATCGGCGAGCTCGTCCTCCAGGCGATCTCGTCCTATGCCCCCGACGTCCAAGAGTGCATCGAGGCGATGGAGGTCCTGGGTCCCCCGGACATCGAGCGCCGCGTGGGGCTCACTGGGGGACACATCTTCCAGGGCGAAGCTCTGCCCGATCAGATGTGGGATCGGCGCCTCGATCACCGGACGCCGGTCGAGGGGCTCTACCTGTGCGGCGCCGCCACCCACCCGGCCGGATCGGTGATCGCGCTGAACGGCCGCAACGCGGCGATGGCCGTGCTCGAGGACATGTCCGAGGCTGGCTGACCAGCCGGGAGGTGGCCGTCCAGGTCGCGCTCAAGTCCGCGGCCGGGGTGACCGATGGCAATCTCGAGCAAGCGACGCCGGGCGAGGCGAAAGTGGCGCGCCTTCGAACGAAACCAGAGTCAATACCCGCACCCGCGTCCCCGGTGGACGCGGCGCGCGAGACGAACGGCATCACGTCACGCCTGGTGCTGCTGTACGTCGATCAGGTCGGCGGCCGGGAGGCCGTCGACCAGGTGCTGGCGCGCTGTGGCATGAGCGATCGCCGCGACGACCTCTTGAACGAGAACTACTGGTTCTCCTACGACAGGAAGATCGCACTGTTCGAGGCTGCTTCGGATGTGCTGGGGGATCCCAACGTGATGCTGAGCATCGCCAGCCACGCGCTCGCGCTCAACGTCGGCGGGGGCCTCAAGGTGGCGCTGCGGGCGCTGGGCTCGCCGCGTCTCGTCTACCAGAACATCGTTCGCGCCAACGCCAAGTTCAGCGGCAGCCACTCGATGGAGCTCCTGGACGTGGGCCCCCGGCACGCGGTGATCAGCTACTCGGACCTGACGCCGGCGCGGCGCTACCACCAGCTCGACTGTCAGTACAACCGCGGCATGCTGGCCTGCGTACCCGAGCTCTTCGGGCTGGGGCCGGCGCACGTCGAGCACCAGATCTGCGGATGCAGGGGCGGGCCGGCCTGCGTCTACGCGCTGCGGTGGGAGAGTGGGACCAACGAGCTCCGGTTCGCCCTGGGGGCCGTCCTGGTGGGCGGTGGCGCCCTCGCGGGCACCGCGATCTTCGCCCCACTCCTGCTGCCTGTGGGAGCGGCGGTAGCCGGGGCCGCGGCGGTCGCCGCGTGGATGAGGGCCGCTCACCAGGCGCGCACCGTTCGACGCCAGCTCGGGGAGGAGGCTCGCGAGCAAACCGAGGTGGCCGAGCGCCTGATCGCGTCGCTCCAGGATCTGGTGTCCGAGCTTCGGCTCGACGAGGTGCTGGCGAAGATCACGGCGAACGCCCAGGCCGCGGTCGTCGGCAAGGAGTTCGCGCTCATGGTCGACGACGGGGACGGACCGCGCTGCCAGAGCTACACGAGTCTCCCGCTCTCCGCGGTCTCGATGCTCGAGTCCTGGGCGCAGAGCATGGCGAGCGGCGAGCATCCGGTCACCGTCGACGACGTGCGCGTGGCTCCCGGGCTCGCCCGGCTCGCAGGCGCGGTCGAGCCTTCGTTCGGGTCGATCTGCGCGGCCCCGCTCGTCTTCCGCGGGCGTCATCTCGGGGTGCTGGTGGCCCTGGCCACCCAACCCCGGACGTTCCTGCCCCGCGATGTCGACCTCATCCAGTCATACGCGGCCCAGGCGGCAATTGCACTGGCCAATGCCCGCATGTACCAGGAGCTCGAGGAGCTCGCGAGCCGCGACCACCTGACGGGCCTGCTCAACCTTCGCGAGTTCCACGAGTCGCTCACCCGGGAGCTCGCGCGGTGCAAGCGCTACGGAGGGCGGTTCAGCGTCGTCCTGTTCGATCTCAACCGCTTCAAGGAGGTGAACGACTCGCGAGGGCATGCGGAGGGGGATCGGGTCCTGAAGGAGGCGGGCGGTGCCTTCGCGCGAACCTGCCGTTCCTCCGACCTCGCGTTCCGCGTGGGCGGCGACGAGTTTGCCTACATCCTTCCGGAGAGCGGCACCGACGCGGCGACGGCCGCCGCAGCCCGCGCCCGCGCGGCACTCGGGTCGATGCCCGAACGGCTGGACTGCTCTTACGGCATCACGGCCTGGCCGAATGATGGACCCGAGCGGGCGAAGCTGCTCGAGGCGGCGGACGGCCGGCTCTACGAGATGAAGCGGGAGCGCCGGCCTGACGGTCCCGCCCGCATCCTGTAGCCGCGGAATCCGGCCCCCGATGTGCCCGCCAAACCGCGTTCTCATCCGATCGGAGGAGCGATCCCCCACCGATCGCAGGGGGCGCGGTTCATCCTCAGAAACCTCCGACCGGAGGATTGCGTCGCCAGGCATGGCTGACGAGGATGTTCATAGCCATCCTCCGCACTGGTTGATCGCGGGAGCTGGATAGCGAGCTGCCAGCCACGCGATTGACCCGGGAGCGCCGCGCCGGTCCATCCCTAGGCGCGGCGCTCCCACTTCTTCTCGCGCGGTTCCCGGCCCCAGTGGGGGCGCACGGTGCCATGCGTCTTTTTCTGGGGCGGTGGGCTAGCCTCCGCCAAGGAATGAAGCGTCCGCAGCGGCGTCGGGGGCCGGCGTGACCCAGGAGGAGGCTTGAGCGCGAGAAGGTCGGATCGGGTGCGCGTTTTCGTTGCCGATGATCACCCGGTCTACCGGGATGGGATGGTCCGAGCCATCAGCGAACGTCCGGACTTCGAGCTGGTCGGGGAGGCGAGCAACGGTCGCGACGCGCTCGATGCGATCGGAGAGACGAAGCCGGACGTGGCGCTGATCGACATCCGGATGCCGGGGCTCGACGGACTCGAGGTGCTCGGCGCCGTCCGTCGCGACGCAGAGAGCACCCAGGTCCTCCTGCTCTCCGCCCACCTCGACAGCGACCTCGCGTACCGGGCCGTCGCTGCCGGGGCCCGGGGCTATCTCTCGAAGCAGGCCGCCCGGCACGAGATCTGCGATGGGATTGCCACGGTCGCCGACGGGGGCACCGCGTTCGCAACCGAGGTCCAGACCGGGCTGGCGAGCGAGCTCCACGAGCGCGAAAGGGGCCAGCAGGGACCCGTGCTCACATCCCGCGAGCGGGAGGTGCTGAAGCTCGTGGCCGCGGGACATTCGGCGCCCGAGATCGCCGAGCAAATCCACCTGAGCCCGGCCACAGTGAAGTCCCACCTTCAGGCGATCTACGACAAGCTGGGCGTCGCGGAACGGGCCGCCGCAGTCGCCGAAGGCATGCGCCGGGGATTCCTCGAATAGGAGATGTGTCGTGAGGTGCTTTAGCACCGAAACTGGCATGTCAGGCGGCGAAGCCGCCGCAGGAGATGTGTCGTGAGGTGCTTTAGCACCGAAACTGGCATGTCAGGCGGCGAAGCCGCCGCAGGAGGTGTGTCGTGAGCGTCGAGCCCAGGCGCGACGAGCCGGACCGCCTCAAGGCCGCCATCCTGGACGGGTCGCTCGATTGCGTGGTGGCGATCGACGGTCGCGGCCGCGTTCTCGAGTTCAACCGGGCCGCCGAGAGGACGTTCGGCTACACCGCCGAGGAGGCGCTCGGCGCCGAGCTCATCGATCTCATCGTTCCCCCGGACCTTCGCGAGCGATATCGCGACGAGCTCGAGCCGCGCCTCGAGGCGAAGCAGAGTGAGATGCGGGATCGGCGGTTCGAGCTGACGGCCATTGGCAAGGACGGCTCCACCTTTCCGATGGAGGTGACCGTCACACGCGTTCCCGGGATCGATCCGCCCATCTTCGCCGGCTACATCCGGGACATCACCGACGTCAAGCGAACGGAGGAGCGCGCCCTCAAGCAGAGCCGCGCCATCGCCGACCTGGCGCAGGCCCGTGGCGAGCTGGTGTCGCAGCTCATGCTCGCCGAGGAGCGCACGCGGCAGCGGATCGCGCAGGTGCTCCACGACGACGCCCTCCAGCGGCTCCTCGCCGCCCACCAGGATCTGCTCGAGGCCGGGGCGGGGCGGGAGGGAGTGACGCGCGCGCAGCGAGCGCTCGAGGGAACCATCGAGCGGATCCGCGAGGCGGTCGCAGCCCTTCATCCTGTGACTCACCAGCAGGGTGACCTCCACACGGCGCTCAGCGCGATCGTTCGGCAGCACGCGACCCGAGGCGGATTCCGGTACACCGTTCGGGTCGAGCCTGAGGCGTCGGGGGTACAGGACGAGCTGGTCCTCTCCGCGGCCCGTGAGTTGATCGCCAACGTCGCCAAGCACGCCGATGCCTCACGCTGCTCGGTAATCGTCGATCGCTCTGAGGACCGGATCAAACTCGAGGTGGCCGACGACGGCGTCGGCATTCCGGCCGGTCGCCAGGAGACGGCTCTCCGCGAGGGCCACATCGGTCTCGCCTCCACCGTGCAGCGGATGAAGGCGATCGGGGGCGACGGCGAGGTCTCGAGCACCGCTGGCCACGGGACCGTCGTTCGCGCTTCGATCCCGATCCGCGAGATCCACCGCGCGACCGTGCAGCGGCCGTGACCCTCCGATCGTCTATCCGCGCATCCACCGATCGGCGGGGCGGTCTTCAACCCCACAAACGTTCGAACGGACGATGGTCATGTTCCGCGTCGAGGTTCACTATCGATGGGGAGCGACGGCAGCAAGGGAGAGGACACTGCAGCCAAGGAAGGAGCCGGAGGTCGTCGGGCGGGAGCCGTCATCGAACGGCTCGCACGCCGGCGTTGGCGAGCCCATTGAGGCGCGGCTGAGCCTGTCGATTCCGGCGGGTCCCACCTCGGTCACCCAGGTGAGGGACGCGCTCGGCGATCTGATCACCGAGGGGGACCCGGTCGTGCTCGAGCAGGTCGCCGTGCTCGTGGGAGCGCTGACGAGCGGCACCGACCGTGCCGGGGCTCCGCCCTCGGCGCCGTTCGACCTCGAGCTGCGGGCCGAGCCTCACAGGGTGATCGTCCAGCTCTGCGACCGGGGCTTCACGACCCATCGATCCGAGGGCGGGCTGGTGGAGCTCGAACGCAGCATGCTAAGCCCGTGGCGCCTCAAGCTCGTCGAAAGGCTGGCTGACCGCTGGGCGGTGACCCACGACGAGCTCTTCACGCTGCGCTTCGAGTTCGACTCGGAGCGGGGGATGACCCTTCGCACACCGGGCGAGCGCCGGTAACCCCCGCCGCGGGAATCCCCCGATCGGCGGCGACTCATCGGTCGATCGGTGGAGCGGCTCACCCCCCGATCGACTGACGAACTTCTAGCCGCGAAAGCCTTCGATCGGAGGATGGCGCCACGGTGGACGACGGGCGACAATCGCCGGCGCGTGGGCATGGATAGCCCGCATGTGCCAGTACAAGCAGTTCAAGTACGTGAGAGGGCTCCCGGGGTCGCGGCTTAGTCCCGACGCGACCGGGGGCCCTTCTCACGCCATGCCTTAGACGTCGAGCGTGGTCGCGCTCGGTCCCAGGTTGATCACCTCGGTGGGGCCGATTGCCGACCGCTCGCCCCACGACTCGTGGATGTGCCCGCAAAGCGCCACGCGGGGCTGCTTGGTCACGATCGCGTCCAGCACCGCGACGCTCCCGAGGTGCTCGCCGCGGCTGCTCGTGTCGACGTGGCCGCGAGGCGGGGAGTGGACCGCGAGCACGCAGCCCTTCGGACATTCGGCCAGCCTTTGCGCCGCCTCCTCCTCGGTGAGATCGAAGCTCCAGTCCCAGGGTGTGACTGGGACGCCCGCCCCCAGGCCGAAGAAGCCGATGCCATCGATCTCGGTGCCCTGGCCGTGCAGCACGATGGCGCTCTCCCACCCGTCGCATGCTTCGCGGAGCGCGCCCTCGGTCTCGTTGTTTCCGGGCACGAGGACGGTCGGCTTGGCGATCGACCGCAACGCGCCGATGGTCTCCTCGAGCCCCGAGTGCACAGAGGCGAAGTCACCGACCCCCACCACCACGTCGGCGTCGTCGCTCGCGCCCGCCAGGCGCGCGGCCTGGTCCACATCCACGTGCAGGTCGCTGAAAGCGAGCAATCTCATGGAACCGAGTGGTCGGACTCTAGGCGGTCGGCCAGGGCAAGCGTCGCCGAGTCGATCGCGACATCCGTGAGCTCGTAGCGCTCGGCGAGTCTCGCCAGGATCGCCTCCTCCACCCGTGCCATGGCCACCGCTCCGATCTCGTCCTCGATGCTCCCCGCCGTGGCCGGATCCCATTGCAGGCCCAGCGCGTCGTACACGGGCACGAGGACGTCGCGGGCAAGCCCGCTGTCCCCGACGACGATGACCGCGCCGCGATGCGCTGCTCCCGCGATCAGGCGCTGACCCGTACCCACCAGCTTCGTCGCGCCGCGCGCGTTCACGGTCCACGCCCCTGGGCAGTACTCGCCCGGGATCTCCCCAACTCCCGCACTCACGCCCAGGTCGCCCAGGGCAGTCGACAGCAGCTCCGCGAGCTCGCGAAATCGAGCCTCGGTGCGGGCCGGAGGGTGGCGGTCCGGCACCGCCCAGGACAGCGCGAGCGTTCGCTCGTGGTAAACGGCGGCGCGGCCCCCGGCGAGGCGCACGACCGGGGCGAACCCCGCGGCCCGCGCCGCTCGCACGGCCGCTGGGAATTCCGAGCTCGCGGCGTCCTGCTTCGAGAAGGCAAGGATCCGCCCGGGGCGATGGAGGCGGAAGGTCGCGGGGAGCTCACCGGCCGCGACGCGGATGAGGACGGCGCGGGCGACGGCGGTACCGCGCGCCGCCGGGCTCTCGAACTCCTCGCGCGATACGGCGAGCCGCTCGGTCATGGTCGCGTTAAGAGAGTGACCGCCGTCACACACAAACGCCCGTTCGCCTGCCACCCTCCGCGGCCGTTAGGGACCCCCTCGGGCACGCGCTGAATCGGCGCCATCACGAAGGACCGCCCAGGGGACCGAACGCCCGGCAGGCCGGAGCGCTGATCGCGAAGCCGCATGAGCGGCCCCTCGCACGGCGCGTGGCTCCGCGATGAGCGCGGCCGGGTTTGGCGATTGGAGGTGGTTGATCGATGTCCGTGGCAATCAGAGGGTTGGCGGCCGCCGGCGCGGCAGCGCTGACGCTCGGCATGGTCACACAATCAAGCGGCTCCGCCGCCCAGGATTCAGGGCACCAGCGGGACACTCGAGGACACGTTGAGGAGCACGTTGCCGTCCTGGAGAGGCCAACGGAGCACTTCACCAAGTCGATTCGGCAGGGCCAGCGCAAGCTCCAGCCCATCGAGGCCGCCCGTGAGAAGCGCGCCGCGAAGGAGTCCGGCGCCACGCAGAGCGATGGCGAGTTCCCCTCGCCGGAGTCCGTCGGCGTGTCGAGCTCCACGCTCGAGGCCATTGCGGCCTGCGAGTCGGGTGGCGACCCCACCGCCGTATCGGTCGACGGGACCTACCACGGCCTGTACCAGTTCGACTACGGCACCTGGGCCTCCGTGGGCGGCTCCGGTGACCCGGCGGCAGCGTCCCCGGCCGAGCAGACCTATCGGGCCGCGCTGCTTTATTCGCAGAGCGCTTCGAGCCCTTGGCCGATCTGTGGGTCCTAGCCCGCGTCGGAGGCGCTTCTAAGCGGCTGCGCCGTTCTCCTCGGGCTCCGCGTCTGCCTCGATGCCGATGAGGGCGCGCCGGAAGACGCGCTGCTCGTCATCGAACAGGAAGCCCCAGAGATGCCGCCGCTCGAGAAGGGTCCGTCGCTTCGTCTCCAGGATCGCCTTGCGCGGCAGTCCCGCGATTCGCTCGGCCAGCTCCAGGGCCCGCGCAAGCAGGTCGTCGCGGACGATCTCGCGAACGATGCCGAGCTTCTGCGCCTCGTCGGCTTTGACGAGGCGCCCCGTCAGGCAGAGGTCCTGAGCAACCGTCGCGGGCAGGACCGCGCGGGCTGCCGCGTAGCTGGGGGGAATTCCCCGCGGAAGCTCCGGATATCCGAACACCGCCGAGGAAGAGGCGATCCGCAGGTCGCAGAGCAGCGCCAGTGCAAATCCGCCGGCCAGGGCCGGGCCGTTGACGGCGGCCACGATGGGCCGGCGGCACTCGCCGATCGCCTCGAAGGCGACGGTGCTCGTCTCGACCAGCTGCCTGCGGTGAGCCAGATCGCCGCCGAACTGGTCCGTGTCCATGCCGGCGCAGAAGGCTGAACCGGCCCCCGTGAGCACGATGCAACCCACGTTCCGGTCGTCGGAGAGGCGGGCGAATGCGTCCGCGATCTCGAGCCGTAGCTCGATCGAGAGCGCATTTCGCTTCTCGGGCCTGCGAAGCGTGACCACCGCGACCTCGCCGCGGCGCTCGATCGACAGCAACCCGTGCCCCTTAGCCACGGGAAGACTGTACCCCGGCTCGCGATCCTCTGGGCGCGACCCCTGCGAGCGTCAGGCGGCGCGGTGCTGACCGTAGCGTCCGGGAGCGCCGTCCGAGGTCCGGGTGATGCGGATGTTTGCCTCGCCGCCGTCAGGCCGGTGGCGGCGCATCTGCGCCTCGAGACACGAGTTGCAGGAACACTCCGGGATGGTTATTCCAGTGCGAGGGCAGATCGCCATACTCGGCTTATCCATCGGCAGGATCCAGTGCAGCGTAAACACAGCACAGGCGGCAAAAGTCGCGCTGCCGTGCCTGAGACACTGACCGCGTGAACGCCGACGAGGCGGAGATAGCAGCCGGGCCCGACGAGCGGGGCGAATCGCCCGCCGAGATCGTCGCGCATGCCCGTGTGCGGGCGCCGACTCGGGGAAATCGCCGACTCGAGGCGCTGCTCGACGGGGCCAACGCCGATCCCGAGCTGCGGGCCTGGTGGCACATGGCCCAGGTGACGTCCGAGCGACTCGGCATGTCCGATCACTCGTGGGTGCACGTGCAGATCGTGCTCAACATCGCGCTCCGCATCCTCCGCCTGCTGGTGAAGGCCGGCATCGAGCCGGCCATGGTCGCCGACCACGCGATGGGAAGGCGGGACGCCGAGGTGGTCGTGGCCGCCGGCGCGCTTCTTCACGACGTCGGCATGTCGATCCATCGAACCGATCACGAGGCATACAGCCTGTTCCTGGCGGAGCGTAAGCTGCGCGAGCTGCTCGCCGGCGTCTACGACGAGCCCGAGCGAACGGTCGTGGCCTCGGAGGCGCTGCACGCGGTCATCGGGCATCGTCGCCGCGGCGAGCCGTACACCCTCGAGGCGGGAGTCGTGCGGGTCGCGGACGCCCTCGACATGGCCCAGGGGCGCTCCCGCGTTCCCGTGGACGCCGGCCGGGTCGGAATCCACGCGCTGTCGGCGGCGGCAATCGACGAGGTGGTGATCGACGCCGGTGAGGAGCGGCCGGTCCGGGTCGAGATCCGGATGAACAACTCGGCCGGAATCTTCCAGGTCGACGACCTGCTCGCCACCAAGCTGCGCGGGACCCCACTCGAGTCCCACGTCGAGGTGATCGCCGCCGTCGAGGGCGAGACCGAGAAGCGGCTCCTTGGGGAGTTCCGGCTTCCCGAGGGCTAGCCCGCTCAAGCGGGGCCGTTTCGACCCAGAGCGACCGATCCGGCCGGCGCGCCCTTCCACGCCCGGATGATCGCCGACCCGGCCTGGTCGTGCACCCGGTGGGTCTCGCGTATCTCGACGTCGTGGAACCCAGCCGCGGCAAGCTCGCGGTTGAAATTCCCCTCGGTCAGCGCCCCGGCGATGCATCCGGTCCACTGCCGCATGTCGGCGCGGGTGGCCTCGTGCATGTTCGGGTCGGCGACGATGTCGGTCAACGCCAGGCGCCCGCCCGGCCGAAGGACCCGTGCCGCCTCGCGAAAGACCCGAGGCTTGTCGCCGGAGAGGTTGATCACGCAGTTGGAGATGATCACGTCGACTGAGGCATCCGACAGTGGGATCTCCTCGATCGTCCCCTTGAGGAACTCGACGTTCTCGATCCCCGCACGATGCTGGTTCTGGCGCGCCAGCTCCAGCATCTCATCGGTCATGTCGAGCCCATACGCCTTGCCGCTCGGGCCGACGCGACGAGCGGAGAGCAGCACGTCGATGCCGCCACCCGAACCGAGGTCGAGGACCACTTCACCCTCGTGAAGCTCCGCCACGGCGGTGGGATTCCCGCACCCCAGCGAGGCCAGCTTCGCCGCGTCCGGAAGCGCGTCGCGCTCCTCCCCGGAGTAGAGCGCCGGGCCGAAGGCGTCGTCCCCGCAGGCATCGGGGATGTCGGTCCCGCATCCGCAGGAGGACTCCGACGGTCCGCAGCATCCGGCCTTCCCCTCGCGCACCGATAGGGCAGCGCCGGCGTAGCGCTCGCGCACCGCTTCGCGGGTCTCCTCGGGCGTTCGCGTAGATGAGCTCATGTGTCCTCCTTGGTAGCGGTGACGATTTCCGTTGGAAAGGTCGTCTGGGCGAGGTACTCGCGCCTGATGCGGGCGAAGCCCAGTTCGCGCAGGACCGGCTTGGCGAGAACTCCGCGGCAGTTGGCCGTCAGCACGACCCCGTGTCCGTAGAGCCAGTCCCAGATCCGCTCGCGACGGCGCGTGCCCTTGGTCATGTTGGAGAGCACGAGCCGCCCGCCCGGGCGCAGGACCCGCTTGAACTCCTCCAGCGCGCGTGGGATGTCATCGCGGGGCAGCAGATCCAGCATGTAGCCGTTGACCAGCAGGTCGAAGGCCTCGTCGTCGAAGGGAAGGTCGAGCGCGCTTCCCTGGATGAGCTCGACGCGGTCGCCGAGCCCAGCGGCGTCGATCCTCCGACGAGCCTGGCGAAGCATTCCCGTCGACGGCTCAATCCCCGCGACTCGGCCTCCCGGGTTGGCGTGGGCGAGGCGGACGAGCTGGACGCCGGTCCCGACGGCGACCTCGAGCACGTCCTCGCCTGGACCGACGGAGGCCAGCTCCATCACCCGGCGGCGGGCCTTGGACTCCGTGAGCTGCGCCCAGGCCTCGTACACGGGTGCGAGGCGCGTGTAGATGGCGGGCACCTCGTCGGGACGATGCTTGACCTCCAGCACCTCGTCGCGCCAGGGCCGCTCAGCCGTCGCTATGGGGTCAGCCATTGGCTGACCTCGCCGAGCGAGTCCGGGTTCACGTAGTAGTAGGCCCAAAGGCCCCGACGCTCCGAGCCGACGATCCCGGCCTCGCGGAGGACCTTCAGATGGTGCGAGACCGTGGGCTGGGAGAGGTCGAAGAGCGGCACGAGCTCGCAGACGCACACCTTGCCGGCGTGCTTTCGGAGCACGTCAACCAGCTGCAGGCGGATCGGATCGCCGAGCGCCTTGGCGACGGCCGCCATTCGCTCGGCCTGGCGCCGCTCGACATCGGGGTAGACCACGGGCTCGCAGCAGGGCTCGCCGGCGGGGCGCTTCTGCTTGGGGGACAGCTCCAAATCGACGGTCATCTATTTACATATATCAATTGAAATGATGAATGTCAATGCAATATGCTCGGCCGCGGAGGAGTAAACGAAGCGTCGAGGGTGACCATGGAGCTGCAACTCGACCCGGAGGTTCGCGGTCATGTCAAGCGCCTGACCGAGAGCCTCGCCGAGGAATTCACCGGCATCTACTCGCATGAGACGATTGAACGCTACGTCGACGAATCGCTCAAAAGCCTCTCCGGGGCCCGCTTCAAGGACTTCGTGCCCCTGTTCGTCCACCGCTTCGCACGGGAGCGGCTGCGTGCCCTCGCGCAGGTGGAGCGAAAGTTGACGAAGGAGGCCCCGGAAGTGCTGTTCGTCTGTGTCCACAACGCCGGACGCAGCCAGATGGCGGCGGGACTACTCGACAAGCTCGCCGCCGGCCGGGTTCACGTGCGGTCGGCCGGCAGCGACCCGGCCGACCAGCTCAATCCCAACGTGGTCGCCGCCATGGCCGAGGTGGGGGTCGATCTCGAGAGGGAGTTCCCCAAGCCGCTCACCGACGAGGTAGTTCGCGCGGCGGACGCGGTGATCACGATGGGCTGCGGCGACGCCTGCCCGATCTACCCCGGGAAGCGCTACGAGGACTGGGAGCTCGAGGACCCGGCCGGCA
This sequence comes from Solirubrobacterales bacterium, assembly GCA_035265465.1. Taxonomy (GTDB): domain Bacteria; phylum Actinomycetota; class Thermoleophilia; order Solirubrobacterales; family 70-9; genus AC-56. The sequence goes on along the minus strand of DATFON010000003.1, from coordinate 2,940 downwards.
AGGACCTCGAGACGGTGCGCGGGATCCGCGACGAGATCGCCGACCGCGTCATGACGCTGATTGACGAGATCGCCCCTGCGAACGGAGCCGGTGCTGCCGCCTGACCTTGCGCGGCGCGCCCTCGCCGAGGGGATCGCCGCCTTCGCCCTCGTCTTCGCCGGTTGCGGCGCGATCGTCGCGAACGCCGTCTATGGCGGCGCGCTCGGGACCGTCGGGATCGCGCTCACCTTCGGGCTGGTGATCATGGTGATGATCTATGCAACTGGTCACCTGTCCGGGGCGCACATCAACCCGGCGGTGACGCTCGCGTTCACCCTCACTCGCCATTTTCCGCCCCGCGAGGCCGCCGCCTACGTGGCCGCCCAGCTCACTGGGGCGGTGGCAGCGGCCCTCGCGCTCCTCGCGATCTGGCCCGACCAGCCTGCCCAGCTCGGCGCCACGGCCCCGACGATCGGCGCCGAGAGCGCCATCGTCTACGAGGCGCTTCTCACCGCCTTCCTCATGTTCGTGATCATGGCCGTGGCCACCGATACCCGCGCCGTGGGAGCGGCAGCGGCGATCGCGATCGGGGGAACGATCGGCCTGGACGCCCTGTTCGGCGGACCGGTGACCGGGGCGTCCATGAACCCGGCGCGCTCCCTCGGCCCAGCCATCGCGGCGTGGGAGTGGCGCGACATATGGATCTACCTGGCCGGTCCGATTGCCGGCGCGGCCCTGGGCGGGCTCGCCTACCAGCTCGTTCGGGGAAAGCCCTAGACCCCGGCGCCCTGAGCGCCCCGACCCTCGCCAGCCGCGAATCGGGTTGCCCCGCGGATGCCGGTCTCGATCGAGGCGCGGCCGACCTCGGCCTCGAGCGCGAGCCCGTCCGCAAGGGAGAGCCCCGCGCCCTCGATCGCCGCCCGGCGATCGGAGAGCATCGTGGTCTGGGGAAAGCGGGCCAGTCCCTCGGCCATCTCGAGCGCACGCTCCAGGTGCTCGCCCGCGGGGACGATCTCGTTCAGCAGCCCCCAGTCCAGCGCCTCTTCGGCCTCCAGGACCCGGCCCGTCAGGATCATCTCGAGGGCCCTGCCCATGCCGACGACGAGGGGCAGGCGCTGAGTGCCGCCGTCGATCAGGGGCACGCCGAACCGGCGCTCCGTGAATCCAAGCCTCGCCGTCTCGGTCGCGATTCGCAGGTCGCACCACAGCGCGAGCTCCAGCCCGCCGGCCAGGCACCAGCCCGAGATTGCGGCGATGGTCGGCTTCGACGGGGTGAGTCGGGTGAAGCCCATGGGACCCTCGCTACGCGAGGTGACGGCCTCGATCGCCTCACGGGGCACGTCGGGTCCGGCCTCGGCGATCGCCTTCAGGTCGGCGCCGGCGCAGAAGGCCTCTGGGCCCTCGCCCGTGAGAACCAGGGCGCGGGCTTCATCGTCGGCCTCGAACTTCCGGAAGCCCTCGAGCAGGAGGCTCGCGGTCTCGGGATCGACCGGGTTACGGCGCTCGGGCCGGTCGATCGTCAGCACGGCGGCAGCGCCGGCGCGCTCGTAACGGACCTTGGGCATGCGCTTCCGTTGTCTAGTCGGCGGCCGGCGGACGCAGCCGCTCGATCTCCTGGCGCAGCCGCTCCTTGCGATTCTCGAGCCGAGTCTGAATCAGGGAGAGAACCGTGACCAGGACCGCGAAGAAGATGATGCCGCCAAAGCCCCAGTAGGTCACCACCTTGTCGTCGGTCGGCCCCCAGAGCCCGACGCCGTCGGCGGCGAACGCGGACGGCGCGAGCACTCCCACCGCCGCCAGGGAGGCTGCGACTACGGCGATCAGACGAGCGAGACGACCGCGGCTCACGTGCCTAACTCTACCCTCAGGCGGGCGACGACGGAACGCTGCTGCGGAACAGCATCCCGATGAGGCGGTCCCACAGTCGCGAGCACCAACCTCTTGAACCGAGGACAGCCTCTACGATCCGGCGCTTCATGTCCGAGCTCGAGGCCCTCCTGCTCGGGATCGTCCAGGGGCTCACCGAATTCCTGCCGATCTCCTCCTCCGGGCACCTGATCCTGGTGCCCTGGGCGCAGCAGTACCACTTCCTGGAGCACCACGAGTCCTTCAACAAGACCTTCGACGTCGCGCTCCACGCAGGAACCCTGGTCGCCGTGCTCGGCTACTTTCGCGCCGAAATCGTCAGGCTTCTGCGGGGCCTGTGGCGGTCGCTTCGAGTACGGACGATTGAGGGTCCCGACCAACGACTGGCGTGGGCGATTGTCGTCGCCACCATTCCGGCCGTCATCGCCGGCGGTCTCGGCGAGAGCTTCATCGAGGATCACCTCGGCGAGCCGTGGCAGATCGCGATCCTCCTGATCTTCTTCGGGCTGCTGCTCGGCTACGCGGACCGGCGCCCCGAGCGTGAGCACCTGGAAGGGGTGGGGATGCGCCAGGGGCTCTACGTCGGCCTCGCGCAGGTGCTCGCCCTGGCGCCGGGGGTGTCGCGCTCCGGCATCACGATCACCGCCGGGCGCTTTCTGGGGTTGGACCGCGACTCCGCGGCGCGGTTCTCGTTCCTGCTCCTCGCACCCGTAACCGCCGGCGCGGTCGTGTTCAAGGGCTACAAGGCCGTTTCGGAGGGACTGCCCGATGGCGTTGTGGGCCCGATGATCGTTGGCACCATCGCCGCGGCGGTCTCCGGGTATCTGGCGATCGCCGGTCTGCTCGCCCTGGTGCGGCGCCACAACTACGACGTCTTCGTCGTCTACCGGGTGCTGATCGGGATCACGGTCCTGCTCCTGATTGCGACGGGGGTACTGAACGCAACCTTCTGATTCTTGGGTGAGCCGGCGTTTCGGGCCCCGGGCGCGCCTTGGCGCGCCCGGGGTTCCCAAAAACGAAGGCGCGCGACCCGGGGCAGGGAGTGAGGTCGCGCGCCGCACGAGAGAGGACTTCTCGCTGCGGGGCAGTCTCGCC
>DATFON010000002.1:0-6520 GCA_035265465.1 Solirubrobacterales bacterium | reverse complement strand
GGGACCGGGCTCGTCAGGGTCGGAACCGATCTCGAGCGCGGCAGCATCCCGCGCGAGGACGTGGCGGCCGTCATCTTGGCCGTGCTCGAGACATCCGGCTCGATCGGAAAGACCTTCGAGCTCGTCTCAGGCGACAGCCCGGTCGAGGAGGCGGTGCGCGGGCTGTGAACGAGCAGCGCGCCGCCGAGGTCCTGCGTCGCGTGCGCTCGGTACCGGAGGGGCACGTGACGACCTACGGCGACCTCTGCCCCGGTGCGCCGCGCTTCGCGGGAATGGTGATGTCGGCGTACCACGATCCGGATGTGCCCTGGCAGCGCATCGTGCGTGCCGACGGGTCGCTGGCCAAGGGAGAGCGACAGCGTCGCCTGCTGGAGGCGGAGGGCGTGCCGTTCCGCGGCAACCGAGTCGACATGCGAGTCGCGTGGGCGGACGTGGCGTCCGTGGTGGATCGCTGACGCAGGCGCTACTCCCCCGGCCCGCCGTCTACGATCGGAAGCAATGACCAAGCACATCGTCCCGCCCCCGAAGCGAACCTGCAAGCACTGCGGCCAGGGCGGACAGATCCTCTTGCGCAAGTGCCCGAAGTGCGGGCGCCGCTACCTCGGCAACAGGACCTTCGGCACGGTTCATTGAGACTCAGGACCGTCGGTTCGCTCTCGCGCGAGCAGCAGCTCCGCGATGCGCAGGTCCAGCGGCGTCGTCACCTTGAGGTTCTTCGCCGGGGACGGATGGATCAGCACCTTGCCGCCCGCCTTCTCCACGAGCATCGCGTCGTCCGTGGCGACGGCCACGAGCGGTGGGTCCGTGTCCAGCGACTCGCGCAGCGCCGCCGTGCGGAAGACCTGAGGCGTCTGAGCCGCCCACAGGTGATCGCGGCTGACGGTCTCGGCGACGGTCGGGCCCCCGTGCGGGAACTCGCCGTTTGCGGGACGCGGCTCGCGGGCGCGCTTGACGGTGTCGGTCAGGGGCGCGGCGGCGATCACCGCCGCCGCGTCCGGGCGATCGAGGAGCTTCTCGATCAGCTCGTCGATCAGCTCCGCGGTGACGAGCGGCCGGGCCGCATCGTGGACGGCGACAAGCTCGGTCTCGACTCGCTCCAGGCCCGCCGCGACCGATTCCGAGCGGCTGTCGCCCCCCACGACCGCGGCGGCGGCGTCGCCAACGCGGTCCTCGCAGCCGGCCGGCACCGCGACGATGACCGGGCCGACGCTCTGTGCCCGCGCGAACGCTTCGAGCGACCACTCCACGAGCGGTCGCCCGGCTAGCGGAACGAAGGCCTTCGGGCCGCCGGCCCCCAGCCTCTCGCCGGAGCCGGCGGCCGCGATGACCGCTGATGCCGCTGGGTGCTCAGGCAGACGCCTTGGCGCCGAAGCGCTCCTCCAGCAGCTCGTCCAGGTAGGCCTCGGCACCGTCCTCGTCCTTGCCGAGCGCGTACATGAACTCCGAGGCGAGGATCTTCTTCGCCCGGGTGTACATCTGCTTCTCCCCGGTGGAGAGACCCTTCTCCCACTCGCGAATGGCGAGGTTGCGGACAACCTCGGCCAGCTCGAAGACATCGCCCGTCTTGATCTTCTCGCGGTTGTGCTTGAAGCGGCGATTCCAGTTCTTCGGCATGTCCGAGACCTCGCCGGTCAGCACCTTGATCACCTTCTCAACCTCTTCACCCGCGATCACCCGTCGCAGTCCCGCACGGTGGGCGTTCTCACAGGGCACCATGACCGTCATGTCGTTGTGCAGGATCTTGATGGTCAGGTAGTCCCGCTTCTCGCCGAGGAGATCCTTGGTCTCCTTCTTCATCACGACCCCGGCCCCGTGGTGCGGGTAGACGACGTTGTCGCCCTCCCCGAAGGTGCACTCAACGGGGCCGATCTCGTTCTCGATGTCGATTGCGTCATCCGCGGTAGCTAGCTCTGGAATGTCGTCCTCCTTAGATAGGGACGGCCGGACACCGGCCGATTCATTCATGGATAACGGTCGACGATGTCGACCTCTTGCAAGCTGCGAAGTCCTTCGCGAATCTCCCGCGCGCGGGCTCCCACCCCGTCGACGGACGCGAGCTCGTCCTCGGTCGCGTTCACGATCGCGTCGAGGTCGCCGAAGCGCTGGACGACCTTCTGGACGACCAGGCGGGGCAGCCTCGGGATGCGCGAGAGCGCTCGGTAGCCCCGCGGCGAAACCGTGAAGTCGATCGTGCTCGTCTTGCGGTCGTAGCCGAGGAGCTCGGCGAGGCGGCCGAAGTCGAGCAGCTCCTGATGGGGCAGCCCGGCCAGCTCCTGAAGGATGCGGTCCACCTGCTCGTCGGAGTCGACTGCGTTGTAATCGCGAACGAGCGCGACGCGCTCGCCCATCACGCCGACGACCGTCTCCTCGAGCTGCATCTCGATCAGGCGCCCCTCGGTCCCGAGCTCGATGATGTAGCGCTCGACCTCGGCACCCATCCGGCTGACGAGCTCCGCGCGCTGCAGCGTGAAGAGCACATCGTGGAGCGTGCAACCCCCGAGGAGCTCGAGTCCGGTGAGGCGCGCCGACACCTGATCCAGCCTCGCGCGGTACTTCTCCAGCGTCGCCAGGCCCTGGTTGGCCTTGGAGAGGACCTGCGGGATCTCCTGGAGGATGTACTTCATCCCCTCCACGTAAAGCGAGACCACGTCGCGCCGCTGCGAGATGGCGATCATGAGCGCCCTCGTCTGCTTGGAGACGCGCTCGGCGGTCCGGTGGCGGGTGCCGGTCTCCATCGAGAGGATCGTCGGATCCGGCATCAGCTGGACGTTCGCCCAGTGGATCTTGGTGGCGCGGGGGTCGAGGACAATCGCCCCGTCCATCTTCGCCACCTGGTACAGCAGCCCGGGCGTGTAGTCGATGTCGAGCCTGATTCCGCCGCTGAAGAGGAACGAGGCGTCGTCTGGCTCGGCGATCAGGATCAGCCCGCCCGTGCGGGCGTGGATGATGTTGTCGATGCCCTCGCGCAGCGGCGTGCCGGGGGCAACCATGTCGAGCGACTGCAGCAGTCGAGGGTCGAGACGAGCCTCGAGTTCGTGTAGCTCGTCACCGACATGCCACGCCATCGTTGATCCATGATGGCAAATAGCCCTAAAAACGCGCGGGCAGCCGAATTCCGTGTGGACAGGTCGGATTGCCGCTTGTCAAGCTGGGAACTCCAGGCGGCGACTCTCGTCGCCGCAGATGCAGGTCAGGCGGCGTAGCCGCCGCAAGTTATTCAGGCGGCCTTGGCGCGCCTGGGCGCCGCCGCGGTCGCCCTCAGGGCTGACCGCAGCGTCCGGTGCGCAGCGAGGCCCTGCAGGCTTTCGCCCGCCTCCGGTCCCACCACCGGGCCCACCCCGAACTTGAGGGCCTCGGCCACCCGGCGTTCGGGATGAGCGACGAAGCGGAGCTCCCCCGTCAGCCCGACCTCACCGAAGCAGGCGAGGGGGCGGCCATCCGGACCCGCCAGCGTCTGCCCGCGATGGGCCGACACCAGGGAGAGCGCCACCGCCAGGTCCGCCCCGGGCTCATCGACCCGCACGTCTCCGGCCACGTTCACGAACACATCGGCCGACGCGAGCGATGGCCCGCCGTGGCGCGCGAGCACCGCGATCACCATCGCCAGACGGTTGCGATCGATGCCGGTGGCCACGCGACGCGGGGGCACGATCTCCGTCGGCGCTACAAGAGCCTGGACCTCGACGAGCAGGGGTCGCGTGCCCTCCATCGCACACAGAACGCACGACCCGGGCGCGTCGGACGCCTCACCGACGAATCGCGCCGATGGGTCCGCCACCTCCACGAGCCCCCCGGAGCGCATCTCGAACACCCCCACCTCGTTCGTCGCGCCGAACCGGTTCTTGAGCGCCCTCAGGGTGCGGAAGCTGCGCTCGCGCTCCCCCTCGAACAGCAGGACACAGTCCACGAGGTGCTCCAGCACGCGGGGACCGGCGACGCTCCCGTCCTTCGTCACGTGCCCAACGAGCACCACCGCGGTGCCGACTCGCTTGCCCACCTCGGTGATCGCCCCCGCGGCCTCCCGCACCTGACCAACGGAGCCGGGCGCCCCCGTCATGCCCTCCGAGTGGAGCGTCTGCACCGAATCGATCACGCACACGTCCGGGCGCTCGGCCTCGAGTGCGGCGAGGACGGCCTCGACGGAGGTCTCGGCGAGCACAGGGACCGACAGGGAGTCGTCCCCCAGCCGCTCTGCCCGCAGCCGAACCTGGGCCGGGGACTCCTCACCCGACACGTAGAGGACCTTCCCACCACGCGCGGCGAGGTCGCCGAGGGCCATTCCCGTGAGCGTGGACTTGCCGATCCCGGGCGAGCCGCCGAGCAACACGACCGAGCCGGGCACCAGTCCGCCGCCGAGCACCCGATCGAGCTCGGCGATGCCGGTCAGTAGGCGATCCGACTTGGGCGCCTGGACATCGCGCAGGGGGACCGGTCGCGGCGCCTGCCGGCGGCGCGACCGCGCGGTGGCGTTGCGACGACCGGTGGCTCCGCCACCGGGGCGCTTGGCCTCGACCAGTGTGTTCCACTCGCCACAGCCTGGACAGCGGCCCGTCCAGGCGAGCGCGGAGTGCCCGCATTCCTGGCATATGAAATGGGAACCCGCGGCCATAGTTTGGTGGCGCGGAGCTTTAGCTCCGCGACTGGCATGTGTCGTTCATAGGGGTTTGGAGACTAGGCACCCCGCCCGACGCCACGGCGCCCCCCAGGTGTGTGGTGAGGGGCTTTAGCCCCGAAACTCGCTGGTGCCGCTTAGGGGTACGCCGTAGATCTCCGCGGCGCGCTGGCGAAGCTGGCTCACGTAGGGCGCGACATCGATCGGGCCGCCGACCACTCGCTCCATCAACTCCTTGGGCATGAACTTGTTGCCGTGGCGGTGCAGGTTCTCTCGCAACCAGTCACGAAGGCCCACGAAGTCTCCCCGCCCAATGCGCTCCTCCAGATCGGGCACCTCCGACGTGATCCGATCCCAGAGCTGCCCGGCGATCACGTTGCCGAGGGAATAGGTGGGGAAGTACCCGAACATCCCGGCTCCCCAGTGCACGTCCTGCAGCACGCCCTGCGCATCGTCTGGAACCTCGAGCGCCAGGTACTCCTCCATCCGGGCGTTCCACGCCTCCGGTAGGTCCGCAAGCTCCAGCCGCCCGTCGAAGATCTCGAGCTCGAGCTCGAAGCGCAGAGCGATGTGCAGGTTGTAGGTCACCTGATCGGCCTCCACCCGGATCAGGGAGGGCTCGATCTTGTTGGCGGCGCGGTAGAGGGTGTCCGCGTCAACCGTCCCGAGCCGGTCAGGGAAGAGCTCGCGAAGCCTCGGCAGAAGGTGCTCCAGGTAGGGGCGGCTGCGCCCCACCCAGTTCTCCCAGAGCCGGCTCTGGGATTCGTGAAAGCCCAGGGACGACGGACTGGCGAGAGGCGAGCGCCACAGCTCGCGCGGGACGCCGTTCTCGTAGAGCGCGTGGCCGGCCTCGTGGATCACCGACCACACCGCGGCCCCGATGTAGCACGGATCGAAGCGGGTCGTGATGCGAAGGTCCGCGGGCGAGATCGCGGCCGCGAACGGGTGCACTGTGCCGTCCAGCCGCCAGGCCCCCTCCTGAAGCGGAAGATCGGCCACGAGTTCCCGCGCGAAGGTCTCCTGTACAACGACCGGAAAGCTTCCGTGTAGGCAGGAATCGTCGACGGTCTGCCCGCCCCGGCCAATCGCCAGGATCAGCGGGCGCAGGCCGTCGCGAAGCTCGCCGAGGATCGCCACCATCTCGGGCGTCGTCATGCCGGGCTCGAAGTCGTCGAGCAGCGGATCGAACTCGTGCTCGAATCCATCGAACCCCTCGAAGCAGGCGGCGTAGCGGCGGCGCAGCTCGACGTTTCGGCGCAGGTGGGGCAGAAACGCAGCGAAGTCCGAATTCGCCCGCGCGTCGACCCAAGAGTGCTCCGCGAGTGATGAGGAGCGGGTGATCTCAGCGCGGAGCTCGGCCGGCACACGACGCGCCTTCTCCCACCAGCGGCGCGCCACCCGGACAATGCTGGCCGCGTCCGACTCGTACGGCAGCGATTCGGTCTCCGCCCCGGCGGCATCGATGAGCCTGCCAAGCTCGTCGGAGATCAGCCGCTCGTGCCGTATCCGGGCGAGGGTCGCCACCTGTTCGGCGCGCATCTCGGCGCCGGCCGGCGGCATCTGGGTGCGCTCGTCCCAGGCGAGCAAGGCACGCGCGCGACCCAGATCGCTGATCTCACCGAGTAGCGTCCGGAGTTGCTCGAGCTCGGTCGCCATATGTTCTAGGCCGGTGCCGTAAGGCGCCGGCAGAGGCGTGTGCCGTTCATCAGGTGTTCACCGTATCCAGCAACGGATCCTGTGCGAACCTGACCCCATGCGGGTGGCCACGTTTCGGGACCCCGCCGGCACGGTGGGCGTCGGGGAGATCGACGATGAGACGGTCCACATGCTCGTGGCGCAATCGATGCTCGCCTGGCTTGCCGGAGAGGGCCGTGAGCGCACCGGGGCGCAGCATGCGCTCGCCGCGGT
>DATFON010000001.1:0-12641 GCA_035265465.1 Solirubrobacterales bacterium | reverse complement strand
GAGATCGTGCGCAGCCGCCCCTCGTAGCGGACCGTGGACGAGACCTCCGGGTAGTAGCTCTCCGCCGTCTCCACGTTGTGGTGGACGCGCTGGATGCCGGCTTCCTTCAAGGTCTTCGCACGATCCACGGACATGTGCCCGATCGAGGCGCAGCGCTTGAGGTTCGTGTGCTCGGCGACCAGCTTCGCCCCCTCGACCACGTTCTCGAAGTCGCGCTTTGACAGCCCCTGCCCCTGCGTCACCATGCAGAAGCGATGCGCGCCCGCCGCCTCGGCGGCGCGCGCGTGCTCGAGGATCTGCTCAGGCTCCATCATCGCGTGCATCGGCGTATCCGCCTCCGCGTAGCGCGACTGGGCGCAGAAGCCGCAATCCTCGGCGCATCCGCCGGACTTCGCGTTGACCAGCGAGCACATGTCGGTGGCGTCGCCGAAGCGCTCCGTGCGTACCTCCCAGGCCCGCTCGACCAGGCCCGTGATCTCCTCCTGAGTGGAGAGCGCGCCCAGCTCCATGGCCTCCTCGAATGTGATCAGCGGCGCCATCGAAAGGCAAGGGGTCGTGGGATCGGCCCAGGGATCTGCGTGACCGGCACGCGCGAAGGCTAGGCGTCACCTCGGACGGCGTCGCGGCGTAGGATGGCCCGGCTTGCCGGGGAAGCTCACGTTCTGGAGACGCCGCATCACAGCGATCCTCATCGTCGCGGGGATCGGCGCCGTGATCTGGGTCGCGCTGGCGGACGGCACGGCGAAACGCGAGTCCCGGGCCGACAAGCTCTCGATCGCCCAGCTCGCGGGACAGCGGCTCATCACCGGCTTTTCGGGAGCGAGCGTCCCGGACAAGGTGAAGCGCATGATCGCCAAGGGGAAGTTGGCCGGGGTGATCCTGTTCGACGAGAACCTCGGGACCAAGCGCCATGCTCGGCGGCTCATCCGGCAGCTGCAGGGGATCAAGCGGCCACGTGGCCTGCGCAGCCCGCTGCTGGTCATGATCGATCAGGAGGGCGGGCTGGTGAAGCGCCTCGCGGGACCGCCGAACGCCTCCGCCGAGGAGATGGGCCGACGCGGCAAGCGCTACAGCCGCCGCCAGGGGGCGAAGACGGGTCGGAATCTGACGGGCGTTGGGGTCAACGTGAACCTGGCGCCGGTCCTGGATGTCGGCAGGCCGGGAAGCGCGATCAGCTCCGAGCACCGCAGCTTCGGCAGCAAGCCGGGGCGCGTCAGTCGCACGGCCGTCCCGTTTGCGACCGCCATGCAAAGGCAGGGAGTTGCAGCCACGGGCAAGCACTTCCCGAGCCTGGGCGCCGCCAAGGAGAACACGGACTTCGCCGTCCAGAAGATCAGGCTGTCCCGCGCCCAGCTCCGCCGCATCGACGAGCGGCCGTACGGGCCGTTCGCGGCGAAGCACGGCAAGCTCGTGATGCTCAGCACCGCGATCTACACCCACTTCTCGCACCGCCCCGCCGCCTTCACCAAGGCGATCGCAACGCGAGAGCTCCGCGAACGCGTGGGCTTTGGGGGCGTCTCGATCACCGACTCGCTCGAGACCACCGCGGCGGCCAATTTCGGCGGCCCCGCCAAGGTGGGCGTCGCCGCGGCCAACGCGGGCGCGGACCTGTTGCTGTTCACGGGCGAGAAGGCGGCGTCCCAGGCGGGTCGGGCTTTGCGCGAGAAGCTGCGGAACGGGGCGCTGGAGCGCCCGGCGTTCGAGGACTCCGTGAACCGGGTGCTGAGGCTGCGGGCGAAGCTGGGAAAGTAGGGGCAGCGCCCGTCGCCGCTACCGCCCGCGCCACTCGGGCTTGCGCTTCTCCGCAAACGCCCTGATCCCCTCGCGGAAGTCCTCGGATTCGAAGCACGAGCGCCGCAGCTCGATCAGCTCGCGCTCCTGCTCCTCGGTCAGCCGTGGATAGAGGTTGAGGGTCTCGATCGCGCGCTTGTTGCCCCGGGCGCTGAGGGGCGCGCCCGCCGCGATCTCGGACGCCAGCACCACGGCCTCCTCCGGGAGGCGGTCGTCGGGCACGGTGTCGTTGACGAGCCCGATTGCCATGGCGCGCGGGCCGCTGATGTTGCGGCCGGTCAGGAACAGCTCCTTGGTGCGCGTATAGCCGACCACGTCGATGAACTTCTGCAGCCCGGTGTGGCTGTAGATCAGGCCGAGCTTCGCCGGAGGCATGCCGAGCTTCGCGCTGACTACGCACAGGCGCAGGTCGCACCGAACCGCCAGCTCGAGCCCACCGCCAAGGCAATGGCCGTTGATGGCGGCGAGAACCGGGTAGGGATGCGCGCTCACGGCCTCCATTGCCGCGTGAAACGGATGCGCGACGAGGGCCTCGGCGTCGGTGGCGAACGACTCGTCGGGGATCCCGCCAATGTCGTAGCCGGCGGAGAACAGGTCCCCGGCGCCGGTGATCACGACGCAGCGGATCTCGATTCCCCGATCGAGCTTCGGCAGCGTTTCCGCGAGCGCGTTGAGGATGTCGTGGTCGAGCGCGTTGCGGCGCGACGGGTTGGCGATCGTCAGCCGCGCGACCGCCTCGGCCGGGTGGTCGAGGATGAGCTTCCCGCCGGCGAGCTCCGATCGCTGGTCGCCGGGACCGGGGGCCATGCCGCTACTCGAGGACGACGAGGACGTCGCCCTCCTGGACCGACTGGCCCTCACCGCAGCGGATCTCCTTGACGGTCCCGGGATCCTCGGCCTCGACCGGCATCTCCATCTTCATCGATTCGAGGATCACCACCGTGTCGCCCTCGTCGACCTCGTCGCCCGGCGCGACCTCGATCTTCCACACGGTTCCGGTGATGTGCGCGGGGATGTCGATCACTGAACCCCGATCCTCGCACCCACGGATGACGGCGCATGCCGTCGCTGGATCGCCACCCGTGGCCTCGCGAATACGTCGCCGCTATTGGCTTCGGCCACGTGCGGCACCCAGCTCGGCAGGCGCCGCCCCCGCGGGCACGCCAATCGGGATTCAGTGATCTCCGGCATGGCGCGGCAGAATATCCGCCTTGTCCGCGGAGGCAACAGGAGACCCGGTCATCATCGTCGCCGCGAGGGACGAGGCGGACCGGATCGTCGCCACGATCGAGGCGCTCAAGGAGGCGTTCCCGGGCGCCCGGGTCGTGGTCGCCGACGACGCCTCGAAGGACGGGACATCCGACCTGGCGCTGTCCAGCGGCGCGGAGGTGATCAGCCGCCGCCGCCCGCACGGAAAGGGCGGCAGCACGACCGCGGCAGCCACCACCGTCGCCCCGCTCGCCGAGCTGGGCGAGCCGCCCGTGTTCCTGCTGTGCGACGGCGATCTCGGGGCCTCGGCGCGCGAGCTGCGGCGCCTTGTCGCCGCGGTGGCCGGCGGCGAGTGCGACCTGGCCGTTGGGGCGTTCGCCCGCCGCGTGGGCGGGGGCTTCGGCATCGCGCTTCGGTTCGCGCGGTGGGTCATCGAGCAGCGCTGCGGTTACCGGGCGGGTGCGGCGATCTCCGGGCAGCGGGCGATGCGCGCTGAGGTGCTGCGCGCCGTGGTCCCGTTCGCGCCCGGTTACGGCATGGAGACGGCCATGACCATCGACGCGGTCCGCGCCGGCTTCACCGTGCGGGAGTTCGAGCTCGATCTCGAGCATCGCTCCACGGGGCGCTCGGCACGCGGGTTCGCTCATCGCGCACGCCAGCTGGCCGACTTCGCCCGCGTGTGGTGGAGCCGGAGATAGCCTGCGGCCGTGATTCTCGCGATTGACCAGGGAACCACGGGCACGATGTGCCTGGTGTTCGATCGGCAGGGGCGCATCGCCGGCCGGGCGTACTCGGAGTTCGAGCAGCACTTCCCGCGACCCGGCTGGGTGGAGCACGACGCCGCAAAGATCTGGGAGGTGACACGCGACGTGGCGTCGCGTGCGATCGCCGACGCCGGTATCGACGGGGCGAGCCTGGAGGGCATCGGGATCACGAACCAGCGGGAGACGGTGGTCGCGTGGGACCGCGAGTCGGGCGAGCCCGTGCACAACGCCCTCGTGTGGCAGGACCGTCGCACCGCGGCGCGATGCGACGAGCTCAGGGAGAGCGGGCACGAGCAGCTGGTGCGCGAGCGTACGGGCCTCGTGATCGATCCGTACTTCTCGGGCACGAAGATCGAGTGGCTGCTCCAAAACGTGGAGGCCGCCCGCGGCGCGGCGCTCGGCACGATCGACTCCTGGCTCGTGTTCAAGCTCACGGGGCGCCACGTCACCGACTACTCGAACGCGTCGCGAACGATGCTCTTCGATATCCGGAAGCTGCGCTGGGACGAGGAGCTATGCGGCCTCATGGGAGTCGACCCCGCGGCGCTGCCGCAACCGGCTACCTCCGCGGAGGTCTACGGCACCACCGACGCCTTCGGCGGCCAGGTCCCCGTGGCGGGCATCGCTGGTGACCAGCAGGCGGCGCTGTTCGGGCAGGCGTGCACGCGTCCCGGTCTGGCCAAGAACACCTATGGCACCGGCAGCTTCGTGCTGCTGAACACGGGAACCGAGGCACCGGAGCCGGGGGATGGGCTCTTGACCACCATCGCCTGGGGCCTGGGTAACGAGACGAACTACGCGCTCGAGGCGGCGGTGTTCGTGACGGGCGCGGCGGTCCAGTGGCTCCGGGACGGCATCGGCATCATCGATTCGGCGGCGGAGACGGAGGAGCTCTCGCGATCGCTGGCAGGCAACGACGGCGTGTACTTCGTGCCCGCCCTCACTGGACTCGGCTCGCCGCACTGGGACCCATACGCGCGCGGCACGATCGTCGGTTTGACCCGAGGGACGGGACGAGCGCACCTTGCCCGAGCCGCGCTCGAGGCGATCGCGTATGAGACGGTCGACGCGGTCCGGGCTCAGGAGGCCGCCGCCGGCAAGGCACTCGAGATGCTCAAGGCCGACGGCGGGGGGGTCGCGAACGGCTGGCTGATGCAGTTCCAGGCCGACGTGCTCGGGGTGCCCGTGATCGTGCCCGAGATCCCCGAGACGACAGCGCTCGGGGCCGCGTACCTGGCGGGGATCGCGACCGAGATCTGGGATGCTGAGCAGGTGGAGTCGATGTGGCGTGAGGCGGCGCGGTACGAGCCGCGCATGGGCGAGGACGAGCGCGAGCGCCTCGTCGCCAAGTGGGCTCGGGCGGTCGAGCGCTCCAGGGGCTGGGCGGGGCCGATAGGGCCGATGCGGGTTCGTAACCACCGCGATGCGCCGGGGTAGGAGCGATTAGCCGGCATGCCGGCGATTTCGCGATGGCCGACCTCAAGCCACAGGTCTACAAGGATCCCCGCCCGGCGGAGTACTTCGACCGCTTCCACGAGCGGTCCCGAACCCGCGAGCCCGACTGGGTATATGACCTGGCGCGGATCATCCTCACGCCGCCATGCCTCGCGATGTACCGGCTGCGCGCAATCGGGCTCGAGAACGTCCCCCGAACCGGGCCGGTAATCCTGGCCCCCAACCATTTCAGCCAGTGGGACCACTTCTTCGCCGGCGTCTTCCTGCGCCGGAAGGTGCGGTTCATGGCGAAGTCGCAGCTCTTCTCGAACCCGGTGATCGAGTTCATCTTCCGGCACGGCGGCGCCTTCCCGATCCGGCGCGGCTATCACGACGAGGAGGCGTTCACGACTGCGTTCACCATTCTCGAGCGCGGCGGCTGCATGCTGATGTACCCGGAGGGAGGACGCTCTCGGACCGGTGGCCTTCGCGAGCCACGCCCGGGGGTAGGGCGGATCGCGCTGCAGTCGGGCGTTCCCGTCATTCCGGTGGCGATCCACGGCTCGCTCGGCGTCCGCAGATGGCGCAAGCTGCGCTTCCCCAAGGTCACGGTTCAGTACGGCGAGCCGCTGGCCTTCGATGTGGTCGCGGCGCCTACGAGGGAGCGGCAGATCGAGGTCGCGATGCAGGTCTTCGAGCACGTTCGCGAGATGTACGACGCGCTCGAGGCAAAGGGTCGCCGCGGCGTGATCAAGGCGCTGCGCGAGGGGATCGGCGACCGCACGGAGCGCAAGCTTCCGGCGGGCCAGGCGCGCTAGCGGGTGGTCTGAGCCAGCCGGCCCCGGGCTCGGGTGGAAAACCGGCGAGTAGGGGCGGGTACGGCGCGGGTCAAGTTGATCTACGCCTGACAGATGGGCGCGAATTCACCCGACCCGATGTGAACGCTGGGTCAAGTCAATCTGCATCCGACAGGTGGATGCAGATTGCGTTGACCCGCACCCGGCACCCAGTCAGCGCTGCCTTGGGTGCCTTCTTCCGGCCCCTACTCGTACTTCTCGTCGAGCTCCGACCATTGCTCCGGGTCGTGGCCCGCCACGATCACGGCCTGGGGGTACTCGCGGTGGAAGAGGCGCAGCTCCTGAAGCGAGCGGCGCCAAAGATGCGGGTCCGCCGGTCGTGGCTGACGGGGGCCACCCTCGAGCTGGCGAACCGTGTAGACGGCGTCGCCCGCGATCACGAAATCGCGGTCGCGAAGCCGCATGACCACACACATGTGGCCGAGCGAATGGCCGGGGGTGAACGCGAGGCGGATGCTGCCGTCACCGAGCAGGTCGAACGTGCGCCCGAAGGTGGAGTAGGACTCGACGTGGCGGCCGTTGAAGTCGATCAGGCGGTAGTCGAAGGCGTAGTCGTAGTGCTCGGGGCGGTAGCCGCGCAGGATCGGCCGCGAGCCGCTCGTCGCTGCCCGCCACTCCGCGTCGCTCAGCACGAAGGTGGATGTGGGGAAGTCGGAGATGCCAGAGGCGTGATCCATGTGAAGGTGGGTCATCACGACCAGCCGGATCGAGCGCGGGTCCGCGCCGCGCTCGCGAAGCTGGGCCGGCAGGTCGCGCCCCGGCTCGACCCGAGGTTGGGCGACCCGTGCCGCGACGCGGCCGAAATTCTCGCTCGGCTTGGCGGCGATCGACGGGTGCAGGCTCGTGTCGACCAGGATGTGCCCCACCGTCGGGTGGGTGATCAGAAACGCCGGGCACGGGACCCACGGCCACTTGGAGCGCGGTGTGAAGAGGCCGGTCGCCTTGAGGCTCTCGAATGCGCCGCCAGGTGCCTCCATGGCCTGGATCGGCCAGTGGACCTCGCCTCCGGACAGCGGCTCCACCGTCACGCTCGCCCTGGTGCTCCCGCCGGGCAGGGGCCCGCTCAGCCACTTGGGTTCCGCGTGGACCTTCATGGACCGGTCAGCGTAGCGGGGTAAGCTCGCGCCGAATGGCCCTGCAAGCCGCGTCGCAAGTCTTTCGCGAGGACCTCTTGATGGGCCGGGTCTGCGTCGTCTCGGGCGCCGGGACGGGGCTCGGTAGAGCGACCGCGATCGAGCTTGCCTCGCTGGGTGCCACCGTGATCGGATGCGGACGCCGCCCGGAGCCGATCCAGGAGACCCTGGCCATGATCCGCGAGGCCGGCGGCCTCGCGGAGGGCGAGGCCATGGACATTCGCGACGCCGAGGCGGTCGACTCGCTCTTCGACGGCGTGATCGAGCGTCACGGTCGCGTCGACGTGCTGGTCAACAACGCCGGCGGGCAGTTCATGAGCCCGGCCGAGGCCATCACCCCGAAGGGCTTTCGCACCGTGATCGAGCTGAACGTCCAGGGGACCTGGCAGATGACCCACTCCGCAGCCACCAAGGCATTCATCCCCCAGGGCTCCGGAAAGGTCGTGAGCGTCACCCTGTCGCCGCACCAGGGGATGCCGGGGATGGTTCATTCCGGTGCGGCCCGAGCCGCGGTCGAGAACATGATGCGCACGCTTGCGATCGAATGGGCGCGGTTCGACATCAAGCTCTGCGCGATCGCCGCGGGTCAGTTCGACACCGAGGTCCTCCGCACGAAGTATCCGCGAGAGGTCAGCGAGAACGTTGCCCGCACCATCCCGCTCCAGCGGCTGGGGACGCCGGAGGAGATGGCGTGGATGATCGCCTACCTGGCCTCGCCCGCCGGCGACTTCCTCTCGGGATGCGTGATCACGATCGACGGCGCGCGCGACAACTGGTTCGGCCCGTGGCCGCCGCCGGGAGTGACCGGCGAGTCGGGAGAGCCCTTGGCCGAGGAGCGACGAAAGCCAGACCGCTAGGTCGTCATGCCGCCGAACTGTCCGCCGGTGACGTTCAGGATCTGTCCGTGGACGTAGTTCGCAAGGTCTGACGCCAGGAACAGCACCGGGCCGGCGGCCTCACCGGGCTGTGCTGGGCGGCCGAGCGGAATGATCATTGACGCCATCGCGCGCTGCTGCTCGGGGATGCCAAGCTCGATCTTCTCGCCCTCGCGCTCGATGGAGCCGGCCTCCTCCTTCGCCTGCGTCAGGCGGGTCTCGACGAACCCGAAGGCGACCGCGTTGACGTTGACCTTGAACTGGCCCCATTCCTTGGCGATCGTCTTGGTCAGTCCGGTCACGCCCGCCTTCGCCGCCGAGTAGTTGGCCTGGCCGGCGTTGCCCATCGTTCCGGAGATCGAGGTGATGTTCACGATTTTCCGGAAGACCTCACGGCCCTCGTTCCGCTCCGCCTTGGCGGCCTCCCGCCAGTGCGGCGCCAGCGCCCGGATCACGCGGAACGGCACCACGGTGTGGATGTCGAGCATCGCCTGGAACTGCTCGTCGCTCATCTTGTGGACCACGCCGTCCCAGGTGTAGCCGGCGTTGTTGACGACGATGTCGACCTGACCGAAGGCCTCGTTGGCCTTCGCCACCAGCTCGTCGGGTACGCCCGGCTTGGTGAGGTCTCCGGCGAACACGGCGGTCTCGCCCTCGATCTCGCCGGCGGCCTGCTCCGCAACGTCGCCATCGATGTCGTTGATCAGCACCTTCGCGCCCTCGCGGATGAAGAGCTCGGCCGTCGCCCGTCCGATACCACGGGCGGACCCGGTGATGATCGCGGCCTTGCCGTCAAGTAGTCCCATCTGTGTCGTGTCTCCTCTCGAGCGGTCTCCGGGGTGGGCGGGAACCGTATCCGGGCAGACGATCGACAGTCGCCGCCACGTCCGACGCCCGGTCCGGGATCCGGTGTTCGGACCTCTGCAAGGCGACCAGGACTGATCCTGGACTGGACGCCGATCGTGCGCGGAGCCGTCAGGCGGCGAGCTCGCGAGGGCCTCGACGAGTTTCTCGCGCGCGGCGCTTAGCCCGCTCCCATGGGGAATACGCGAGAGCATGGAGGATCGCTCCACCGCTCCGATGGGGATCGATCTCAGCCGCCTGAGACGGGGGGAGATGACCGCCGTGGCGGGGGCGCTGATCGTCCTGCTTGGCCTCTTCGTGGCGCCCTGGTACGCGGCGTCGGGCGCACAGCTTGCCGATGCCGCGAGCCCCGGCGACGTCGTTCCGGCTGAATTCGGGGCGTGGAGCGGGGCGGGATGGCTGGCGACGCTCGGCAACCTGGTCGTGCTCGCCGCCGCGATCTTCGCGATCGGCGCCGTCGTGTCCGGTGGGCGCGGGATCGAGTGGGACGGCTCGGGTACGCGGCTCCTGGGCCTCTCGCTGGCGGCCACTGCGGTGATCGTGCTGCGGATGGTCTTCACGCCGACGTCGCTGTCGGGATACGAGTTCGACGCCGATCTGCGCCTCGGGATCTTCGTCGCCCTTGCCGGGACGCTCGTGCTCGCCTGGGGGTCGTGGAGGCGTCGACCGCAGCGTTAGCGCCGTCCCGAGCGGAGTCGGATGCTCCGTCGCGAGGTGTCAGCCGAGGGTGCGGGCGATGACGAGGCGCTGGATCTCGTTGGTGCCCTCATAGATCTGCGTGATCTTCGCGTCGCGCATCATGCGCTCCACCGGGTACTCGCTCACGTAGCCGTACCCACCAAGGACCTGCACCGCCTCCGTGGTCACCCACATCGCGTTGTCGGAGGCGAACAGCTTCGCCATCGCGGAGTACTTCCCCATGTCGCGGTCGCCGGCGTCGACCTTGGCACAGGCGCGGTACAGGAGCTCCCGAGCCGCGGCCGTGCGTGACTCCATGTCGGCGAGCTTGAACTGGATCCCCTGAAAGGAGGCGATGGGCTTTCCGAACTGCTGGCGCTCCTTCGCGTACGCCGCGGCGTAGTCGGTAGCGCCCTGCGCGATGCCGACGGCCTGCGCCGCGACCCCGAGGCGGGAGCGATCGAGGGTCGATAGCGCGAGCTTGAACCCGCCGTTTTCGTCGCCGATCAGGTTCTCGGCCGGGACGCGGACTCCGTCGAAGATCGGTTGGCCGGTCGGCGAGCCACGGATCCCCATCTTGTGCTCGAGCTTGCCGACCGAGAAGCCCGGCCGATCCGCCTCGACGACGAACGCCGAGATGCCGTGGGAGTGGCCCGCCTCCGGATCGGTCACGGCGAACACGATGTAGAAGTCCGCCACGCCAAGGTTGGTGATCCAGTTCTTGGTGCCGTCGATGACCCACTCCGAGCCGTCCTTCCGGGCGCGTGTGCGCATGCCGCCGGGGTCCGATCCCGCGTCGGGCTCCGACAGTGCGAAGGCCGGCGACCATTCGCCCGCGGCGCATTTCGGAAGGAATCGCTGCTTCTGCTCCTGCGTCCCGAACAGCTTGATCGGCAGCGTCCCGAGCTCCTGAATCATCAGCATCAGCGCGCTGGACGCGCAGGCTTTCGCCACCTCCTCCACCGCGATGTTCAGCATCAACGTCCCAGTCCCCGTGCCGCCGTACTCGGCGTCGAACGGCAGCCCGAACAGGTCGTGCTCGGCGAACAGCTCGCGCAGGTCGCGCGGGTACTCCGCCTGGGCGTCGATGTCGGCCGCTCGCGGCGCGACCCGCTCGACCACCATCTTTCGAATCGTCTCCTGGAAGTCGAGGAACTCCTCGGGGAGCGCGTAGGTCGCGGGTTGCTGGGTGGCCGTTGCCATCAACCTGAGGTTATCCGGGGCTACAGCCCGAGCTGCTTTCCCAGGATCTCCTTCATGACCTCGTCGGTCCCGCCGCCGATCGGGCCGAGCCGAGCGTCGCGCACGGCGCGCTCGATGCCGTACTCGCGCATGTAGCCGTAACCGCCGTGGATCTGAAGGCACTCATCGGCGACCTCGAGGAGGGCGCGCTGGGTGAACAGCTTCGCCATCGTCACCTCGCGGAGCGAACCCGCGGTGGCCTCGATCACCCTGCGGGGGTCGGCCTCCTCGGCGCTCGCGTCGTGCCCGGCGGCGAACAACCGCAGTGCGTTGTAGGTGATCGCCCGGGATGCCTCGATCGTGGTCGCCATCTCGGCGAACTTGTGGCGGATCGCCTGGAAGCGACCGATCTGCCGGCCGAACGCCTCGCGGTCCTTCGCGTAGGCGAGGGTGACGTCGAAGACCTTCCGCATCCCGCCCACGGCGCCGATCGCCATCGATAGCCGCTCCCACTGGAAGTTGGCCATGATCAGGTAGAAGCCCTGGTTCTCCGCGCCCAGCAGGTTCTCGGCGGGGACCTCGACATCGCTGAAGCTGAGCTCGCCGGTATCGGATGCGTGCCAGCCCATCTTCTCCAGCTTGCGCGCGACCTCGTAGCCCGGCATGCCTCGTTCGAGCACGAGGAATGAGATCCCGTGGTGACCGCCGGCCTCGGTGGTCTTCACCGCGCAGACCAGGAAGTCGGCCCGCACACCGTTCGTGATGAACGTCTTCGAGCCGTTCACGACATATCCGCCCGGCACCTTGCGCGCGTGCGTGCGAAGCCCCGCCACGTCCGATCCGGCGCCGGGCTCGGTGATCCCCAGCGCCCCCACGAGCTCGCCCTTGATCCCGGGGACGATCCACCGCTCCCGCTGCTCGGGGGTGCCGAAGTTGAACACCGGTGGCATCGCGATCTGGGCGTGCGCGTTGAGGCCCGCCGCCACGCCGCCCGATCCACCTGCGCGAGAGAGCTCCTCGATCCACACGGCGTCGTGCAGGACATCGCCGCCCTGGCCGCCATAGCGCTCGGGAAATTTGAGCCCCAGAAAGCCCAGCTCGCCGCAGCGGCGAAACAGCTCCCGCGGGAACTCGCGCGCCTCCTCCCATTCGTCGACGTGCGGCGCGATCTCCGTGGAGACGAAGCGCCCGACGCTCTCGCGGAGCTCCTCGTGCTCGTCGGTGAACGGCGGCAGCGGCGCGCGGACGCCCGTGTCCTTGACGACGCTCACTCGTCGTCCATGGTCGTGTAGCCCCGGCCGGCGAAGTCGAAGCCGAGCAGGTCGCCGCGCGGGTTCTTGGCATCGCCGTGGTGGTAAGCGCGGATCTCGCTGATCCTGCCGTCGCGCAGCCGAAACCACTCGGTCCCGCGGTTCAGCCGCCGCTCGCCCGACTCGGGGTCGCGCCAGGTCATCGTCCACTCGATGACCGCTTCGTCCCCGTCTGCGATCCCGTGCTCGAACCACCACTGGCCGTCGAGGTTGTCGATCCCCCAGCGGGCGTTCTCGGCGATGGTTCTGGCGCCCTCGTGCGGTCCGAGGCGCGTGTAGTAGTGGACCGCGTCGTCGGTGAAGTGGGAGGCGATGAGCTCGACGTCGCCCGTGTTCAGGGCGTGGTAGTACGAGCGGATGTGATCCAGGTTGCTCAGAGCCCGTAGCTGCGGCCGATGACCTCGAGCATGATCTCGTCGGTGCCGGCGCCGATGCGGTTGAGACGCACGTCGCGATAGGCACGCTCGATCTCGTATTCCTTCATGTAGCCGTACCCACCGAGGATCTGCACGCACTCGTCGGCCACCTCGCAGGCGACCCGTGA